>CP024846.1:0-326562 GCA_004564215.1 Beijerinckiaceae bacterium | reverse complement strand
GAGATCAAGTTCGTCCCTGCGCCCGAGCTGGGCTAAATCACCCCCGAACAAAACAAAATCCGGCTGCGGGTCGAGCGCGTTGACATCGGCAACCGCCTGCAATGCGGATCTGATGAAACGGTCGTTCACATTGCGCGTGTAAAGATGGGTGTCGGAGACATAGGCAAAGGTGAAGGCCGGCGTTCCTGTTTCGGCGGCTTGCGCAACCTCGACCAGTTGAAAGCTTTGCGGCGTGATCAGCCCTTTGGCGGCGGCGATTCCGGCTGAAACGCCGGCGACATGCATGAAGCCGCGCCGTGAAACAGCGCCCAGGCGTGCGAGATCCTCAAAGAAGGAGGTGCGTTCCTCATAATGTTTGGTCTCGATGCTCTTATGCGCCATTTGCTGTCCTCCCGAGCAAAATGCTTTGTGTAAAACACTCTGCTCAATCTTCTTGTTTTATCCGCATGATCTTAGCCGACAAACGCTGCTGGTCGAAGATCCTGCATTAAAAGGCTCCGAGCGTGGCGGGATTACGCAGATCCGGGTTGGTCCCGATATCGCCAAGGTCGCCTTTCCGGCCTTCGGCGATTTCGGTTTCGCGCTGCGGCCGGTTGGTCTTGAGCGCAGTTTGGCGCGCCAGCTCGGCCTTGTTGAACTCCGCGAAGCGATCGTCGGTGAGGGCGAAAAGGAACGTCACGAGGTCGTCGATCTCCGCTTCGCTTAACGCGAGCCGCTGCATGCCGCCATCCAGATAGGGATTTGGAACCCCACCCTTATTGTAATGGTCCATCACGTCCCACAAAGTGGTGAGAGAGCCATCATGCATATAGGGGCCGGTGATTCCGATATTGCGCAGCGTCTCGCTTTTGAAGGCGCCGATATCGGCCTGGTTCTTGGTGACAAGAAACCGGCCAAGTTCGGAATAGGAGGTCTGCAGCGCCAATTCGTCGATCTGTTTCTCATCGCCGGTCTTCAGGATGCCAAGCGCTTTCTTTGCCAGTTCGGCGAAATTTTGCTTATGCGCAGCGATCCCGATGTTGTGGAATTTCTGATCCGAGAAAAGAGGCGATACGCTATTGAATGCGTGGCAGGAGCTGCAGCGTCCCTTGCCTTGAAACAACGCCCATCCGCGTTTGGCTGAATCGCTGAGGGCACTATTGTCGCCGCCCAGGAAGTGATCGAATGGTGCGTTTCCTGAATATTGCGTCCGCTCGAATGCCGCGATCGCTGCGGCCATATCGTCGTAAGTGACATCCCGACCGAAAACCGATTTGAAAGAATCGGAATATTCCGGAATTTTTGCCAATTTGGCGACCACGTCCTCCGGCGTCTTCTGGCCCATTTCAACGGGGTTCAGAATGGGGAGCTTGGACTGATCCTCGAGGGTTGGCGCGCGGCCGTCCCAGAACTGTAAGGCCTGGAACATTGCGTTCAACACGCTGGGCGCATTGCGTTGGCCCTGCAGGTTTTGAACGCCGGTGGATGTTGGGCCGCCGCGATGGTCGGTAAAGCCCTTGGCGGGATCGTGACAGGTCTCGCAGGCAATCGAATCGTCGACGGAAAGCCGTTTGTCCTTGAACAGTTTTTCGCCAAGGGAGACCAAGCTCAGTGTGGGCTCTCGTCCGCGTGCCACAGCCATGGCATAGAGTTGCGGCGAAACGCCAAGCGGCAGGGAGGGTTTGAGGGGTTCTTGCTTCTCGACTGCCTTCAGCCCTTGGCCGGTTAAACCGGACTGACTCACGACGGGCGCTGCGCGTTCATCGTGGGAACCGAAAACAATCGCAATAAGAACGAGGGTGACGAGTGCGCCTGCGGCCGCAAAGCCGGCGATCAATTTCCCGCGCGACGTTTGCATCGTAGCTTCCCCCAATGATTATACCGCGCCGCCGCAACATGCGGGCGGAGACGTTTTTCTTCACAGCAGCATAGCCGGAAAAATAGCCAGCGCAAACTCCGAAAATTGCAAGTTGGTTTATCAAACTGTCGTGACTTTATGAGTGCAAAAGCCGCCGCCAGCGTGGCCGATATGACGCTTCCCACAGCTTGATGACGTTCGTATAAATTTGCTCGGCTTGTGTCCCTGTGGTTTATGGCATCTACACTCTGGGTTTCCCTGCGGGCCCAGCGTTCATTTTTTTAAGTCTTGGGAGCGCGCGTGAGTCGGGTTGCTTATGTCAATGGCCGATATGTCTGGCGCCGTGACGCCTTAGTCCATATCGAGGATCGCGGCTATCAATTCGCCGATGGCGTTTATGAAGTCTGCGAAGTTTTTCAGGGCGCCTTAATCGACGAAAAACGCCATTTGGGGCGGCTTGCCTATTCGCTCGCTGAATTGCGGATCGATGCGCCCTTGAAGCCCGAGGCGCTCGCCATCATCCTGCGCGAGGTGGTACGGCGGAATAAGGTTCAAAATGGATTCGTCTACCTTCAGATTACCCGCGGGGTCGCGCCGCGCGATCATGTCTTTCCAACAAATGCCCATCCAAGCCTCGTCGTCACGGCGCGTCATGTCGACCCAGGAAAAAGCGAAAGCGTCGCACGCAAGGGCATAAGCGTCGTCACATGCCCCGAGATTCGCTGGAAGCGGGTCGACATAAAGTCGATTTCTCTGCTCCCCAACGTGTTGGCGCGCCAGATCGCCAAAGAGGGCGGGGCCTATGAGGCCTGGTTTGTCGAGCCGGACGGGATGGTAACCGAGGGATCGGCCTCGAACGCGTGGATCGTCGGGCAGGGCGGCATAGTCATCACCCACCAGGTCGACCACGCCATTTTGCGGGGGATCACCCGGACCACGCTGCTGGAAATCATCGCAGCCGAAGGTCTGAAGTTCGAGGAAAGAAAATTTAGTTTGGAGGAAGCTTTTGCCGCCCAGGAAGCTTTTGTTACGGGCGCGACGACCCTCGTCATGCCCGTGGTCCGCATCGACGGCCGGCAGATAGGGACAGGGGTTCCGGGTCCGGTCGCGACAAGACTGCGCGCGATCTTCCACGAGGCCGCGGCGCGATCGTAAATGAAGGTGAACTCGGCCGAGACTGCGTTTTTTGAAAAAAATTCGGTGTTCTGATGACAATTATCAAACTAGAGCTTGCAGCGCGCTCTAATGCTCCAATATAATTGCATTAGTTGCATCCTCTGGGATCAGATCGCGTCACTTTAACATCTTTGCTTTTGGTACTTATAGTTTCAAATAGAAGACGCCGACATTGCTTTGTAAATGAATATAATAGAAGTGGAAGTTTTTAGTAATTGGCGGCAAAACTCAGAAACGAGAAGGTGTCAGAGAACAGCCTTGGTTTTGCCGAGGGATCTAAAAATCGTGTCAGGGGTTGAAGGACCGGACCCGAACCAAAGGGCGCCGTTGGATTTGATGAGCAATTTGCGTCGGGCGACGGCGCCAAGAACAAAATGGGATTCTTAAAAATGGGAGCAGAGAGGCCACAAAATCTGCAGGACACTTTTCTCAATTTTGTCCGCAAGAACAAGGTTCCGCTCACAATCTTCCTGGTCAACGGGGTTAAGCTGCAGGGTGTCGTGACCTGGTTCGACAATTTCTGCGTGCTTCTTCGCCGTGACGGACATTCCCAGCTCGTCTATAAGCATGCCATATCGACAATCATGCCGGGTCAGCCTATCCAAATGTTCGAAGCAGGAGACGAAGCTGGGCATCCGGGGCCATAATAGACAGAGTGAGGAACCGATTCTCGATCATTTTATTCTGCCCTTGCTAACGAGCTTCCAGAACTACCAGGAGGTCGGGCATCGGAATTCCTGAGAACGGCGCAAAATCAGCGCTCATTTCTGGCCTGACCAGGGCCGGTGAGGCTCGGACTCGGGCTCTTGTCATCGCTCCTTATCTCGAGGCGCGACGTAAGAGGGAGCCTGGCACATCCGCCTCCCTGTCGCAGGGCCGCTCGAACGAAGCGCGTTTTTTGGAAGCCCTCGGCCTTGCCGAAGCGATCAAACTCCAAATCGTCGCGGGAAAAATCGTTCCACTCGCGCAAATCCGGCCTGCCAGCTTTCTTGGCAAGGGTAAAGTCGACGAGTTCGCGAGCCTCGTGCAAGCTGAACAGATTGATCTCGTGGTGATGGATTGCGCATTGTCCCCCGTGCAGCAACGCAATCTCGAAAAGGCGTTCTCGGCCAAGGTTATCGACCGAACTGGGCTTATTCTCGAAATTTTTGGCCAGCGGGCGCGAACCCGGGAAGGGGCGCTCCAGGTCGAACTTGCGCATCTCGCCTATCAAAAGTCGCGGCTGGTCAGATCCTGGACTCACCTTGAACGTCAGCGTGGTGGTTTCGGTTTTCTCGGCGGACCCGGCGAAACCCAGATCGAGGCCGACCGGCGTCTCCTCGAGGAGCGGATGACCCGCATCAAGCGTGACCTCGAAGGTGTCAAGCGGACCCGCAGTCTGCATCGCAAGAAGCGCCGCATCGTGCCTTATCCGATCGTTGCCCTCGTCGGCTATACGAATGCCGGAAAGTCTACCCTGTTCAATCGGCTGACCGAGGCCGAGGTCGTCGCTGAGGACATGCTGTTTGCGACGCTCGATCCGACCCTTCGCGGTGTTACCCTCCCACACGGCGGCAGAATTATCCTGTCAGATACGGTCGGCTTCATTTCGGAACTGCCGACGATGCTTGTTTCGGCCTTCCGCGCGACGCTTGAGGAAGTTCTCGAAGCTGACATCATTATCCATGTCCGCGACATATCGCATGGAGATACCGAGGCCCAGCTGCACGACGTCGAAACCATTCTCAAGGATCTTGGCGTCGATACCGCCGATGATCGCCGGTTTGTCGAGGCTTGGAACAAATGCGATCTGCTCGACGACGCCGCGCTGGCGGCGGCGCAACAGCGCGCCCGGCGGGAATCATCGCGCGCCAAACCGGTCATTGTTTCAGCTTTGACGGGGCAGGGAATGGACGATCTACGGGCGGCGATCGAGGCTCTTCTGGCCCGTGGCCGCATCGTCTTTGACATCGCACTGGCGCCTGAAAACGGTGCTGGTCTCAATTGGTTACATGAACATACTGAAGTGATGCGTAAAAGCACGGGCGCGGATGGCGCGCTGCATGTCCGGGTTCGGGTCGCGCCCGATCGGGCAGAGCCGGTCCGGCGAAAATTTTTCGCCAACAGCTAAGCAAGGCTCAGCGCCCCGCTTGTTTCTCCAAGGACTTGGCCTTTACCCAGAGCGCTTCCATCTCGTTGAGGGTCGCCGAGCCTAAGGCTGTGCCGCTTTGAGCGAGTGCCTCCTCGATGAAACGGAAACGCCGCTCAAATTTAGCATTGGCGCCGCGCACCGCAGCTTCGGGATCGGCCTTTACATGGCGCGCGAGATTGGCAACGCTAAACAAAAGATCGCCGATCTCCTCGGAGATCGCTTCGGTTTCCAGGCCGTCCATCGCGGCTTCGATCTCGCTGGTTTCCTCTCGAATTTTTTCGATTACCAAACGGGCATCGTCCCAGTCGAAGCCTACGGTGGACGCTTTCGCCTGCAGTTTGACCGCTCGGGTCAAGCCGGGCAGGGCCACGGGAACATCTGACAGGACTCCCGCCCCTAATGTGCCGCTGGCATTTTGCCGTTCGGATTTTTCCTGCCGCTTAATGTTCGCCCATTGGGCTTTCACCTGATCCGGCGACAAATCCCGCAGGCCGCCAAACACATGCGGATGGCGTCGAATCATTTTTTGGGTGATTGCTTCGACCACGCCGCCAAAATCAAAGAGGCCCTGCTCTTCGGCGATGCGGGACTGAAAAACGACTTGGAGGAGGAGGTCGCCCAATTCCTCTTTCAGATCCTCCATATCGCCGCGCGCGACGGCGTCGGCGATCTCGTAGGATTCTTCAATTGTATAGGGGACAATCGTTTCGAAGGTTTGTTCCAAGTCCCATGCGCAGCCCGTTTCCGGGCTGCGCAGGGCTGCCATGATCTCAACAAGTCGACTGATGTCGCGCGATGATTCCATCAGCCAAAATCACAAGCGAGAGGGACCGAGGGATCCACCCTTTCCACCGCCTGCTTGACCATGGCACAAGGCCGAGATTCGGCGCCTGATCAATCGAGCGAAATCGACAAGGCCTCGCGGCCCTTCGGTGTATCCACAACCCGCATCGTCACCGGCTGCCCCTCGGCGAGATTTTGGATTCCGGATGGACCGAGAATCGAAATATGCACGAAGACGTCCTTGCCGCCATCGTTGGATTGGACGAAACCGAAGCCCTTGTGGTCATCGAACCATTTAACGGTTCCGGTCACGGAGACCGCCGTCGAGGGGTCCGGGGCACGGCGTTGGGGGCGGGGCGAATCGCCAAAGCCGCGGGAAGGAGGCGCACGCTCCGCCGCCCCGGCCGTGTCGACTTCGAGAACGCGAGTGACTTGTGCGCCCTTCATGCCATTGCTGACATTCACCTTTAATTTTGCACCTGGCGGAACCGACTCGTAACCGGCAGCCTGCAATGCACCGATGTGCAAAAAAGCATCGCCGGATCCGTTGCCGAGCTCCACAAACCCAAAGCCCTTGTCACCCTTGAACCATTTGACCACTGCATCAATGCTTGGACCGCTGGCCGGCGCGAGCTCGGGGGCTCCGCCGCCACTACTTGCCCCAAAACTCGAGCGAGGGGTTCTGCTCGGCCGCGGTGAATCATAGGGCGAGGGCCCATCGTCATCGAAACCGCGTTTCTTGGGTCCCCGAAAATCTCTACCTTTGCTCATGATGTGCCTGCTCGTCTCAACCTTTAGCGTATCAAACTTTGCCATGGCGCGGACATTGCCGCGCCTTCCTTGCCCACACGGGCTCATCGAAGCAAAGACGGCCTTGCAGTCATCTCGGCAATTTTAAAAAATGCCCACACGCCGAAAGTCGCGCAATTACAGCTGCGCGCAAGCCAAAAGGCCAGCGCCGCCAGGTGCCAGCCGAAAACCCCGCCGATGGTCAATAGTCAAAATGCCGAAAATCCCGTGAGAAAAAAATATAGCAACTGTTATGCGTCTTGGCTACACCAATCGCTGCGGTTTGGCAGGCGGCCGATAAAAACCTGTGCGTCGGCGTGATTCGCATAATCTATATTATGGAACCTAAAACGAGCCCCCGCGTCAGCCCCAAATCTGCATCCCGTCATAGGCCGGTTCGACATTCGGCGGCAGCTCGGCCCGGAGCCGCGTGAAATCCAGGTCGGTATGAAGATTGGTGAGGATTGCCCGCCTGGGCCTGAGCTTGGCGATCCAATCGAGGGTCTCAGGCAGCGAGAAATGGCTGGGATGAGGCGTGTAGCGCAACGCGTCGACAATCCACAGGTCGAGATCTTCGAGAAAGCCGATGCTTTCTGAAGGAATACCGTTCAGATCAGGTGAATAGGCGACGTTCCCAAAGCGAAAACCGAGCGCATCGATCTCACCATGACGCAATTGGAACGGCAGGGCGTCTACGCTTCCGCCAGGGCCATCTATCGAGATATTATAGGAGCTTATAATGCGATTCTCATTTAATAGAGCAGGATATTGGCTGCCTGGCGGGGTTTCGAAGATGTAGCCAAAGGCGGTCCGGACGATTCCGGAGGTCGCCGCATCCATATAGAGATCGATTTTTCGGCGGTTCATGATGACGAGGGGCCGTATATCGTCGATCCCGTGAATATGGTCCGCATGCGAATGGGTGAGCAAAATGGCATCCAGTCGGGAGACCCCTAGCCCCAATAATTGTTCCCGAAGATCCGGCGACATATCGACGAGCAGTTGCGTCTTGGCGCCATCTTGCCCGGCGCGTTCCACGAGAATCGAGCAGCGGCGGCGCCGGTTTTTCGGATTGTCAGGGTCGCACGCGCCCCAACCTTGGCCGATTCGGGGAACCCCGCCGGAGGAACCGCAGCCGAGGATCGTGAAGGACAGGCTCACGCGGCCTCCGCGTCCACAGCCGGCGGCGTCATTTTGTCGAACAGGCGCAGCGCATTGGCGCTGGTCGTGGCGGCAAGGGTCTCCAAGGAGACGC
Source organism: Beijerinckiaceae bacterium (assembly GCA_004564215.1). Lineage (NCBI taxonomy): Bacteria > Pseudomonadati > Pseudomonadota > Alphaproteobacteria > Hyphomicrobiales > Beijerinckiaceae > Beijerinckiaceae bacterium. The sequence continues at coordinate 318,591 of CP024846.1, read as the reverse complement.
CCTTAACGTCGGCAAGCACCTGTGCGGTTGCCGCGACAAACGCCGGTTCATTGCGCTTTCCGCGATGAGGCACCGGCGCCAGATAGGGCGCATCCGTCTCCACCAGCAAGCGATCCATCGGGACGGTGTGGGCGATTTCGCGCAAGGATTGAGAATTCTTGAACGTCAAAATCCCCGAAAATGAAATGCAGAGCCCCAGCGACAATCCGGTTTCGGCCAGCATGGGCGACGAGGTGAAGCAATGAAGGAGGCCTTTGAACGGCCCCTTCCCCATTTCCTCCCGCAGGATCGCGGCAATATCGGCGTCGGCGTCACGGGCATGAATGACAATCGGCAAACCGGTTTGACGGGCCGCCGCGATATGGGTGCGAAACACGCGTTCCGCAATGTCGCGGGGCGGCTTGTCATAATGATAGTCGAGCCCGGTTTCACCGATGCCGACGCATTTTGGATGACGCGCCAACTCGACCAAACGGTCGGCGCTGACTTCGGCTTCTTCATGCGCATGGTGCGGATGCGTGCCGACGGTGCAAAACACCTCCGGATAGGTCTCCGCGATTTGACTAATGCTCGCAAACGCGTCTGTGCGCGTCGAGATCGTGATCATTCTCCTCAATCCGGCGGCGCGTGCGCGCGCGATCACTGCGTCACGCTCGGCCGCAAAATCAGGGAAATCGAGATGACAGTGACTGTCGATCAACATGGCTGGTTTCCGAAAATTGATTATGCTTCGGCTGGTTCCGGTTCGATATAGCGCGGGAAAATGGGTGACGGGGCGGGTAAAGCCGCTCCCGCCGTAAGACCTGGAGTCACTTCGGCGTCGGCGAAATTTCGTGCATGTTTTGAAACGCTCAAAAGGTCGAGAAGTTTTTCCATCGAAGCGGGCATAAAGGGCTGCGTCACGATCGCCACGATCCGCAGGACCTCCGCGGTCACAAAGAGAATTGTTTCCATCCGTGCTGGGTCGCTCTTGCGTTTGGTCCAAGGTTCTTCACTGGCAAAATAGCGATTTGCCTCACCGACAACGCGCCAGATCTCGGTCAAGATCATATGCAAGGAATAGTCCTGGATTGCCGTGCGGGACTTGGCCGGCAGGGCGGCTGCCTGCGCGAGCAAGGAACGGTCGGCCTCGCTAAATGCACCGGGCGTGGGCAGTTTCCCGTCACAATTCTTGGCCAGCATGGACAGGGAGCGCTGAGCGAGATTGCCGAGGTCATTGGCGAGATCGGCATTGATTCGGCTCACGATGGCTTCATGCGAATAATTGCCGTCCTGACCAAAAGGCACTTCGCGGAGCAAGAAATAGCGGAACTGGTCGACCCCATAGTGGCCGGCAAGCGCCAGCGGGTCGATCACATTGCCCACCGATTTCGACATTTTCTCGCCGCGGTTGAACAAAAACCCATGGACGACGATCTGCTTTGGCAAGGTAACGCCGGCCGACATCAGGAAGGCCGGCCAATAGATGGCATGAAACCGGGTAATGTCCTTGCCGATCACATGCGCGTCGGCCGGCCAGAATTTTGCGCGCGGCGCCGCTGGATCGGGAAAGCCCGTGCCGGTGATGTAATTGGTTAAAGCATCGACCCAGACATACATGACGTGCCGAGGATCGTTGGGCACGGGAATGCCCCAGGCGAATGTCGATCGGCTGATCGAAAGATCGGTCAACCCGCGTTCGACGAAAGCGATAATTTCATTGCGATATTTTTCCGGGATCACAAAATCGGGGCGCTCCCGGTAGAGTCGCAACAGACGGTCCTGGTAGGCGGAAAGCTTGAAGTAGTAGCTTTCTTCCTCGACCCATTCGACCGGCGCCCCCGTCGGCGCAAGACGGGCGCCGCCCGGCCCTTCGGTCAGCTCGGATTCGTCAAAGAAAGCTTCGTCGCGAACCGAATACCAGCCCGGATATTTGGACAGATAAATATCTCCCCGCGCGACCATCCGGTTCCAGAGTTCGCTGGAGGCGGCGTGGTGGCGTGGCTGGGTGGTGCGCACAATGTCGTCGGCTTTTGCTTCGAGGACGGCGCCCATGTTCTCAAATTGCGCCGCGGTGCGGTCGGCAAGCTCTTGCGGTGTCAGGCCTTCCTTGGCCGCCGTCTGCTGCATTTTCTGGCCGTGCTCGTCCATTCCCGTCACGAAGAGAACTTCATAACCGTCCAATTTTTTGAATCGTGCGATGGCGTCCGTCGCGATCCGCTCATAGGCGTGCCCAATATGCGGTGCGCCATTGGCGTAAGGGATCGCGGTCGTAATATAGAATTTGGGACGGTCACTCATGAACTGGCTATCTCAAGCTTCGCGTGGCCGCCGAAAACGGCCCCGCTCCTGTCTTGTTCAGGATAGGAAAGCTCGCGTGGCCGCCGCCAAATCGGCGAAAAGGGAGAGAACAAGCGGCCGCCTGTCGAGATTGAACGTCTCGGTCTCACGCGCTGTCTCGGCCAGTTTTTCCCATACAAGCGCATAGGGTGCAAGCCGGCGCGCAGGATTGACCTGAATGGTCTCGGCGCCGCCGCGAACCTGTGTATCGAGCCAATCCTCGATCACGGAGAGCATGGTCTCGTAATCTTTGCTGTTGGTGCGCAGGCTGATCCGATCCGCCAACGCATGGACCCCGCCCCAATCGATCAGGGGAAGATCCGCCAGCATCCGGCGCAGATTTGTGTCGAGTTCCAGTCCCCGCTCGTCGAGGAGCCTCAGCACGTCATGCATCGAACCATGGCCGCGTGCGATCGCAGCCTGAAGTCGCGCCGATTCGGCCTCCGCCCAGGGGGAGCCGAGCGCCGCCACGACGCGCTCGACGTCGGCCCCGCCCAGCGGCTTCAGACTCATCCTGCGGCAGCGGGAGCGCAGCGTTGCAAGCATCCGACCGGGCCGATGCGCGACAATGAGGAACAGCGAACGCGGCGGCGGTTCCTCGATCAGCTTCAAAAGCGCATTGGCGCTGGAAAGATTGAGGTCCTCGGCGCAGTCAATGATGCAGACCCGGTAGCCGCCTCGTCCCGCCGCCTGCTGAAACAGGTGGATGGCGCGGCGGACGTCTTCAACCGAAATTTGCGTGAAAGGCTTTTTCGTTTCGGCATTCCATTCCCGCCGCAGAACAATGAGATCAGGGTGGGAGAGAGCCGCGATTTGGCGGGAAACGGGATGATCGCCCGGTACAAAGAGCCCCGGCTCCTGTCCAGTGTCCAAGCGTGCCGGGTCCGGGTTCGCCAAGACGAAACGGGCGAGCCGCCAGGCGGCGGTAGCTTTACCAATGCCGACCGGCCCGCCAATGATGAGGGCCTGCGGCAAATGTCCGGACAGATAGGACTGGAACACCTCCTGCTCGAAGGCGTCATGCCCGAAAAAGGCGTAGTTTTCGCGGGGGTGTGGGGTGTCTTCAAAACGGTCCGTTTCCGGACTCGCCTCGATTGCTTTTTGGGCCGTTACCCTAGCCACCGCTGGCCTGTTTCAGCGCCGCCGGCGGCAGCAAACGGCTGGAAACCGCATCGAAGATCGACCGGGCGACATCATCCTCGGATCCGGCCGCGTCGATCACCATACAGCGCACCGGATCCGCCGCGGCAATGGACAGATAGCCAGCACGCAGACCTTCATGAAACTGCAAATCCTCGTTTTCGAACCGATCGGTATCTTCACCATCGAGTCGCCTCTGCCGCGCGCGGGCTAGTCCTTCGGCGGCCGGAAGGTCGAGAATCAAGGTCAAATCGGGCCGTATGTCGCCCAAGGTAATCCGTTCCAACGCCCGCAGGAAACGAGGGTCGACCTGCCCGCGCGCGCCTTGATAGACCGTTGTCGAATCCGCGAACCGGTCGCAAACCACCCAGGTTCCCGCCGCCAGAGCGGGTTCAATCGTTTTGTCGATATGATCGATTCTCGCGGCCGAAAAAAGGATCGCTTCGGCTGCCGGTCCCAGTGGCTCGACGCGGCCAGACAACAGCACCTTGCGCAAAATTTCCGCGCCCGGAGATCCGCCCGGTTCCCGCGTTCCGATGGCGCCGACGCCCGCCCGCCGCAAACTGTTCAAGAGATGGTTGACCTGGGTGGATTTGCCCACGCCTTCGCCACCTTCGAGGGTTATGAAACCGCCACGTTCCTTGAGAGCATGGGCTTGGGCGGACAATTCACTCATTTTTTGGCGACATATTTACGGATGACCACGGTCGCATATTCCATCCCCGCATCCATCGCCCGGCGCGGCAATGAACCCTGCGCGACGGCGGCCGCTGTTTTCAGCGGCATGTCGAGGACCTGCGCCGTTCCTCGAAATATCTTCAAGCGCGCAACTTCCTTGCCCTCTTCGACCGGCGCGATGAGAGGGCCAGTGTAAACGATCCGCCCGGTGAGTTTTTCGGTTGCGTTTCGGGGTACGAGAATCTTGACGTCTCGATCGGCGACGAGCGGCACGGAGGAAATGTCGCCGCCGTAGACCTTGGCGCCGCCGATGACTTCGCCGGCTTGAAAAATCGGTTTGGAGTCAAACGAACGAAATCCCCAAAGAAAAATCTTTCGCGCTTCGTCGGCACGCTCCTTGGCACTCGACGCGCCGTAAAGCGCCAGAATCAAGCGTTGGCCATTTTGCACCGCAGAGCCGACGAGGCCGTAGCCGCTTTCGTCGATGTTGCCGGTCTTGAGCCCATCAGCACCGAGATCCATCGTCAACAATGGGTTGCGGTTTGTCTGCCTGATCTTGTTCCAAGTGAACTCTTTTTCACCGAAATATTTGTAAAGTTCCGGGTAGGTTTCAATGACGTGGTTGGCGAGCATGGTCATGTCCCGGGGAGTTACTTTTTGTTCGGGATCCCCCCTGCCCCATGAATTTGTATAGGTCGAATGTTCCAATCCAAGCTCGCGCGCGCGCTTCGTCATCAGCGTGGCGAAGGCGCCTTCTGACCCGGCGATGCCCTCGGCAAGCGCGATCGCGGCATCATTGCCTGAGACAATCACGAGGCCCCGGATCAAATCCTCCACTCTGACCTGGCTGTTGAGGGCAGCAAACATGCTGGACCCCCGCGACGGCGCCCCGCCGAAGCGCCAGGCGTTTTCACTGATCAGGAATTGATCGTCGAGCTTTAGGTGACCAAGGCTCAGTTCGTGAAATACGATTTCGGCGGTCATGACCTTTGCTGTGGAGGCCGGGGTGACGAGACCATCGGCATCCTTCTCGAACAGGACGCTATGCGTCGCCGAGTCGAGCAAAATCGCGTGTGGGACACTGGTTTGAATGGTTTGGGCGAGGGCCGGCTCAAAGCGACCCGCGAGGATCAGAAGGACGGTTGCCAGCAGTGCCGCAAGGATGGGGCGGAAGCCGAAGCCAAATCTGATAAATAAAAAACGAGCGTTCAAACCATTAATTTCCATTGCGCACCGCCAAGCAGGACTTCCGTTCCGGCTCAGCGCGCCCGGGTTTGGAAATCCACAGGAACCACGTCAAATTGAGCAGGTCAGCGGCCAGTTCCACCTTCCTCTCGCTTGATCGTCGTACCTTGCGGCGCAGAGGCGATCAATGCCCGATGCCAATCTGATGCTTAAAATGACCTGCGGCGCAGCAAATACTTGAATCCTCGCCAAGCACCAATCCAGTTTGCCGTTTCAGTGTCGTTGCGGCAGATCAATATTTGCCTAATTTTTAAAATAACTAGCGCATTGCGATGGGGACGCCCGCACCTGGAATGGTGCCGAGATCGAACGGGCGGGCCGGCGGCAAAGGTGTACCCTGAGCGAAACGGCGCCCAATTGCCTCAGGCTCTGACGCGGGGATCGAGGCGGCATAGTCAGCCACTTTGCTCCGCTCGCGGCTATCGCCCGCAACCAGGGTGGCGGGGCCGTCGGTTCGCAAGGTTGCGAGCAGTTTCTCGTCGTTTGAACCGGCAAGGCCCGCTGCGCCAATATATTCAACCTTGACGCGCGATGTACCGGAATGGCGGAAATCCAGCGCCTCGGCGGCCTTGCGCGAGACATCCATGATGCGATCGGGACTGAAAGGACCGCGATCGTTCACGCGCACGATGAGAGAATGATTATTGCGGAGATTTGTGACCCGCGCATAGCTTGGGAGCGGCATGGTCGGATGCGCCGCGGAAATCGAGTCGCAATCATAAACTTCGCCGTTGGCCGTGCGGCGGCCATGAAACGCAGTGCCGTACCAGGAGGCGAGGCCAATCTGCGCATAGTGCTTTTCGCTCGGATAATAGGTGTGGCCCGCAACCGAATAGGGCTTTCCGACCATATAAACTCCGCCGCCACGTGGGACGGGTTCGCCTTCGGCCACGACGCGGGGGCTCGCCCGCCCATAGACGGAGCTCGGAAAATACTCTTTGGAATTTGACCCTGAAGCCAAACGTTGGGGTTGCTGGGCGCATCCCCCAAGGCTCAAGCCAACGATCCCAGCCACGCCGGCGATCGCCAGACCGCGCGACGCGCGGACCAAGGGCATAAGCCGCAGGGATTTGGCGCATATTTGTGTCGAAACACCCAAGAGTTGCCTCGCCCTCACTCGCATCCCCTTCGCTGACGACTTAGGACCGCGGGGCGGACCCTTGCCGATTTCGACGCAGGCAAACCAGCAGTTTTGCACCCTGGGGTTACCGAGGACTTAAAACTATGGCAAAGCCGAAGGATAGGAGAGAGGCCAAATCAGGCTGAATTCGGGCACCGACGCCCCGCAATTGCCTTCAAAATCGAGGTAAATGAAACATTAATATAAATAATATCAAGATGTTATGCATTTTTGCAACAGTCGCTGTGAAATGGCGCGCGGGATCTCGACACGGTGGTTCGTTGTGCTTGCGCCACAGAAGTTAAACCCCCTAGATCACGATGATTTTGGATTGACTCAATCCAAAATCATGAACGTGATCGATTCCAAAAGCTTAGAGCGGGATGCGGGTGGAAAACCGGTTTCCACTTTTCCTCATCACAACCTAGGGGAAAACGCATTTCAATTGAGTCGTGGGATGGCGACTCCGGCAGGGCTCGAACCTGCGACCTGCCGCTTAGAAGGCGGCTGCTCTATCCAGCTGAGCTACGGAGCCAATGTCCTTCGTCTCGAACCGACGAAACCAGCTAACTTTCAGTCTTTATATTGTCTGAGGGAGCTGCGGCGTCAGTGGGTCCATTGATCCAGACGGGTCGTTCTGAAATTGTCGGAATAGGAAAGGAGCTGTCGCGTGGGCGATTGGGGTTCCTCGACACGGTAGCTGAGACCTTTGCGCTCGGCGTAGGCGATCGCTTCTTCCTTGGTGGCGAAACTCAGCCGAATCTGGCTATCCATGTCGCCTGAACTGGTCCAGCCCATCAACGGGTCAATCTGGCGAGGTTCGGCGGGTTCGAATTCCAAAACCCAATGTTTGGTGCGGGCAAAACCTGATTGGGTCGCAGTCCGGGACGGACGGTATATGCGTGCAGTCATGTGAACAATCCGATTTGAATGAAAACGGCTAGCCGGCGCCACCTCGTTCGTTTGACTTGGCCAGTCAGCCTAAGGGGTTTTCGAGGGGCGGACCGGCGGGTCATTGGTCGGGGCAGCAGGATTCGAACCTGCGACCTGAAGTACCCAAAACTTCCGCGCTACCAGACTGCGCTATACCCCGCATGGAGACGTTGCCCCTGCCCTCTCAACCGCGCCTTCGCTATCATGCGGCTCGGCCATGAACAAGGCCCCCGACCTCAACTCATCGCTTTTCCGCTGAGACTTAGGTTGCTCCGCCTTGGCTGTCTTGGAAAGCGGGATGTTTACGGGTTGAAAAGCGGGTGGCGTATGCTGTCGCCTAATTTGACGCCAATATTGGCAATTGTCCCAGCATTGACTTCTAGAACGCCGTAGGCGGGCGCGCCCGAGGGGATGATTTTTTCCGACAATGGTTCAGCGTTTTCGGCAAGCCCGACGACCTTGCCGGTGCGTCCAATGAAAATCATGTCGAGCGAAAGGAAGGTGTTTTTCATCCACATCATGATCGGCCGCTCGGTTCCGAAATCGAACAGCATCCCGCGATCCGGCGGGAGGAAGCGGCGATACATGAGGCCGCGTTCACGTTGTCGATCCGTGCGCATGACTTCGACGGAAAAGCTGTGAGGTCCACTCGTCGTGACAATCTCAAGCTTTTCGAGGCCGCCTTGCGGCGCCGCCTTCCCGGTTTGGGAAAATGCCGTTGAAGTCGCGCCCAGAAGAAGCGCCGCAACGCAAATTGCGATATTTAAAAAAAACTGGCGCACCGACTCGAGAAGGTCCATGCGCCATTGACTCCATACTTTATTGCTGATGCGCGGCGCTCAACTCTTGCGGCCGCGATAATTATTTTAGGCCAGCAAAGCCCCGACTCAAAGCCCAAATCAGGCAGTATCTAAATTCAATGTGGCGTGGGCAGAACCGCATCGAGGGGCCGCACCTCAGCGGCCATCAATCCCTTTGGACCATCGCCGTATCGCACGAGGAGGCTTTCTCCCGGATGCAATTCGGCGATCCCATAACGGCGCAAAGTTTCCATATGAACGAAGATGTCCTGTGTACCCTCGCCTTGGGTCAAAAAACCAAATCCGCGCGTGCGATTGAACCATTTGACGATCGCAATCTGATAGCCGCTCGCCGAGACGACCTCGATGCGGGCACGCGCCGGCCATTCGGCGGGATGCACCGCGTTCGATTCGTCCATGGAGACAATTTTAAGAACCTGTAGCCCTTTGACCCGTCGAATAGCTTCGCAGACAAGGCGAGTTCCCTCATGCGCGATGCTGAAACCATCCTTACGTAAAGTCGTGATGTGCAGCAGAACATCTTCCGAGCCATCATCTGGCACAATGAATCCATATCCTTTCGCGACATCAAACCATTTTACTTGTCCGGAAATTTCGACCAAATCCGCCGCTTTGATCGGCGATAGCTCCGGTGTTGGGTCAAAATCAAACCGAAGCGATGCGGGATTCTTGCTTTCCAAGCCAACCTCCCCGAAATCGCACACGTTGCCGAGCTTATGCGCTGCGAACGTGTGTACTCACTCAATAACTTCGATGTTAGAATCAATATCAGAATAGCATCCGCGTGCCGTCGCAAAAGCCCGCTCTTGAAGTAAATTGTGGATGACTTCAGAAAAAATTCATACGGCTTGGTCGGTGCTCATTGACCTGAATTGCTTCAATTTCTTGCTGGGGTTTTGGTTCCCAAAAATTTATATTGGTCAAATGCGAAGGCCGCGGGGGGCTCGCCCGCGCTTCAGCGCGATGTGGCGTCAAGCCGAGGGGCTTAATTTACGGGAGCGCGCGACAAGCCAACGTGGAGGTCGAGGCCACCAGGGGCATTGTGCGAATTGATCACTCGAAAGGGAGAGCTCTCACAATCTCGACCCGTCAATTAAGCAAGACAGGATTCTCGATCAAGCGTGGACTGGCTCAACTTGCTGGCGAGCAGTCGTCTTGCACCTCGGTAGGTTGACCAAGGCGCACAACCCGGCGCGCCTTGGTAGCAAAATCAATCTCGCTCAGTTCTTGGCGACGAAGCAGCTGCCGCCGCCGCTTTGAATTTTTTGACAAAGAGAAGTTGCTTCATCACGTGAAGACATACCGACGACACGGACACGGTACACCGGCTTGCCGGCAACCTCCGCCTTGTGAATTGAGGGATGGAATCCCGCCAATTCCGCGCCGTACTTCTTCATGAGGCGGACCTGAATGTCACGAGCCTCCTGCTCAGATCCGGGGGCAGCGAGCTGCACGGCAAAACTACCAGATGCAGCCGTCGCCGTCGGTACCGCTTCCGTGCCAGCCGTGTCGGCCACTTGGGTGCGCTTGGCTTTGCTGGCAACGGGCGGCGTTTTGACCGGCTGCCCATTGGCGTCCACTTCCGGGGGCTTTGGCGTCGTCGCAACCCGCGCTGTCGACTTTGGCGTCACGACCTTGGTCGTGGGCGCCGCCGCACGAGCCGCGGCCAGAGGAGCAGCGGCGGAACCAACCTGGGGCGGTGGCATGTCGTTTGGCAAGACGGTGCCGTCCGGCCTGACCGAAACCGTCTTCACCTTTTTGGGCTGAATCAGAGACGCGATCGAAGCCGGCTCGGCGGATGGCGGTTGCGGTTGGACATGTCCTGGAGGCAGCGGCACCGGAACGCTGGCCGCTCCGCTGGGGAGACCGCTGATGACCCGCGCAGGGGGTTCCGTTTGCGCGGGAACCGAAGTTTGCACGGAGAGATCGGCCGGCTGCTCAACATGGCTGACCGCGGCGACCGGGGGCGGCTGCTGCGTTCCGCCCAGCACCGATGCGTCTTCACTTTGAATTTCGGCGGCGGCTGTCGTTTCCGGATGTATCTTGGCAGGCCCTTCGGAAGCTCGAATGGTCGCGACTTCCGTGGGGGTGGAAACCGAACCCTTGAAGACGAAACTCGCGCCAATGCCGGCAATTCCAGCGACAATGATCGCGGCCATCACATAGAGGGGTCGGCGCGATCGGATTTCCTCCTCGGCCGGATCGGCCTGCGGGAAAGGCTCGGAAGCCTCGGCGTATTCCCAAGATCCGGTTTCCGCGAATTCCGTGGGTTGGGAAAAGGACAGGCTTTCCAAATCTTCACGCCGGGGGGCGCCCAGCAAACCGGCTTCGATGGCCGCGAAATCGCCGCCAACAAACGGTTCACGCGCGGGGACTTCCTGGTCTTCCACCTGATCCCACGAGCTGCGGAGAGGCGCGGCAGGGCGGCGGCGCAGCGGTTCAAAAACCGATTTATAAGGATCTTCCTGCTCGCCAACGAGGCGGGCGAGTTCGGCTAGCGGATCGTCTTCCCTTTGGTGTGCGGCGAGCGGTTGCCGCAAACGTCTTTCGAACTCTTCCAGATCGATCATAGGCCGCCGTTTTACAACTGGCTCGCTCATTTACTCACCCTCCTGGCGCGATTTTCGTGGCGGCCAAACCCGGCTGGTCGTCGCCGTTGCAGTCGCGCATTCCCACGCGTTACAGGCTTACATGGCTTTTTTGCCTCGCCGGATTTCCAGCGAACTTCCCTTGATTTTGCTCTGAATTGACTCCCGCGCCCTGAAGCAAACCAGTTCCGCGCGACAGGGCTTGTAATACAACCCTAAGTACCCGATCAAAATACCTAAGATGCGCCTATCGCATCTCCTCGGGAGCGGTGACCCCCAAAATCGCCAGCCCCGATGCAAGGACTGTCGCCAGCGCGGTTACCAAGGCAAGCCTAGCGACGGTTACATTTGGACTGTCTTCATTAAGAAATCGTAATTGTGGCCGATCTTTGCCGCGGGTCCAGTGCCCATGAAGGCTAGATGCCAAATCATGCAAATAAAAAGCGATCCTATGCGGTTCATCCATCTGCGCTGCGGCTTCGATGATCCGTGGATACTGTGCGATAAGCTTGATGAGTTGGATTTCCCCTTCGTCTTCAAGGAGACCGAGGTCCGCGGAACTCAGCGCCTGACTTGATACGTCGAGTCCGGAAATCGTTGCAACTCCCTGTCGTAACGCGGATTTTGCCCTGGCATGGGCATATTGGACATAGAAGACGGGATTGTCTTTCGATTGCTCGATGACCTTGTTCAGATCGAATTCCAAGGTCGCGTCGTTCTTCCGGAAAAGCATCATGAAACGCACCGCGTCGACGCCGACTTCATCGACGACGTCGCGCATGGTGATGAATTCGCCGGATCGCTTCGACATTTTGACCGGTTCGCCGTCGCGCATCAATCTCACCAATTGACACAGCTTTACGTCGAGGCTGGTCCGGCCTTCCGAGAGAGCCTCGACGGCCGCCCGCATCCGCTTGACATAGCCGCCATGGTCGGCGCCCCACACATCGATCAATAATGTGTAGCCCCGGTCGATTTTCGTCTTGTGATAGGCGATATCGGACGCGAAATAGGTGTAGGAACCGTCCGACTTCATGAGCGGCCGATCGACATCGTCTCCGAAATCCGTCGACCTGAACAAAGTCTGCTCTCGGTCTTCCCAATCTTCCGCAGGCTGTCCCTTCGGGGGCGGCAGGCGGCCTTCGTAAACCAGGCCGCGCCGACGAAGGTCGGCGATCGCCGCCGCCACGCAATCGCCGTCCTCACCGTGGGTCAGCGAGCGCTCGGAGAAAAAAACCTCGTGCTGAATATTCAGCGCCGCAAGATCGGCCTGAATCATTTCCATCATCCCGTCGATTGCCAGCTTTCGGACATCTGCCAGCCATTCGCCTTCCGACCGTCCGAGCAGATCGCGGCCGTATTTCTCGACCAAGGCAACGCCAATGCCTTTCAGATACGCGCCCGGATAGAGCCCCTCGGGAATTTCGCCCATGGCCTCGCCCAGCGCTTCCCGATAGCGCAGATAGGCTGAACGGGCGAGGACATCGACCTGGGCCCCGGCATCGTTGATGTAATATTCGCGGGTAACCTCGCGACCGGCGAAGGCGAGGAGATTGGCCAGCGCATCCCCAAACACCGCGCCGCGACCATGCCCCACATGCATGGGCCCCGTTGGATTGGCCGAAACATATTCAACATTGACCTTGAGTCTTCCGGCGGCGCTGGCTTCGGGACGGCCGAAGTCGCGACCTTGTTTGAGCGCCGCGTGCAAGACCCGGGCGAAGACGGCAGGCTTCACCCGAATATTGATGAATCCCGGCCCCGCAACTTCCGCCTCGGCGACATCTGGATGATCGGCCAGCGCCACGGCAATTTCCACGGCAAGCTGGCGTGGATTGGCGAAAAAGGGCTTCGCCTCCTTGGCGTAAACCATCGCCGCGTTGGTGGCGAAATCGCCGTGCGAGGGATCGCGCGGAGGCTCTACAACAAAACGCTGCAAATCGAGATCGGGGGGCAAACGCCCGCTGGCGGCGATCCGTTCGAGAATCGAGGCAACGGAATCGTGGAACTCATTGAAGAGATTCATTCTTTGCCAACTCTGAAACGAACAGAAAGCTACAGGAAAACAAAATCTTAACGCATGTTCTCGATGAGCCGCGCTCTAGCGCAAATCGGCTCCGCCGTCAAAGAGCCGATCGTGCTCGGCGATGGCATAGCGATCGGTCATTCCGGCGATATAGTCACAGACCAGGCGGGCGCGGCGCACCTCGTCCGGACCGATCTTGGCGGCGGCCTCCGCCCATTCGGGCGGCATTAGATTCGGGCTCGCAAGGAACCGCGGAAATAGGTTGCGGACGATCGGAACCGCCTTCTCACGGCTGCTGAGGAGGCCTCGATGCCGGTATAGATTCTGAAAAAGAAAGCGCTTAATCGAAATGTCGGTGCTGCTGGCCGCTTCGGAAAAACCAATCAGCGGCCCGTCTTGTCTGCGCACATCCTCGACGCTTGCTACCCCTGCCGCTTCGATCCGCCGCCGGCTCTCCGCGATGGCATCCTCGATAAAATAGGTGATGAGCCGTCGCACCAGCTCATGAATGGCGCGGACCGGCTCGAGGCCCGGATAAGACCGCTCAATCTCTTCGCCGGCAGCGCGGAGAAAATCGACTTCCACGATTTGCGCAAAATCGATAAGGCCGGCGCGCAAACCATCGTCGATGTCATGAGCATTGTAGGCAATGTCGTCGGCGAGCGCGGCGGCCTGGGCCTCTGCGCTGGCAAAATGCTCGAGGTCAAGATTCGAGACTGCATTATATTCGAGCAGGGCCACCGGCAGGCCGCGCTGCGCATAACGGGGCATTGGCGTTCCGTCGGCCTTCAGAAGCGGTCCATTGTGTTTGACGAGCCCTTCCAGGGTTTCCCAGGTCAAATTGAGCCCGTCGAAAGCGGCATAGCGGCGTTCGAGTTTGGTGACGATCCGCAACGCCTGGGCGTTGTGGTCGAAGCCGCCATAAGGTGCCATGAGCTCATCGAGGACCTCCTCCCCGGTATGACCGAACGGCGTGTGGCCGAGGTCATGCGCCAGCGCCAGCGCTTCGGCAAGATCGTCATCGAGGCCAAGCGCCCGGGCCAGCGAACGCGCGATCTGGCCGACTTCGAGCGAATGGGTGAGCCGGGTGCGGAAATGATCGCCTTCATGTGGAATGAAGACCTGGGTCTTGTGGGCCAGTCTGCGGAAGGCGGTGCTATGGATGATGCGGTCGCGATCGCGCTGGAATTCCGAGCGCGAGGGCGACGCCGGCTCGGGGATGAGGCGTCCGCGGCTTCGTGCCGCATCGGCCGCATAAGCGGCGCGCGCCGGTGCGAAAGCGGGAGCGGAAGATAAGGCAAAAGCGGGCATGAAAACCTAGATTATCCGCATGGTGCATTGCGGGCGGGAGCGTTGCGACGTATGTTCTTATCTCAAGGATGGCAAGCACCCCCTGCCAAGGCGTCTGCGGTTGCCGAAGAATCGCCACGTCCGTTCGAGGTTCTGCAAATGAGTGAAGTTCTAGCCGAATCCCCTGTTGATCTTACCGAAAACGCCGCTCGTCGGATCGCTGAAATTTTGAAAAGCGAGCCGGCAGGAACCTTCCTGCGCGTCGGCGTCGACGGCGGCGGATGCTCGGGATTTACCTATACCTATAACCTTTCGACCGAACAATCAGACGACGACCTGATCATCGAGCGAGACGGTGCAAGGGTCGCAATCGATCAAATTTCGCTCGATCTTTTGCGGGGATCCAAGATCGACTTTATCGACGATCTGATGGGCCGGATGTTCAAAATCGTCAATCCGGCTGCGACAGCGTCCTGCGGCTGCGGATCAAGCTTCGCCGTTTAACGGAAGACGATTTTCCGCCCCGGACACGTGGATTCGATCAAGCGCCGCGCGGGATCGCTTAAGACATGCGAGCCAAATCGTAGCCCAAACGCTCGTGGCTGCGGTTTGCAGTTCTGCGCCTTAATAGAAGCCTCAATGGAATGGAACATAGTGAGAGCATCCTCATCCAGCCCCGCCTTGTCTGGAGTGATGGCGCATGTATAAGACCCTGTCTTAAAGGTTACTTACGCAATCATGGCCTTGTCTGCTTCTCATAAATCCCATCAAGACTTGCCCTCGGCGCTGCTAACTTGGAGGCGTCTGCGTCAAAATTTCCTGATTTTTTTTATAGCTTCAGGTGGCGTCTGGCTCTTTCTTTATGGCGTTAATTCCGCCTTCCCCTTTGTCCGTAACGGTGCGGATGCGATTTCGGCCAGCAAAGTCCATTATCTCGAGACCCAACAAGTCTTTGCGCTAGACTCGAAGACACGAGTCTTAGCCTTTGGAAATAGTAGGATTTTGGCTGCCTTCAACCCGGCGATTTATGACCCCATCATTGCCTCGGGCGTCGCAAGCTTCAATGCCGCGCGCCCCGGCAACAGCCGCTTCATGGATCTTTTGAAAAACATCCTCGCCAACGGAACGAGACCGACCCATGTTCTGCTGCAACTTCCCCCGCAGAACGACGATCATCAGGAGACATGGCGCGACTATTTCCTGCACGACAAGCTGATGGTCAATCTACTCTTTCCCTTTCGCGAACTGCCCCGCGACCTGACGCTGTTTCTTTTATTGTCGAGAAACGAGGGCGGGATCGTCAACGCCTACAAGGAAAACGCGCTGACCGTGCGCCGGGTGATCACCGACAGAGGCTATTATTTCATCAAAGGACAAAGTCACTATCCCGGAGACCGTTTGCCCGATGATTACCATGTGCCCACGGATCAGATCCAAAGGGTGCCGCCGCGACCGATCGATCCCGAAATGGCCGGTTTCCAGGAGCTGATCGGCCTCTCCTCCAAATTTGGCTTCAAGGTCATTTTCATCCCCAACGCCTACCGGTTGGGGGAAGTCGCGCCGCCGGGTGCATCGGACAACCCCGGTACAAGGCCGTTGGCCTCGGTGCCCGGATTTTATATCGCGGGCCCGAATTATTGGGTCTTTGAACAACGCTATTTTTCCGATCCGATCCATTTGAACCGGGAAGGCGCACAAATCTATTCACGTCGCCTCGCCGAAATCACCGCCTCGGTGATCAACGGCCAGGATTGACTCGATGCTGTTTAACTCGTTCGAATATGTTTTCTTCTTTATCGCCGTCCTGCTTGTCTATTTTCGCCTTCCGGTTCGGCCGCGATGGCCGATCCTTCTGATCGCGAGCTATATTTTTTACATGGGGTGGCGGCCCCTGTTCGTTTTCCTTTTGATGTTCAGCACGCTGGTCGATTTCACCGGCGGATTGGTGATCGACACAGCGAAGCGCAAAATCATCCGCCAGCTCGCTTTGATCACGGCGGTAAGCATCAACCTCGGTCTGCTGGGATTTTTCAAATATTTCAATTTCTTCGCGACCAACGTTCATTCGGCCGTGGCAAGCGCCGGATATGACTTCAACGTCTTTTACATCAACGTTATTTTGCCGGTCGGCATTTCGTTTTACACCTTCCAATCCCTGTCCTATGCGTTCGATGTCTACGCCGGCAAGATTGCCGCCGAACGCAATCTTCTGCGGTATGCGCTTTATGTCGCGTTCTTTCCTCAGCTTGAGGCCGGCCCGATCGAACGCGCGGCGAGACTGCTCCCGCAGGTTCAAAAGGACAAATTTGCCAATCCGCAACGATTCGCGGATGGCTTATGGCTGATTGGATATGGCCTCTTCAAGAAGATGTGCATCTCGGATCTCATAGCTCCGCTTGTCAACGGCGTTTACGCAGATCCGCATCTTTACAACGGGTCTTTTCTGCTGCTCGGGACGGTCTTGTTCGCGGTGCAAATCTATTGCGATTTCTCCGGCTATTCGGACATTGCGATCGGCAGCGCAAAGATGCTCGGCTTCGATCTCATGACGAATTTTAGGCAGCCCTATTTTTCCCGCAGCCTGACGGAGTTCTGGAGACGCTGGCATATTTCGCTGTCGACGTGGTTTCGCGATTACGTCTATTTTCCTCTCGGGGGCAGCCATTATTCCACGGGATTAGCGCTCCGCAACATTATGATCGTCTTTCTTCTGAGCGGCGTGTGGCATGGGGCGGCCTGGACATTCATCATCTGGGGCGCCCTGCATGGCTTTATTCTCTGCTGCGAACGCGGCGCCGGCGCTTTGCTTTCCGGGTCGCGGCTCTGGCACCGCATCATCGACGCGCCGCGGAGCAGCTTTCTCTTGGGCGTCGCCGGCTTCTTCTGGACCAATGCGATCGTGCTGATTGGCTGGACGTTTTTTCGCGCCCGCTCGCTCGACGACGCGATGTCGATCTTCGCGGGGATGTTCCATCTCGGCCGGTTGGATTTAGCAACCTTCAAGGCGTTGAACTTGACATCCTTCGAGCTGCCGCTGAGCTTATTCCAGATCTTAATTCTGCTCGGTGTGGATCTGCTGTTATTTGCGCGGCCGGATCTGGTGGCAAGATTGCGCGCCAATCGGCTTGTCGCGATGACCGCTGCCGTTCTCCTGTTCTATGACATCATGCTGTTCGGCATTTTTGAGAAGGCCGACTTCATCTACTTTCAATTCTAGCGCGATTGCTGCCGAGCGGCCGCTAGATCACGATGATTTTGGATTGATTCAATCCAAAATCATGAACGTGATAGATTCCAAAAGTTTAGAGCGGGATGCGGGCGGAAAACCGGTTTCCACTTTTCCTCATCCCGCTCAAGCCTCTTGACCTGAAAAAGCCGGCTGCGACGCAAGTTCGCAAGCCGGCCCAAAGGTCTTCGTTTTATGCGACCGTTATTTCAGCGGCAGCTCTTTGCAGTTCTCAACAACCGTCCATTTGGTATCCGGTGCGTTACCTTTTACGAAAAGCAGGCCTTCGGAAACGCTTTGAATATTGCCACGGTCGTCAGTCCCCGTGTCATAGGCGAGGGTGAAGTTGTATTTGTTCTCGTCAGGCCCTTGGCTTGGGTTGTCGATGCCGAGCGGGATAACGATGAATGTCTTGGGGTCGATTTTTTCTCCCGCCGGAACTGTCGCCCGCACAATCGGGGAAAAGCCAAGATTTTGGGCGAACCTCGGATCTGGATTCACAAAGCGACGATTCCAACTGTAAACACCCTTGGCCATTTGCTCGGGGTTGGATTGGTTGACGTAGAGACGTGACGGATCGAGATTGAAAATATTATTGTATTTCGTATTATCGATCGTTTCGATTTTGAAGATGGCAAAGCCTTCGTTACCCTTGGTGGTTTGAGGACCGGTGGGGGTATCATAAGTTTTGCAAATGCCGATTTGTTTGTAGGAGATCACCGTCGGATTGGCGGTGCTGCGACCGCAGCCGGACAGCGCGATCGAACCTGCGATCGCCATCGGTATGGCGAAGAGGTAGATTTTTGAGGTTTTCATGGCACTCTTCTCTGTTTGCAGATTGAAACCGGGCGAAAGCGAACTGCATCTTCGCTTCCGTGTCTGAGTGCCACCTCTTCGGTCGCGCCCCTCCCCGAAGATACCGCTCTAAAGCGGGCGGCAAGAAACAGCCGCACCTATCGGCTTCAATTTCCAACCGTCTACCTGAAAGCGTCGACAATCGCCTGACCCGTTGGGGTCGGCCAAGGCGCCCGATGATCCACTTGTTGAGCGGACAATCGGTGTCTCACCTTGACGCCTAAACCAAGGGCCACACGAAGTCCATATGGAAGGTCGGCCAGCGGACTTTGGCAGTTAAAATCTAAGTGATTTCAGCATGGCTAAAAAATATGCTCAAGCTTCGCCTTCGAACTCATTAGGGTGAAGGTCATTATGGCCGGCCTCCGGCGTTGCAAGTCCAAGCGTCGGGATAAGGCCGGCCAACTAAGCGAGCATTCTCTTTGGGTGTTTATTTCAGCGCGATTTCTTTGCAATTCTCGGCCAATTGCCAATTGCCAGTCGCGTTGCTCTTGATGAAGTTCACACCTTCCGACACATGGTTTTCGCCCTTATCGGCCGAGCCTGCATCATAGAGCAAATCGAGCGCAAATTGCTTTGCTTCCGGTCCACCCGACGGATTGTTCGTACCGATCGGCACAACAACGAAACTGTTAGCCTCGACCTTTCCGCCGCCCGGGACCGTCGCCATCGTAGAAGGCGTAATGCCTGTGCTCTGCACAAATCTCTTGTCGGTGGACACAAAGCGCCGGTTCCATTCCCAAACCTGCTTGGCCTTTTGCTCAGGCGTGGATTGGTCAATGTAGAGGAGGCCTGGATCAAACGTGAAACTTTTGCCGGACTTCGAATTGTCGAGCGATTCGATTTTGAAGATCGCTAGACCTTCATCGACCCTCGGCGCCACGGGGCCTGCCGCCGTTTCATACACCTTACAGATGCCGACTTGACGATAGGAAATGTTGATCGGAGCCTCGTCACGATTGCATCCAGCGAGCGCGATCGACACTGCGACAGACATTGGAACGGACAAAAAGCACAATCTTGACGTTTTCATAACACTCTTTCTCATTACGTAGTTGATTGAGTGAAAGAGAATTGCATCTTCTCTTTCGTGCCTGGGTGCCTCTTCTTAGGACCACGCAATCGCGCCCATCATGACCGCACCTCCCTTGACGCATGGCTTTGACCCAGCTGCCTTTCGACAGCTTTCACTTCGCTCCCGCCCGGTTTTTCCGATTGGAACGTATATGAGCCATCAAACGCGCCAGAAGCTCGTCACCTTGTACCCAGGCTCTAGAGCGTTTGAATGTGATCAGCCAATGCCGCGACTTACTCTCCCAGCGTGGGGAATGCAAAAGACTAAGCCTCGGTCGGAAACCCGTAACTGATAGGTCCTGCGAAGTCCAATTGAATGTGATCAGCGAACCGCATTCGCAATTGCGAAGAAATGGATCTTCAAGGCCAGTTCAATGCATGTTACTTGCAGGATCTTCGGCAATTGACGGCAAAATGCCGCAGATCAGCAGCGGACTATTGTGCATTGCAGTATGAAGCAGCTTTGAAAGATGCTGATCGCGCTGGACTTCGCAAGATGAACGCCCGACCGAGGGCGTCAAAATCAAACCTGAAGATCTATTTTTACTTCCGACGTGCCTAACAAGATCTGCGAGACACGCCAAAGCGCAATGCTACGAAATCCGCGCCGCACGGTTCGTCCTTTTGCCCATGGTAAGCTCACGCGGCCTTCTTTAGAGCGATGGCGGCGAGCGTCCGCAAAATTTGCCGCGTTCCTTCGAGCCTTGCTGCAAGATCGTCGAAATCCCGAACAAACACGATCCTCATATCCGGGCGCACCTTGGCTCCCGCTCCTTGTTCCGAAACAAAGCGCACCAAGCCTTGGGGATTGGCAAACGCATTGTCGCGGAACGAGATAACGACACCTTTTGGCCCCGCGTCGAGTTTTTCGATATGCGCCTGCCGGCATAAAACTTTGATCGCGACGAGCTTCAACAATTGTTCGACCTCGCCAGGCAGCGGCCCGAAACGGTCGATCATTTCCGCCGCGAAACTCTCGATTTCGGCGTCGGATTCCAAGGTCGACAGACGCCGGTAAAGACTCAGGCGTAAGTGAAGATCTGCCACATAATCTTCTGGAATCGTGACCGGCGTCCCAAGCGTAATCGAGGGCGACCACGTCTCCTCCGCGGGCTCATCGATGCCAGCCTGCAGCGCCTCGACCGCGTCGCGCAGCATTTGCTGATAAAGCTCGTAGCCGACTTCCTTGATGTGACCCGATTGTTCATCGCCGAGCAGATTGCCCGCGCCGCGAATATCGAGATCGTGGCTTGCCAGCTCAAATCCGGCGCCGAGCGTGTCGAGAGAATGCAGGACTTTGAGACGCCGCTCGGCTTGTGGGGTCACGCTCCGGTTGGCGGGCAATGTGAAAAGGGCGTAGGCGCGGATTTTCGAGCGCCCTACCCGGCCGCGCAGTTGGTAGAGCTGGGCCAGGCCGAACATGTCGGCCCGATGCACGATCAAAGTATTGGCCGTCGGGATATCGAGACCGGATTCGACAATCGCGGTCGAGAGCAAGACGTCGTATTGGCCGTCGTAGAAGGCCGCCATTTTGGTCTCGAGCTCGGTTGCCGGCATCTGCCCGTGCGCGACAACGAATTTCACCTCAGGCACGCTCTGGCGGAGATAAGCGCTCGCCGCCTCTATGTCGTCAATGCGCGGGCAGACATAGAAGCTCTGGCCACCGCGATATCTCTCGCGCAGCAGGGCTTCCCGCACGAGCACTTCATCGAAGGGCGAAATAAAGGTCCGAACCGCCAAGCGGTCGATCGGCGGGGTCGCGATGATCGAAAGTTCACGCACACCCGTCAGGGCAAGCTGAAGGGTGCGGGGAATCGGAGTTGCGGACAAGGTCAGCACATGGACTTCGGCGCGGAGTTCCTTCAGCCGTTCCTTGTGCTTGACGCCGAAATGCTGTTCCTCGTCGATCACGACAAGACCGAGATCCTTGAACTCTATGTTCTTGCCGAGCACCGCATGGGTGCCGACGACAATGTCGATCTCGCCGGAAGCAGCACCGAGCTTGGCCGCCTTGAGATCGGCCGCGCTGACCATGCGCGACATTTGCGCAACCTTGACCGGCAGATGCGCGAAGCGGGTTGCGAAATTCTTGTAATGCTGGCGGGCCAGAAGCGTCGTCGGCACGATCACCGCGACCTGACGGCCTTCAATGGCAGCGGCGAAGGCCGCCCGTAGCGCGACCTCGGTCTTGCCGAAACCAACGTCGCCGCAGACGAGGCGATCCATCGGCCGGCCGGAGCCCATGTCGTGGAGAACCGCGTCGATGGCCGCCTGCTGATCGTCGGTCTCCTCATAAGGAAAGCCGGCGCAGAATTCCGCATAGAGACCTTCCGGCGGAACAAGCTTCGGGGCAGCCCTGGTCTGGCGCGCCGCGGCGATCTTAAGGAGGCCCGCCGCCATTTCGAGAATGCGTTTGCGCATCCGCGCCTTGCGCTTCTGCCAACCGACCCCGCCGAGCTTGTCGAGTTCGACTTCGGTTTCCTCCGAGCCGTAGCGCGACAGAAGCTCGAGATTTTCGACCGGCAGAAACAGCTTGTCTCCATCGGCGTAATGCAGTTCAAGGCAATCATGCGGCGCCCCCGCCGCCTCAATCGCCTTCAGCCCGGCAAAACGCCCGATCCCATGATCGACGTGGACGACAATATCGCCCGCTGTGAGCGATCCGACCTCTTGCAGAAAATCCTGTGCTCGGCGCGATTTCCGGCGGACGCCCAGTAAGCGGTCGCCCAAAATGTCCTGCTCGCCGACCAGCGCAAGGGCGTCCGCCTCGAACCCCTGTTCGATGCCAATCACCGCAAGGGCCAAACAGGAAGGCGCAAGCGCAAGGGCTTGAGCCAGAGACGACACGGGAGCGGTTTCCGCGAGGCCGTGATCGGCCAGCACGTGAGCGAGCCGTTCGCGCGAGCCGTCGGTCCAGCCGGCGAGAATGACCCGCTTACCGCCTGCTTGCAGGGCCCGCATATGGTCGACGGCGGCGCCGAAGACATTGGCGTTCGGGTCCGCTCGCTCGGCGGCAAATGTCCGGCCAGGCTTCGAATGGCAATCGACCACGAGACCTTTGCTGTTGTCCGGCTGGGCGAACGGCGTCACCTTGACGACACTGGTCGTGGCGAGACGATGATGCCATTCGGGAGCCGCCAGATAGAGAGCGTCGGGCTGCAGCGGCTTATAGGTCGAATGGGCGGGGTCGGCATCATGCGCGGTCTTGCGTGCGCCGTAATAATCGTCGATTTGCGCGAAGCGCTCGCTTGCGGCCTCTTCGAGAAGAGGGTCGAAGATCATGGGCGCGCCCGCGCAATAATCGAACAAAGTGTCGAGCTTTTCGTAGAAAAGCGGCAGCCAATGTTCAAGACCCTGATGGCGGCGGCCTTCGCTGATGGCCTCATAAAGGACATCGCCGCGGGTCTGCGCCCCGAAGCGGGTCACATAGGCTTGGCGAAACCGGCGCATCGTGTCCGTTTTCAGCTGCACTTCGCTCATCGGCACAAGGTCGAGAGCGCGCAATTGTCCGGTCGTTCGCTGAGATTCGGGATCGAAGGCCCGGATCGATTCAAGCGTGTCACCGAAGAAATCGAGCCGCACCGGCTGCACCATGCCCGGCGCGAAAAGATCGAGGATGCCGCCGCGCACCGCATATTCGCCGGTATCGCGTACGCTCGAGGCCCGCGCAAACCCGTTGGTTTCGAGCCATTCCACGAGCGCGTCGCGATCGACCATATTTCCGGGTGCCGCGGAAAAAGTGTCACCGGCGATCTTTTGCAAAGGCGCCACGCGCTGGAGCAGCGCGTTGACCGTGGTCGAGAGGATGCGCGGACGTTCCAGCGCCGTGCGAGAGCGGGCAAGGCGCGAGAGAACCAGGATCCGCCGCGCTGAAATCGCCGCATCCGGGGAAACCCGGTCATAGGGCTGGCAATCCCAAGCCGGAAAATCGAGGATTTCGATATCTGGCGCGGCGAAGCCGAGAGCCTCGCTAAAGGCGCGGGCCCGCTGGCCGTCGCGCGCGACATGAACCAGCACCACCGCCCGGCTTTCCGCGTCGCGGGCGAGCGCGCGCGTCAGATCGGCGACGCAGACGGCGTCAAAACCATCGGCCACGGAGGACAGCGTCAGCGAGCCGCCCTTGGCGAGCTCGGCGACGGCGCGTTTGAGATCAACCACGATGCAAGGTCAACGCTGAAGAGAGCACAGAATTCATCTATGAATTGGACCCATATGGGTATGGAAGGCGCGGATTTTCCGGAAAATCGGGGTGTCATAAGCTTCGGGCGTTTCCGCTTCGCCGGTCAGCCAGCTGAAAACGTCGCGGTCTTGCGCTTCCAGCAAGAGTTCGTAATCGTCTATCTCGCTCTTGGAAAGGCTATCTATCTCGGCATTGACGAAACGGCCAAGAATAAGATCCATTTCGCGCATGCCACGATGCCAGGAACGGAACAAAATGCGGCGGCGCCGAACGTCCAGCTCCAAATTCGTCGTTTCCGTCGCAGCCATGAGTTAAGGTCTCGATTCGAGGACAAGTCGCCGTCAAGCCGCGCGGCCTCGGAAGAAACCATTGAGCTGGCAGAGTATAACCTCGGCCAGAGCCGCTGTCAGCTCATGACCTTTACCACAATGATTTTTGATCAAGCACATGACCATCGACGCATTGCGGCCCTCCCTGCTCAACCCCCTCTTCGCAAGCGCCGCGAACCTGCCTGGTGTCGGGCCCAAAACGGTCAAGCTTCTCGACCGGCTTTTGGCGGGCGCCTCGGGGCAGGCCCGCGTTCTCGATCTTTTGTTCCATTTGCCTCAGGCGACAATCGACCGGCGCAACCGGCCCAAAATCGCCGATGCGCCGCTCGATACCGTGGTGACGCTGGAAGCAAAAGTCGTTGACCACATGCCGCCCGGCGCGCGCTCCAAGGCGCCCTATAAGGTTCTGGTCGAGGACGAGACGGGCGATGTTCTCCTCGTCTTTTTTCTCGCCAATCATCATTGGATCGAAAAAAGCCTTCCGCTTGGCGCGACGCGCTGGATTTCCGGCAAGCTGGAATTGTGGGACGGTCACCGGCAGATGGTGCATCCCGACCGGGTGCTCGATGCCGAAGGCCTCGCCAAAATGCCGCCGGTCGAGCCGGTCTATCCTTTGACCGAAGGGCTTTTTCAAAAAGCGCTTGGGAAGGCCATCGATGGCGCGCTGACCAAGCTCCCGACCTTGCCGGAATGGCATGCTCAGAGCGTTCTTAAGCTGCGAACCTTTCCCTCATTCGCCGACGCGCTCAACGAGGTGCACCATCCAAAAACCCCGGAAAGCATTGCGCCGGAGTCGCCGGGACGGGTCAGACTGGCTCTCGACGAATTATTCGCCGGCCAATTGGCGCTTGCCCTTATGCGATCGAAAATCCGCCGAGCACTTGGACGCGCCAGCCAGGGGGACGGCCGCATCCGGCAAAAAATCCTCGCCGCCCTGCCCTTCACCCTCACCGGCTCGCAACGCACTGCGCTTGAGGAGATCAACGCCGATCTTGCCGCCCCGACCCGCATGCTTCGGCTTCTGCAAGGCGACGTCGGGTCCGGTAAAACCATTGTCGCGCTCTTTGCCATGGCAGCCCTTGTCGAAGTCGGCCGGCAGGCAGCGCTCATGGCGCCCACCGAAATTCTCGCGCGCCAGCATCATCGGACGCTCACCCATTTTGCCGAAGCGGCCGGCCTAAAACTGGCCCTTCTCACGGGGCGCGAAAAAGGTGCGGAGCGCGAGAAAATCCTGGCGGGACTCGCCAATGGCACGATCGACATCGTGGTCGGCACCCACGCCCTGTTCCAGGAATCCGTTGCCTTTCACGACCTCGGCCTCGCCGTGGTCGATGAGCAGCATCGCTTCGGTGTGCATCAACGACTGGCTTTGGGCGACAAGGGAGACGCCGCCGATATTCTGGTGATGACCGCAACTCCTATTCCCCGCACATTGGTGCTCACCTATTTCGGCGATATGGACGTTTCGAGCTTGCAGGAAAAGCCGGCCGGGCGCTTGCCGATTGAGACCCGCGCCTTGCCGCTGGAGCGCATGGACGAGTTGATCGCGCGGCTCAAGAGCGCGATCCTTGAGGGCGCCCGCGCCTATTGGGTCTGCCCCTTGGTTGAAGAAAGCGAAGCGGTCGATGCCGCTGCCGCGCAGGAGCGTTTCACACATTTGCAGGAGGTTTTCGGGGATCGCGTCGGCCTCATCCACGGCAAGATGAAAAGCCGCGACAAAGATGCGGCCATGGCCGCCTTTACGGCGGGCGCGACGCAAATCCTGGTCGCGACGACGGTGATCGAGGTCGGCGTCGACGTGCCCGAGGCCACCATCATGGTCATCGAACATGCCGAGCGGTTCGGGCTCGCCCAATTGCATCAATTACGCGGACGTGTCGGGCGCGCCGGCGCCAAATCGTCCTGCTTGCTGCTCTATCGAGCGCCGCTTGGAGAGGCGGCCAAGGCGCGCATTGCGATCATGCGCGAGACAGAAGACGGGTTTCGGATCGCCGAAGAAGATCTGCGCCTGCGCGGGGAAGGCGAGGTGCTCGGCACGAAGCAATCTGGCCTGCCTGGTTTTCGCTTGGCTGATCTTTCTGTGCACGGGCCTTTGCTGACGCTCGCCCGCGACGAAGCGCGCAAGATCGTCAGTGAAAATCCCCGCCTTGAAGGCGCCAAGGGAGAAGCTCTCCGGCTGCTTCTCAATATTTTCGAGCGCGGCGAAGCGATCAGACTGTTGGGGGCCGGATAAAGCATGATCCCGAAAAGGTGCAGAGTTTTTGGATAAGATCATGCGTCAAGAACAAGTAACGATGTATGTGTCAACGTCCCCGTAAGGCCATTGCGAAAAGCACCATGGCGCTGACCGTTCCGAACACCGCCAAGGCCGCCGCGGTTCCTCCATATCCGAAATGCGCGATGAGCAAGGTCTCCGGATATGGCATCGCGAAAGATCCGAGGTTGAACAGCGTATTGAGCAAGGCCTGCGGACCAGCGCGCCGGGCCGGTGCGATTCCCTCGCTCATCCAGGCTGAAAGGACGGGATAGACGACACTATAGCCCATCCCGAACAAAAGGCCGGCGACGACGATGAGCCAGGACTGGCCGGCAAAGGTGACAAGAAAAAAACTCAAGGCTTCCAGCACAAATCCCGTGCCGACCAGCAGCCGCTTGTCCGCTGCCCCGAACCGGCGCATCGCCAGGAAGCGGATCGCGAACATTGCGGTGGTCGAAGAGAAAAAGAAGGCGCCGATCGGCAGGGCGCGCGCTTCGAGGGCGGCGGCAAGGTAGGCGCCGGTGAAGCCAACCAGCGTCCCGCTCACGAAGACGGCGGCGAGCGGAATGATGCGATTGCGCCGCCAGGCAGCGGAGAAATCGAGGCCTCGCTCGCCGCCGGGCTTGGGTAGCGAGCGCAACCCGAATGTCATGAGCAGGCCAAGGCACGCCGGAATGGTCCCTTCGAGAAACAGGGTCTGTGCGCCGAAACTGTTAAGAATGAACGCGCCGAAAGGCGGAGCAAAAGCCTGGGCCAAAGGCATCATGCTGGCGAATAAGCCGAGGAGATAGACAAACCGTGTCGGTGAAAGCCGGCTCTGCGCATAGGTGACAAAGGAAACGACAAACAAGCCTTGCCCGGCACCCTGCACGAAGCGCGAGGCGAGCGCCGGCCAGAATGCGCCCGCGGTGAAGCGCAGGCTGAAAAAGCCAATGACGAGGAGGATGACCGAAAGGCGGCAACACGCAAGAATCCCGATGCGCGCGGCAATGGCGCCGGAGAAAAAACTGACCGCAACCACCGGGATCGCATAGAGCGACAGCAGCAGGCCGATGCGATGCAGGTCAAAGCCCTCGCGTGCAAAGACCACCGCGAACAGCGCGTTATGGGAATACATGAAGGAAACGAGAAAGCCCGCGAAGCCGAGCTGGATGAATTCGCGGCGGGCGCAGCGATCAACGAAGCCGGACTCAAAGGCGAGACCGTCTCGAAGCTGAAGATCCCGTGCTCGATCACCATCTTTCGGGCGCAGCGGTTTACCCATCAAGATTGGGCTGGATCGCCGGCGCGGCCCAGCACTGCGCGCCAATGCCGTATCGAGAGCTTGGACGTCGCATATATATCTTCCAGCGCAAGAAGCTTAAGGCCTCGACGTTCGGCTTCCGCGAAGACAGACGGCGGCAAAGGCCAAGGCGGCCCGGTGACTTCGCTGTCCTCGTCTCGGGCCCGCGCGACGACAAGCAGCTTTCCTCCAGGCGCCAATAGGGCTTCAAGCGCAGCAAGCGCCTGCGGCACCAGTTCCGGGGAGAAGGCCTGCAAAGTATAGCATTCGTGGACGAGATCGAACGCCTGCCGCCACGCCTCGGGCACGGCGAAGAGGTCGGCGACATGATAGGCGACCTTCGAGTTTGGAAAGCGGCGTTTCGCCCAATCGACGGCCTCGCCGACGAAGTCGAACGCTGTCACAGGCGCGCCCGCCGCGCTCAGGCATTCGGCATTGTCGCCAAGACCGCAGCCGACATCAAGGGTACGCAGGCCCGAGATGCCGCGCACTTGTCCGCCGACCCACGCTTCGGTCAAGGGATGCGGCGCAAGATTGCCCCAGGGCACACGAGCCGGATCATTATCGGCGAGCCTATAGACGGCTTCGAACCATTCCTGCCGCAACGGATCGGCCGATTGGATACCACCGGTTCGGGCTGGATCGAGCGCATCGAGAATCTTGCGTGCCTCGGCGCGGCGCGCGGCGAACTCGGGCGAAGCGGGATCGAAGTTTTTGTTCAAAACATGGTCTTTCGCAAATTACGTCTTCAAGGTCAGCCAAAATAATCGTCCAAAATCGCCGCATAAATCGCCGTCAGAGCCTCGAGGTCTTTAATCGCAACATGCTCGTCCACCATATGCATGGTGGCGCCGACGAGGCCAAATTCGACGACCGGACAATAGGCGCGAATGAAGCGCGCGTCGGACGTCCCGCCGGATGTCGAGAGCTTGGGTGCGCGGCCGGTGTGTTTTTCGATCGCGCCGGCGACGAGCTTCGTGAAGGCATCCGGATCGGTCAGGAAAGCCAGCGCATTGCAGGGCTCGAAGCTGAGCGCATATCGCGTGCCTTGCGCCACGGAATCGAGCCTGCGCCGCAGTTCGGCTTCGAGGGACTGAGGTGTCCAGATATCGTTGAAGCGAACGTTCAAACGCGCGGTTGCTTGCGCGGGAATCACATTGAACGCCGGATTGTCGACATCGACGGAGACAATTTCGAGATTTGAGGCATCGAAATGCGGCGTGCCCTTGTCGAGAGGCGCCGAGATCAAGACGTCCAGAAGCCGCATGAGTTTTGGAATGGGGTTGTCCGCGCGCTCAGGGTAAGCGACATGACCTTGGCGGCCTTGGGCGCTGAGCGTCCCGCTGAGCGAACCTCGGCGGCCGATCTTGATCACGTCGCCCAGGCGTTCGACATTGGTTGGCTCGCCAACGAGGCAATGATCGAACCGCTCGCCTTGTTCAAAGGCCCAGCGGAGCAATTTGTCAGTGCCGTTGATCGCAGGCCCCTCCTCGTCGCCGGTGATGAGAAAGCCGATCGAGCCTTTGCTTGACCCGTGCCGGGCGGCAAAGGCGCAGGCAGCGGCAGCAAATGCCGCGACGCCTCCTTTCATATCGGCGACACCACGTCCCCAAATCGCGCCCTCGGCCACCTCCGCCGCGAACGGATCGAATCGCCAGTTCGCCGGTTCGCCGACCGGAACCACATCGGTGTGTCCAGCAAAGACGAGGAACGGTGGTTTTGTCCCCAGCCGCGCATAGAGGTTGTCAATGTCTGGCGTTCCCGGTTCCGAAAAACGCAGTTTTCGGGTCTCAAAACCCGCCCGCTGCAGGGCTGTGGCCAGGACGCCGAGAGCACCGCCGTCATTTGGCGTCACGGAGGGACATTGGACCAGCGCGCGGCACAGGTCGAGGGCTGTCGCTGACATGCAATTTTCGGGTTGGTGTAAAAACACTGATTTCCCAGCCTTATCGCATGCCCCAGCGCTTTGTCGCAAATCTTTCCCCTCGAATCGGAGCGCCAGCAGGGGCAAAAACGAAACCTTGTCGCCAGATAGGCTTTAAGAAGATAGCTTAGACGTCGGCTACGCGAGGTCCTCGCGGCGGCAGTCTTAGAAACCGTCCAGGAGAATCGCGATGCAAAATCCAGGTCTCGATTCCGAATTAAGCCCGGAGCTGGACCTGTTGCGCGAAACGGTTCGCGGTTTCGCTTCGAACGAAATTGCGCCTCGGGCCGCGGATATCGATCGCGCCGATACATTTCCGCTCGATCTCTGGCCCCAAATGGGAGCGCTCGGACTGCATGGGATCACGGTGGAAGAAGAATACGGCGGCTCGGGCTTGGGCTATCTCGCGCATTGCCTCGCGATGGAGGAAATCAGCCGGGCTTCCGCCGCGGTCGGCCTATCCTATGGTGCCCATTCCAATCTGTGCGTCAATCAGATCCGCCGCAATGCCAGCGAAGTGCAAAAGCGCCGCTATTTGCCAAAACTTCTGTCCGGCGAGCATGTCGGAGCCTTGGCCATGTCGGAGGCAAACTCCGGATCCGACGTCGTGTCGATGCGGCTCAGAGCCGACAGAAAGGGCGATCGTTATGTGCTGAATGGTGCCAAAATGTGGATCACGAACGGTCCCTTCGCCTCTGTGCTTGTTGTCTACGCCAAGACCGATCCCGGTGCCGGAGCACATGGGATCACGGCGTTTTTGATCGAGAGCGGGTTCAAGGGATTTGGCTTAGGCCAAAAGCTCGACAAGCTTGGCATGCGCGGCTCGCCCACCTGCGAACTTGTTTTTGAGGATTGCGAGGTCCCTCTGGAAAATGTCATGGGCGAGGTCGGGCACGGCGTCAATGTGCTGATGTCCGGCCTCGATTACGAGCGTGTGGTGCTCGCCGCCGGTCCACTTGGGATCATGCAGGCCTGTCTTGATATTTGCCTTCCCTATGTACGGGAGCGCAAGCAGTTCGGGCAAGCGATCGGCGAATTCGAACTCGTCCAAGGCAAGCTTGCCGACATGTATACGGGGCTCAATGCATGCCGGGCCTATGTTCATGCGGTGGCCCGCGCCTGCGATCTTGGCAAGACTTCGCGTAAGGATGCCGCCGGCGCCCTGCTCTTTGCCGCCGAGCGCGCCACGCAGACCACGCTCGATGCGATTCAGCTTCTCGGCGGAAACGGCTATATCAATGATTATCCGACCGGCCGCCTGCTTCGGGACGCCAAGCTCTATGAGATCGGTGCCGGCACGAGCGAGATCAGGCGCATGTTGATCGGCCGCGAATTATTTGACGGAAATTAGGGCAATGACCGTTCTCAAATCCGGCATCGATCCGCATAGCTTGAATTTTGCCGCCAACAAAGCCGCCATGCAAAGCCTTGTCGAGGATTTGCGAAGCAAGGTCGCTCATATCACGCAAGGCGGGGGTGAGATCGCGCGCAAGAGGCACATAGGTCGCGGAAAGCTCCTGCCACGTGACCGCATCGCGGCCTTGATCGATCCTGGTGCGCCGTTTTTGGAGCTTTCCCAATTGGCCGCATACGAGGTTTATGCGGAGCCCATTCCGGCGGCGGGGATCATCTCTGGGATTGGCCGCATACGTGGACAGGAATGCATCATTATCGCCAATGACGCCACGGTAAAGGGTGGAACCTATTATCCGTTAAGCGTGAAAAAGCATTTACGCGCGCAGGAAATCGCCAGCGAAAACAATTTGCCTTGTGTGTACCTCGTCGATAGCGGCGGCGCCAATCTCCCCAATCAGGACGAAGTTTTTCCAGATCGCGATCACTTCGGCCGCATCTTTTACAATCAGGCGCGGATGTCGGCCGCGGGCATTCCGCAGATTGCGGTCGTCATGGGAAGCTGCACCGCCGGGGGCGCCTATGTCCCCGCGATGAGCGACGAGGCGATCATCGTCGCCGGCCAAGGGACGATTTTTTTGGCCGGCCCTCCGCTCGTCAAGGCGGCGACCGGCGAAATCGTCTCGGCGGAAGATCTGGGTGGTGCCGAGGTCCATTCGCGGGTTTCGGGCGTGACTGATCATTACGCCATTAACGACGCCGATGCGCTGGCAATCGCCCGCCGGATCATGGGCACGCTGAACCGCACGAAACCGCCCGGCCCTGCTCTGCTATCGCCGATCGAACCGCTCCATGATCCAAAAGAGATCTACGGCATCGTTCCGGCCGATCCGCGCGAATCCTATGAAGTGCGCGAAATTATCGCCCGCATTGTAGACGGCAGCGTGCTGGACGAATTCAAGGCTCTTTATGGAACGAGTTTGGTCTGCGGCTTCGCACATATCTTTGGCTGTTCGGTCGGCATCCTCGCCAACAATGGGATCTTGTTTTCCGAATCGGCGCTCAAGGGCGCGCATTTCATTGAACTCTGCGCCCAGCGCAAAATTCCGCTCGTGTTTCTGCAAAATGTCACCGGCTTCATGGTCGGCCAAAAATACGAAGCGCAAGGCATAGCCAAGGATGGCGCCAAGCTCGTGACGGCGGTCGCCTGCGCGAATGTGCCAAAATTTACCGTCATCATTGGCGGCAGTTTCGGCGCCGGCAATTACGGCATGTGCGGCCGGGCCTTTGGTCCGCGCTTCCTCTGGATGTGGCCTAACGCCCGAATCTCGGTCATGGGCGGCGCGCAGGCCGCCAATGTGCTGGCGCAAGTGCGCCGTGACAATTTGGAAGCGGCCGGCAAGCAGCTGTCGGCCGAGGAAGAGGAAGCCTTCAAGGCGCCGATCCGCGATCAGTTCGAACGCCAGGCGCATCCCTATTATGCGAGCGCCCGGCTTTGGGATGACGGCATCATCGACCCGGCCGAGACTCGCATGGTTTTGGGTCTTTCGATCTCAGCCGCCTTGAACGCGCCGATTGAAGAGACGCACTTCGGCGTGTTCCGGCTGTGAAGCGGCCTGGTTTGGGATTTTTCTTCCCGCGTGCGTCAAGGTAACTTGATACAGCTGGGCTCTTTCAAAAAATTCAGCGTATTTCCGGCCGTTGAAGACTCACGATAAGACGCTTGTTCAGATTGGATGGCCGCGATGTTTTCCAAAATCCTGATCGCCAATCGCGGTGAGATCGCCTGCCGGATCATACGCACGGCACGCCCGCTCGGTATTGCGACCGTGGCCGTCTATTCCGACGCCGACGAAGCGGCGATGCATGTCGCGCTTGCCGATGAAGCTGTTTTCATCGGACCGGCACCGGCGCGCGAAAGCTATCTCGATGGGGAGAAGATCTTGACGGCGGCGCGCCTTTGCGGCGCGCAGGCGATCCACCCTGGCTATGGGTTTTTGTCGGAAAATGCAGAGTTCGCGGATGCCTGCCGCGCGGAAGGTTTTACTTTTGTCGGCCCGCCAAGCGCGGCGATCCGGGCGATGGGCGACAAAGCGCAAGCCAAGACCTTGATGGAAAAGGCCGGGGTTCCCTTGGTGCCCGGCTATCATAGGGACGGACAAGACCCCGCCCGGCTCGTCGAGGAAGCGTCGGCGATCGGCTATCCGGTCTTGCTCAAACCTGCGGCGGGTGGCGGCGGCAAAGGCATGAAAATCGCCGGGAGCCCGTCGGATTTCATGTCGCAGCTGGAAAGCGCGAAACGCGAGGCCGCTTCTGCTTTCGGTGACGATCGCATTCTCATTGAAAAATACCTGCCCCACGCACGTCATGTCGAAGTCCAGGTTTTCGCGGACAGCCAGCAGAATTTCGTTCACCTCTTCGACCGCGATTGTTCGATCCAGCGCCGGCATCAAAAGATTATTGAGGAGGCCCCGGCGCCCGGCCTTTCCGCTGAACTGCGCCGGGCGATGGCGGAAGCTGCTATATCGGCAGCCCGCGCGGTCGGCTATGTCGGCGCCGGCACGGTCGAGTTTTTACTGTCCCCTGATGGTGAATTCTATTTTCTTGAAATGAATACGCGGCTTCAGGTCGAGCATCCGGTCACGGAAATGATCACCGGGATCGATCTCGTCGCATGGCAGATTCAAGTGGCGGCAGGCGTCGCGCTGCCACTGTCCCAAGAGCAAATCTCGGTGAACGGCCATGCGATCGAGGCGCGCCTCTACGCTGAGGATCCGCGGCGCGATTTTTTGCCGCAAGCCGGACGTGTCGAGCGGCTCGATTTCCCCGAGGCTGGGCCGCATGTCCGGGTTGATGCCGGGGTCCGCGCGGGCGACACGATCCCGGTCGATTATGACCCCATGATCGCTAAACTGATCGTCTGGGGGAGCGACCGCGACAGCGCCCTTCTTCGGTTACAGGCGGCGCTCGCAGACATCCGCATCGTCGGGCCCGCGACCAATCTTTCGTTTCTGCGCTCGATTGCAGCGCATGCGGCCTTCAACCGGGCTTTGCCGGACACAGCTTTTGTCGAGCGCTATCGAGACGATCTTCTGGCGCCACTAAAACCTGCGGAAGACCAGATTTTGGCGATGGCCGTCATCGGTCTTCTCCTTATGCGGGCCGCCGAGGCAAACGACGCGGCACAACGCACACGTGACCCCGCAAGTCCCTGGAACAGCCAGATTGGCTGGCGCCTGAACGAGGATGCACGGGAGACCTTGCGTTTGCATGAGATTTCACTCAACGGCGCCGAACCGAGCACAATCGGAATTACCTATCTGCGTAAGGGGTGGCGGCTCGACTTTCAGCACACAGGCTCGATCCACGTGGCAGGCTCGTTGGCGCCCGATGGACGTCTCATCGTCGATTTGGAGGGTCATCGCCTCAAGGCGCTCTTTATGCGGTCTGGCCGGGAAATCATCGTTTTTTCAGGAGCTGAGCCCGAGCATCGGTTTTTGTTGGAAGACAAGAGCGCAGAGACGAAGGGGCGCGATGAACGGCCGGGGCGGCTCACTTCTCCCATGCCGGGCCGAATTGCGGCGCTCCTGGTCGAAACGGGCGCCCGCGTGGAGGCGAACCAGCCGGTGATGGTGCTGGAAGCGATGAAAATGGAGCATATGCTGCGGGCGCCGAAAAGCGGGATCGTCAAGGAATTCAGGTTCAAGCTGGGCGATCAGGTGGCCGAGGGCATAGAACTCGCTTTGTTCGAGGCCGACGTCCCGTCCGAGCCTTCTGGATGAATTCTGCGAAACAATGCCTAAATAAAGCTCGACGAGGCCGCGAGGCCACGCGAGGGGCTCCACTCTTGATTCTGTCCAATTATATGCGACTGCGCAAACCAGGTCGCGCTCTGCCGAAAAATGCTCTAAGCAGAGGCGCCCTGGCTCAAGATTGGGCCAAACCCGTTAGTTCCTGCGATGGAATTTGAAAGAACATGCGAAAGGTCATTGGCGGCAAGCTTCATGGCATCCGTGTCACTGATGCAAACCTCGACTACCACGGCTCGATCACGCTTGATCCCGATCATTGCGAAGCTGCCGGCATTCTGCCGCTCGAATTCGTCGAGATCTGGAACAAGCACTCCGGCGCGCGGATTTCGACCTATGTGATCCTAGGCGAACGGGGTTCGCGCTGCTGCATCGTCAATGGGGCGGCGGCACGGACCTGCCAGCCGGGCGACGAACTGATCATTTGCAGTTCAGTCTTCTTGCCGAGCGAAAGCATCGTTGGGCTCGACCCGGCCGTGGTGACGTTGGACGAAGACAACAATATCGTTGAAACTTTGCGATACGCCGTCAGCCTTGACGATTTAGGGCGGTATCAGTTCGCGATTCTCGACGGGCAAGGAGCCAAGCTCAAGGTCCCCTTGAAGGCCGCCGCCGTTAAAACAAAGGCGCGCTGAAAAAGCGGGGCGCAGCGAGCCAAAGGAATTGCAAATTTTCAAAAGCTCTTTAGCCTTGATCTTGATTAGACGGCGGAATCCGCCAGCTCGATCTTGACTCCGCCTCCGGCAATCTCCCATATAACGAACATTATGTTCGCCATATCGAACGATCGGCACAATCGTGCATTTTGTTCCGGCCAGTAGAGCGACGGGTCTTCGCGAAGTCGATGCGCCGCACAGCCTCGTCGTGCATTTCGGCGCCGATCGTCCCTTGCAGACGGATGCAGGGATCGCGCTGAGCCCCTTGACGATCGCCTACCAAACCTATGGCACGCTCAATGCCAAGAAATCGAATGCGGTCCTCGTGTGTCATGCGCTCACCGGCGACCAGCATGTCGCCAATGAACATCCGATCACGGGCAAGTCCGGCTGGTGGCATACCATGGTGGGGCCGGGCCGCCCCATCGACACCGACCGCTATTTCGTCATTTCTTCGAATGTCGTTGGCGGCTGCATGGGTACCACCGGCCCGGCTTCGCTCAATCCGGCGACAGGCCGGCCCTATGGCCTTGATCTTCCGATCGTCACCATCCGGGACATGGTCCGGGCGCAAGCGATGCTCATCGATCATCTGGGCATCGACATGCTGTTCTGCGTTGCCGGTGGCTCGATGGGCGGCATGCAGGTCTTGCAATGGGTCGCGAGCTATCCGGAGCGGGTCTTTGCCGCGATGCCCATCGCGACCGCGGCCCGCCACTCCTCCCAAAACATCGCCTTTCATGAGGTCGGGCGGCAAGCCGTGATGGCCGATCCGGATTGGCGTCAGGGCCGCTATCTCGAAGAGGGTGTCATTCCAACCAAGGGGCTCGCGGTCGCCAGAATGGCGGCCCACATCACCTATCTGTCGGATGATGCCTTGCAGAGCAAGTTTGGCCGCAAATTGCAGGACCGCAGCGCGCCCACTTTTTCGTTCGATGCGGATTTCCAAATCGAGAACTATCTTCGCTATCAAGGCACGAGTTTTGTCGACCGCTTCGATGCCAATTCCTACCTCTATGTGACCCGGGCCTGCGATTACTTCGATCTCGCCGCGGATTATGGCGGCTCTCTCGCCTACGCCTTCAAGGGCGCCAAGACGCGCTTTTGCGTGGTGTCCTTCAATTCCGATTGGCTCTATCCGACGCAAGCCTCGCGCGCGATCGTTCACGCCTTGAATGCGGGGGGCGCCTCGGTTTCTTTCGTCGACATCGAGACCGACCGTGGCCATGATGCATTTTTGTTGGATACGCCTGAGTTCATTGCGACCTCGCGCGGATTTCTCGAGGCCGCAGCACGGGCCATGGGCATCGCGCCAGCCAAACCCGGGTCGAGCTGAGCCGTGGCAACCAAGAAGGGGTCTAATGGGAACGGGGCGGCCCTCATGGCCTCGGCGCGCGTCGATCTTCTGCTCGTCGCGGATATGGTGGAAGCGAAGAGCCGCGTCCTCGACGTCGGCTGCGGCGACGGCACGCTGCTGCGGCTGCTCAGCGAGGACAAAGGGGTTGATGCCCGCGGGATCGAGCTGTCTCAACGCGGCGTCAACGATTGCGTCGCCAAAGGTCTATCGGTCATTCAGGGCGACGCCGACACCGACCTTGCCGACTATCCGGATAATGCCTTCGATTATGTGATTCTGTCGCAAACCTTGCAGGCAACGCGCAACCCCCGCACCGTGTTGGAACATATGTTGCGCATCGGCCGGCATGCGATCGTGTCGTTTCCGAATTTCGGCCATTGGCGCATTCGCTACCAGGTGGCCATTGGCGGACGGATGCCGCTGACGCGCAATCTTTCCTGTTCCTGGTACGAGACGCCGAATATCCATTTCTGCACGATCCGCGATTTCATCTCGCTTGTGAATGAAATCGACGCGCGGATCGAGCGCGGTGTGGCGCTCGATCGTTTCGGAGCGCCGCTTAAATATAGCGAGCCCTGGATCTGGAATTTTTTTGGCGAACAGGGCGTGTTCCGTCTCGCCCGCAAGAAAAAATAGATTCGCTTAAGACTTATTTCCCAGCTGCCCTTTCAATGGATTTAAGAATGATCCGACGCGCCTCCTCGGCGTCACCCCAACGCTCGATCTTGACCCATTTGCCCGGCTCGAGATCCTTGTAATGGGCAAAGAAATGCTCGAATTGACTGAGCGTAATTTCCGGAAGATCCGTGAAGTTCTCGATATTCTGATAGCGTTTCGTCAGCTTCGCAGATGGAACAGCGATGATCTTTTCATCCTGCCCGGCCTCGTCCCGCATGAGGAGGACGCCGACCACCTTGCAACTCATAATGGCTCCCGGAACAATCGCACGGGTGTTGGCGATGATCACATCGCAGGGATCTCCATCCTCCGACAAGGTATGAGGGATGAAGCCATAATTCCCCGGATACCGCATCGACGTGTAGAGGAACCGATCCACGACAAGAACTCCCGCTTTCTTATCCAGTTCATATTTGATCGGCTCGCCGCCGATCGGCACTTCGATAAGAACATTGACTTCGTAAGGCGGATTATTGCCGACGGAAATCTCATCGAGCTGCATATGCCTCTCCAAAGCCTTCGATTGTTTTGTGATGCCGGGTGTCTTGGCCAAGCAGCCTTAAACGCCATAGACCGACATTTAGGCTAATCCTCAGCGGATTGAAGATTTTTTTGGACCGCTTTAATCTCGTGGATTGCGCAACTGTTTCGACCAAGAGAGTCTACGCATTGGAAGCGCTCTAGTCGAACGCAAATGCGATGCGCGCGCGCGTCTCCGAGCCGAATCGCTCATTGGCCTGCCGCACGTTCTTTCCCCCAAGCCGGGTGTAGAACTGCACCGCCCGATCATTGTCGGCCAAGGCCCAAACCAGAAATGAATCATAGCCATGTTCGGCGAGGTCCTTTCGGGCCAAGTCGAAAAGCCTTGTTCCGAATCCCAGTCCCTGAAATTCCGGCGCGATATAGAGTTCGAAAATTTCCCCGCCGTACTGCAGGGAAGGAACGCGATTGCGCCCATAGCTCGCATAGCCGCCGATGGTTTCGTCGAAATCCAGTACCAGAAGGCGCGATCCCCGCTTGATGGCCAAGTGCCACCAATGCGGTCCGCGCCGGGCGATCATCCGTTCAAGCTCACGGCCGGGAATAATGCCGCGATAGGCATCGCGCCAAGCGGCGTCGTGCACCTCGGCGATCCCTTCGGCATCGCCTTCGCGCGCGTTTCTGATGGTGATGACTGCCTCAATCATGCAGTGATGTTAAGTCCGCTTGGGGCATCGCCGCAAGAGCTACTTCTGGTTGATCTGAAATTCATTGGCGTCTATGGCGCGCGGAACACGCTCGGCCGCCTCGCAAGAGCGTAAGCTTGCCGATTCGGCGCGCCTGATCACAAATTCGCGACTGTTAAGATGAAGCAGGAAACTGATCGGAAAGGCCGGCGCCGTTGTGTGACAATTCTTGCCGAGCTTCCGGCTCCATCGCCCGAATCGCCTGCACATCTGGCCGCTGCACATTGTAGACGCCCTTGACCAACAGGGCGAATGCAATCACAGCACAATCGAGAAGGGTCACCCACCAGATTTGGGCGGTGGCAATTCCCAGAAAGGCGATTGTCAAAACCGTGACGAGGCCGGCAAGCACGGCGGGGGCCGCTTGAGCTGCGACCCGTCCGGCCGCCGAAAAGGCCAGTGCGGTCAGAGTCGCAAAGCCAACGGCGCCGACGAGGCCGAAGTCGTACCAAATCACGAAGAGAAGGCTTTTTGGAGCCTGCTCGGGCAAATAGCCAAAGCTCATGCTGCGATAGGCAAAGTCGAGGCCATGTCCGGTGATCAGCCGGGGCCATTGCGAAGTGATCAGTTCGCTCCAGATCAGCAAGGGTAGCGACCCAGGACCAACTTCCATCCCCGACACTTGTAAAATCAGGCGATAGAGCAAGGGAATCGCCGGCGCCAGGATGATCAGCGGCGCAAGTCCAAAGCCAAGAATACGTGCTGTCTTGGCCGGTCCCGACATGGCCATAGCGAAAACAAAAGCGCCCGCCCCCATTGCCAAAAGCGCGATCTGCGCAAATCCTGCGAGCGACACGGCTGCGATTAAAACAGCTAGAATTGCGGCCGCGATCCAATGCTCGCGCAACGAGAGGATTCCGAGCGCGGGCCAGATCAAGACGATCAACGTCACCATCGAACGCTCGAACAGCGTTTCGTCGAAGGCGAAGCTGCTCAAAAACCAGGGCGGACCAAAAAGCGCCAGGACCAGCGTCGCGACGCTCGCCAGCGCCAGGCCCACGGGCAGAAGGTAAAGATCCACAGTCTTGGTTCGCTCGGGAAGAAAGACGGCGACGAGGATCGCAAGACAAGTGGTGGCCGCCGATTTGAGATAGCGATCGCCGGCTTCCGCGGGGAAAGGGGTCCAGATCAGGGAGAGCGCCGCCCAGAATGCCAGAAACAAGGCGGTGGCTCCGGTCGGCGAGACAAGCGCATCGCGCAGCCGACGGAACTTGTGTTCCGGCGAGGCGAGAGCCGCCCCGCCCAGGATCAAGACCCCGCCGACCGGAAGGAGCACATAAATCGCGCCACGCCAAAAAACTCCGGTGCAAGGCAGGCCGACAAAGAGGATCGCCAAACCGAGCCGGATCAGGAGTTTTGCCGCATCCGCGGCCGGGGTATCACTTGATCGCACGGCGACGGACATTGCCCTCGCTTTATGAAAAGACCGGGATGGTCCAGGGAGTCGACCCAATCTTAGCTCAGGCAAGCCTTTCTTGCAGTCAATGTTTTGCAACACATAGGCGAGAAAAACCGGAAACCCTGAAAATACAATATTTTCTGGGTTTCGACAGTAATGATTAACGCAACTTAACAATTCTCGCTGAAAATTGTCGAAAATAAGATAAAGCCGTTGCGGTCGAATGGCGGAAACCTTGACGCCGGTCGCCTGCCCTCAAACCAAGCCGTGCGCAATCTTTCGTTCTGCTTCCTCGATCGCCTGCGGCGTACCGACATGCAGCCACAGGCCATCGAGCCTTTGCCCGAACAGCCGGCCTTTCTTGGCCGCCTCGAAAAAGTATGGCGCCAACGGAAAGATCGCTCGCTTTTCGGTTTCGAAAAGGGCGGGTTTGATGATTCCGACGCCGGTATAGACGAAAGGCGCGATCTCATGCTCCCCGCGTCGGACGAGGCGGCCGTCCGGCGCCATCTTGAAATCTCCGGAGGTTTCCGCGCCGACACTGGCGGTCACCGCGGCGACGAGCAGCAATATGTCCATCTGGTCCGGATTCCAGGCCGCCGCGAGACGCCGCAAATTGTCCGCCGGGCCCTCAATCCAGAACGCATCGGTGTTGGCGATGAAAAACGCCTCCCGGCCGAGCAGAGGCAGAGCTTTGGCAATCCCTCCGCCTTGATCGAGAAGCATTTCGCTTTCGTCCGAGACGACAATCTCGGGGACCTTGCGGTCGGCCAGATGCGCGATGATCTGGCGAGCCAGATGATGCACATTGACAATGGCGGTCTCAACCCCGGCGACGGCAAAACGGTCTAGCATGTGGTCGATCAGCGGCTTGCCCGCCACTTTGATCAATGGCTTCGGCGTCACGTCGCTCAAGGGCCGCATCCTTGTGCCGAGTCCCGCAGCGAAGACCATGGCCTTGGCAGGCAAATATGGGTGCATGTCGAAGCCTAAAGCGATTGTCGATCAAAGGCTGAGATCGAAAGGGCGCTAGAGCGGGATGAGGAAGAGTCAAAACCGATTTTCCGCCTGCATCCCGCTCTAGACTTTTGGAATCGATCACGATGATTTTGGATCGAGTCAATCCAAAATCATCGCAATCAAAGGAAAAGTTGAAGCGGCTCCATTTTTAATCGGTACGCCAACTGTCGCCTACCCTACCACGCGATCGAAAAGACGGACCATGCAGCTTGGACGAATTTTCGCGCGTTTTTTAGAACGCCCGACTAAATATTTGTGGCAGATGCGTCTCAAACCAGAGTTTGAGCTCGGCCAAAGCCGGATGGTTGAGATCCTTCGCGAGATATTTCTCGAGCCGCGGAAGATGCGCGAGATAGTGCGGTTTGTGGTCGCGCTCGTCCAGCCGGACGAAAATGCCCAGGATCTTCGTCGCACGCTGGGCACCCAAGATCGCATAGGCGCGGGCAAAGGAGGCCATATCGAAGCTCGGATCAGTCTCCCGCCTGAGCCGGGCGTAATGCACGAGCAACCGCAGTTCGGCTTCCTCGGAAACGTCGACGCGGGCGTCCTGCAAAAGCGACACGACATCATAGGCTGCATGGCCTAGGACGCAGTCCTGAAAATCGAGGACGCCGACCCTGGCAATGCCTTCGCGTTCGGCGAGCCAAAGCAGATTGGGCGAGTGATAGTCCCGCAGCGTCCAGGTCGGCCGCGCCGCAAGGACGTCTTGCACGGCCTGACGCCAAAGATTGATGAAGGTGGCTTTTGCGCCGGAGGCCAGTTGCTGGCAGGCGACGTAGGGGATGTACCAGTCAAGCAGCAGTTCGACTTCGATGGACAATGCATCGACATCGTAGATCGGAACCCGATAGATCTCGCCGCCATCGACGGGCAAGGTGTCGGGAAGATTCGCAGCATGCAAATGGGCGAGCGCGGTCACCGCGACGGCGTAGCGTTCCTCGATGATGCTGTCTTCGTCGACCAGGGGCTGATTGCCGAGGTCTTCGATGATGGCGAGACCGGCCGCGACATCAAACGCAAAGATTTCGGGCGCCGAGTGGCCTAAGTCGCGTAAGCCTTGGTCGATGGCGATAAAGGGCCGGATGTCCTCGGCGAGCTTCGCAATGGCGCTATAGGGCTTGCCATAGCGTAAGGGCGGACCATCCGCACGGGCCGGCGAGATCATCAAAATTGCGCCCTGCCCATCCGATTTGACCAGGCGCTCATAGCTGCGGGTCGAAGCATCGGTCCGCATCGGCTCGCGTTCGGCGCCGCTCCAGCCGCTGCGCTCCAGAACGTCGTGAATCGCTTTTGCGCGCGCGAGACGCGGAGCAAAGGAGCCCATTCCGGTCAGAGTCACGGCGCGATAGCTTTGGCGGCGGTCCTTATCGAGCTTCAAACCGATGTCGAGCCTGTCGGCACCCAACAAGTCGCCGGCGCGTTCGGGCCATTCGACTAAAACGAGAGCGTCTTCGCAGCTCTCCTCGAATCCCAATTCCACAAGCTCCTGCGGCTTCTCGATGCGATAAAAATCGGCATGAACGATCGGGAAATTCTCGCCCTCGTAGACCTGCATCAGGGTAAAGGCGGGGCTTGGCACTTCAAGGTCGGGTTCATCGGTCAGAAGTCGAATCAGGGCGCGCGCGAAAGCCGTTTTTCCGGCGCCGAGGTCGCCAGACAAGGTCACGAGATCGCCCGGACCGACTAACGCTGCAACGTCGGCAGCAAGCGCGACGATCTCTGCTTCTTCTTCGAGATCCCTCATCCAGATCGTCGTCTCGGAACCGGCTTCCCGGACCGTCTCAGCGGCCATTTTTGGGCTCCCTATTTTAGTTCAACTTGGCATCTTGTGCCGGAAAGATGCAAGTCACGGTCGTGCCTTCGCCTGGCGCCGTATCGATCTCGACTCGCCCGCCATGCAGTTCGACGAAGGAGCGCACGATCGAAAGACCCAATCCCACGCCGCGGTGACGCGTCCCCGTCGTATGGGTTTTGAATCGGTCGAAAACATGTTCGACGATCTCCGGGGGAATGCCGCGGCCCTTGTCGCTGACCCTGAAGAGGATTTCCCCATTTTGACGCGTTGCGGCAAGATCGATGGTTTGGCCAGGCGCCGAAAAGCCGATGGCGTTTGAAAGCAAGTTAAAAAGGATTTGGCGGATTCTCTTGCCGTCGGCAACCAGCGAGCCGATGCCCTCCGTGATCGCGACGTGAAGGTCGAGAGAGGAATCGGTGAGCCTGTCCTGGACGCCTTCCGCCGCGGCCTTCATGGTCTGCGCAATATCGATTTCCTCGCACGAAAGCTCCATCGCATCCGCGTCGATCGAGGCAAGATCAAGAATATCATTGATGATGGCCAATAGCGCCGAAGAGGAACTCTTCACATAGCCGGCATATTCGCGTTGCTTGTCGTTGAGCGGGCCAATCGACGGATCATCCAGAAGCTGGATGAAGCCGATGATATTGGTGAGAGGCGAACGCAACTCGTAGGAAACATGATGGACGAAATCATTGCGCAGTTTTTCAGCGTCGATGAGGGCCTGGTTGCGTTCGATCAGCGCGCGTTCGACATTGACGCTCGCGGTCATGTCAATGAACGTTAGAAGCGTGGCGCCATCGGGAAGCGGCGCCGCCGCGCAATCGAGCACGGACCCGTCCAAGCGTGCCAGCCGGCGTTCGAAACCGATCCGTCTGTCCGGCAAGCCGGCGACGACCGCGCGCAGCGCATCCCAAGCCTCCTGATCGGCGAATAGGGGGGCACAGATCAGGGCCACGCGATCAATATGCGGCCGGTTGTCGAGATCGCTGGGATTGAGCGTCCACATGTTCGCGAAGGCGGGGTTGAACAATTTGAGACGGCCGTCGCTGCCGAACACAGCGACCCCTTCCTTCAAGGCGTCGAGGGTTTCGCTCTGCACCCTGACCGAGGCATTGAACTGCGAAACGAGGTGATACCGCTCGGTGACATCGTCGAAGAGATAGGTCACCCCACCTTGTGGATTGGGGCTGATGACCGTGCGCAGCGTCCGCCCGTCCGGCAAAAACCAGACCTGATCGTCGGTTTCGATCGATTGGTAGACAGTCAGGAGACCTTCTTTCCAGGCCCGGAAGTCCGCCTGTTCGGGCAACAGCCGCGCAGCCCTAAGCCGGTCGAGAATCTCCGAATCGGTCGGCTTTTGGTCGAGCCAGACTTGATCAAGCGCCCAAAGCTGACGGTAGGCGGCATTGTGGAAAACCAGCTGTTTGGCGCCATCGAATATGGCAACCCCCGTCGAAAGCTGGTCGAGTGTGCGGGCATGCGCCTGCATCTGGCGATCGAGAGCCGCGCGCATGAATTCGATTTCGGACACATCTGCGGCCATTCCGACCGAACCGAAATCCGCTGGGGCGTCGACGATTTCGAGCATCCGGCGTTCCCCGGCGACGACGGCCGGTGCGCGTCCCCGCCAGACCTTGCCATTGGCGCGCGTCCCCTCGCTTGCCTGGCGGGCTTCGCTTTCGATCAGTTCGATGCCGCCCGTAACGGCGCCATTTGGGTCCTTGGCCTCGACCGCGCGGGCATAAGCGGCGTTGACCCAGCTCAGCCTGTTCTCACCGTCCCGAACCCACGCCGGATTGGGGATCGCGTCGAGCATTGCCCGCAAGGCATTGAGTTCCTGGCTGGCGCGCGCCTGAAGCTCCTGAAGACGGATGACCTCGAGGCGATCGCTCGATACGTCGCGGATCCGCAGGACGGCGAGGCCGCTCACGGGTCGCCCTTCAATTTCGAAATGCCGCCCGTTGAGGTTGGTCACAGTAAAGCGGAACGATTCTCCCCGGGCGCGCAGGCTTGCGACGGAGCCCTCGACGGTTTGCGCAGTCTCCGGCGCCAACCAGGATCC
This sequence comes from Beijerinckiaceae bacterium, assembly GCA_004564215.1. NCBI lineage: Bacteria > Pseudomonadati > Pseudomonadota > Alphaproteobacteria > Hyphomicrobiales > Beijerinckiaceae > Beijerinckiaceae bacterium. The sequence continues at coordinate 273,946 of CP024846.1, read as the reverse complement.
AAAGACGAGTACTTGTCCCGGATTCGATCTATCCGCGACAAGCCCGAGATCGCCTTCTATTTCGGGCTCCTCCCGCGAGCCCACCCAGCTTATGATGGTCTGCGTTTCTGCCCTAAGAAACAGCTTGGCGCGGTCGAGCTTTTCGCGCAGTTCGGAAAGCTCAAGATGGCCCTCTGCCTCTCGTTGAATCCTGCTGTGCTGGGCCGAAAGATACAAAAGTGCGGCGACCATCGAAATAAGAATGAGCCCGGCGATCAAGGCCAAGCCGACCACACCCGCATGGTCGCACAGACCGGCAACAAACCGGCTTTTGTCGAGGTTCTGAGCGGCGGCGGGCGAGGCCATCGGGAAACCGAGGCAAAGTCCGGCGGCAACGCTGCCCCCGCGCTGCGCCAATCCCGCCTTCCCTTGGCGCCAACGCCAATGCATCCACGCCTCTCGAAACGGCCCGACTCAAAGATCTAAAGAGCGAATCCGCCAACTTTATGCGAAAGCCAAGTGAATCGCGACCCAGTTGAATTGTTGGATCCGACCGTCACAATTGCCGCAAAAGGTTAATGCCAGCCGTTGGAAGATTTTGTCTGGTTAACTGGCAGGGTTGCTATTTTGCCAGAAATTGGCTGCATATCGTTAAGATGCGGCAAATTAAGCAGATCCTTTGCGTCCTGTGGATGATAACGTTTGCGCTTTGCGCGGCGCCCTCCTCGGGCTTGGCGCTCGATCCGACAAGCACCGCGCCGGCAGGCTCCGAGGCAGGGTTTCGCACATTTTTGCAAGCGCTCTGGCCCCTCGCTGAAGGCAAAGGGGTCAAACGGGCGACTTTTGATCTGGCTGTGGCCGGGCTGACGCTGGACCCTTCGACTCCCGCCGCCTCGAACCAGCAGGCAGAATTCGACAAGCCGCTGAAATCCTACCTCGACGAGGCTGTTTCTCTCCGCCGAATCGCGCGCGGCCGCGAATTATTCTTGGCATTGCAGGAGGCTTTGAAGCGGATCGAACAACGTTTCGGCGTGCCGGCCGAAATTCTTCTCTCGGCCTATGGCATCGAGACCGATTATGGGCGGGCGAAGGGCGGCAAGGATGTCATCCGCTCGCTGGCGACCCTGGCTTACCAGCGGCAAGACCGGCCGATCTTCCGCGATGAGCTGATCGGGGCGCTGATCCTTCTCGACAAAGGCAGTGTTGCCCGCGCGATCATGAAAGGATCCTGGGCCGGCGCCATGGGAGGCCCGCAATTTCTGCCGACGGCATACCTCAAATATGCGGTCAGTTATGATGGGGCGAGCTTCGCCGATATTTGGGAAAAGCCCCTCGACGCTCTGGCCTCGATCGCCAATTTCCTGGTCCAATCGGGATGGCAACCAAATCTTCCCTGGGGGGTGGAAGTCGTCCTGCCGGAAAATTTCAGCTTCGCCTCGCTGCACGGAAGTTTTGCGGCCTTTGCGGCGCAGGGCGTGCGAAGCGCCAATGGAACTCCGTTTCCGCAAGGAGAGGCAACCTTGTTCCTGCCGTCCGGCGGGGCCGGGCCCGCCTTCCTCCTGTCCTCCAATTATTGGATTCTGAAAGCTTACAATAATTCAGATTCCTATGCGCTTTCGCTGTCATTGCTCGCGGATCGAATCAAGGGGCGACCCGCTCTGCATGGTCATTGGCCGCAGGGCGAGGTTTTTTTGAGCCGGACACAAAAAACCGAAATCCAAAAGCAACTCGAAAGGCTTGGATTTTATCGGGGGACATTGGATGGGCGGTTCGGCCAGGCCTCGCGCGACGCCATCCATGATTTTCAGATCGCAACCAAAGTCCGTCCGGCGGACGGCCACACGACTCCGGAGCTATTGAATCAACTTGCAGCGGAAGTCAGTCGGCGGCCTGGCCAATGATTCCTCGCATCGCATTCTCGGCTGTTTCTTCCGTTTGCCATGCGGCTTTCGTCTTGGCGCAAAATGGCTCGAACTGCCCCGCGGCAATGGCGCCGCGCATGTCGGCCATCAGATCTTGATAATACGCAAGATTGATCTCGGTCAGCAGCATCATGGCGAGAATCTCGCCCGATTTCACGAGGTGATGCAAATAGGCGCGGGAGTAGGTTCGCGCGGCGGCACAAGAGGATAGCGGGTCGACGGGGGCCGGATCCTCGGCGTGGCAGGCGTTGCGCAAATTGAGCCGCCCCGACCTCGTATAGGCAAGTCCGTGGCGACCCGCCCGCGTCGGCATCACGCAATCGAACATGTCGATCCCGCGCCGCACGCTTTCCACAAGATCGTCCGGGGTTCCGACCCCCATGAGATAGCGGGGTGCGGCCGAAGGAAGCCAAGGCAAAACACAATCGAGCATGGCGAGCATGATCGCTTGCGGCTCGCCGACCGCGAGGCCGCCCACAGCGTAGCCATCGAACCCGATCTCGGTCAGCGCTTTGGCGCTTTCCACCCGCAGGGGCTCCACGGCGCCGCCCTGAACGATACCAAACAAGGCCCGGCCTTGTTTGGCAACGAAAGCCGCCTTCGAGCGCTCCGCCCAGCGCAGCGACAAGAGCATGGCCCGACGCGCTTCTGATTCCTCGCAGGGAAGTTTGACGCATTCGTCGAATTGCATCTGAATATCCGAGCCGAGCAGATCCTGAATCTCCATGGACCGTTCCGGCGTCAAAACATGTCGAGCGCCGTCCATATGGGATTGGAACGTCACGCCGTTTTCGTCGAGCTTCCTGAGCTTGGCGAGGGACATGACCTGGAAGCCGCCGGAATCGGTGAGAATCGGCCAAGGCCAATTCATGAACTTATGCAGGCCGCCCAGCACCGCGATCCGCTCGGCACCTGGCCGAAGCATCAAATGATAAGTATTGGCGAGCACAATGTCGGCGCCGAGGTTTTTGACCGCCTCCGGATGCATCGCCTTGACGGTCGCGGCCGTCCCTACCGGCATGAAGGCTGGCGTGCGGATCTGACCGCGCGGCGTCGTGATCATCCCCGCGCGCGCATCGCCGTCCTGGCTTGTCGCCTTGAAATGAAAAGCCTCTGTCACCCGCTGACCCTCCTCGCGCCCTCTGGAAAGAGAAGACAAGCATCACCGTAGCTATAGAAGCGATAATTTTGCGCGATTGCATGGGCATAGGCCGCCCGCACGGTCTCGAGCCCGGAGAAAGCGGCGGCGAGCATGAACAGCGTCGAGCGTGGAAGATGAAAGTTGGTCAGCAGCACATCAACTGCCTTGAACTCATATCCGGGGGTAATGAAGATCGCAGTTTCCCCCGAAAACGCTTCGATCCTGCCGTCCTGACGCGTTGCGGATTCCAAAATTCGTAGGCTAGTCGTGCCAACCGCAACCACTCGTGCTCCGGCGGCACGCGCCTTGTTCAGGGCGGCGGCGGTTGCGGCGGAGACCTCGCCCCATTCGGAATGCATTTTGTGGCCGGTTGTATCCTCAGCTTTGACCGGCAAAAAAGTGCCCGCGCCCACATGCAAGGTCACTTTCTCAATTGCCACACCGCGCGCGGTCAGGGCCGAGAGGAGCCGCGGCGTGAAATGAAGGCTCGCCGTCGGCGCTGCGACCGCTCCTGGGCGGCGTGCAAACAAGGTCTGGTAATCCTGGCTATCTTTCGAATCGGTTGGCCGGCGCCCTGCGATGTACGGGGGCAAGGGCATTTGTCCGATATGGTCGATGGCTTCGTCGAGCTCCGCACCCGAGAGCGCGAAGCTCAGCAAAACTTCGCCCTCGTCCCCCTTCTCGGCGATCTCGGCATCCAGCGACGGACTGGCGCCGAGGCTATCTCCGGGCGCCAAAAACCGGACCGTTTCACCGCGCTTCAGCTTTTTGGCCGGTCGGACGAACGCGCGCCATAGGGCTGGTCCCTCGCGCTTATGCAGGGTCGCCTCGATCCCGGCGGTGGCATCTTCGCGTGTCCGAAAGCCCTCAAGCCGCGCCGGGATCACCTGCGTATCGTTCACGACGAGGACGTCGCCTGGCGCCAATAGCGCAGGCAAGGCGAGCATGCTGCTATCTTGAACTGAGGGCGAGTCCTGCGGGCGGACGATAAGGAGCCGCGCCGTGTCACGGGGGTCTGCGGGACGCAGGGCGATGCGATCAGGCGGCAGCTCGAAATCGAAGAGATTGACACGCATGAATGAGTTCATTGCCGGCGTGCCGCCCGCAAGTCCGTGATCGTGTTGGGGGCGCAGTCACACCGCCGCGCCGCCGAGGCCCCGAGTTAAGTCTTGCAACCGTCAGCTGAGGGTCGCCCTCAGGATCTTGTCGGGATCGCGCACCGGCTCGCCGCGTTTGATCTTGTCGACATTTTCCATGCCCGATGTGACCTTGCCCCACACCGTATATTGCTTGTCGAGAAAACGGGCGTCGTTGAAGCAAATGAAGAATTGAGAATTGGCGGAATTCGGATCCTGGGCGCGTGCCATGGAACAGGTGCCGCGCACATGCGGTTCGGCATTGAACTCAGCTTTGATATTGGGATATTTCGAACCGCCGGTTCCCGTTCCATGCGGGCATCCCGTCTGGGCCATAAAACCGTCGATCACCCGATGAAAGACCACCCCATCGTAGAATTTTTCAGCAACGAGCTTCTTGATATGCTCGACATGGCCGGGCGCGAGATCCGGCCGCATTTCGATCACCACAGGTCCTTGCGTGGTTTCCAAGGTGAGGGTCTTACCCGTATTCGGCATTGAAAACTCCTGCCTGTGTTTTGATAAGCTTCGGCTCGAAAAGCGGCGGCTCAAGCGGTGAGGCTAGCTATTTGGTCGGGTTGCCATAGCCCATGCCCGCGCCGAGGTAAACAGCACGTCCGCCATTGCCTCTAAAATCGCGGAGCGACAGCGACAGCGACAGCGAGGCGACGCTAATATCGGGAAAACAAAATGTCCCTGCGCATCTACTGGCGGATGCGCAGGAACCTCGACAATGGGCTTGCTAACCGGCAATTGCACTTAAGGCGTAAGTCCGCCAGCACCTCTAAGAACCACCGCTCGCGGCCGGGCCGGAGGCCTCCCCGGAGAGCCGCTTCGCACCCAAATCATGGCGCGACGGGCGACTTAAACCTACTCGAATCGACAGGCGCCTCGCAAGTATTGAGGAGGGCCTTCGGGGCAGCATTGTTTGTTGCGCGTATTCGAGAAACGAGCCTAGATCCAAGTCTAAAGCGGCAAGGGCAAAGCTGTTCGTCCGCCACAGGACAAAGTTGCAAATTTTATGACGAAGCGTTGCGTTTCGTGATGGCGGAATCGCAACGCATTGGCGCTGAGCCCGAAGCTATTTTTTGCCGGCTGTCGCGTCGGGTGCCATTTGCATTTTTACGATTTTGTCGGGGTTGGAGACCGAACCGTTCTCGTCCTTGGAACCCTTCTTGATCTTGTCGACGACATCCATGCCGGAAACCACTTGACCGACCACGGTATATTTATTGTTCAGGAACGACGCATCGCCAAAGCAGATGAAGAATTGCGAGTTGGCCGAATTCGGATCCTGTGAGCGCGCCATGCCGACAGTGCCGCGTTTAAAGGGCTCGCTCGAAAACTCGGCGGGGATGTTGGGGAGGTCGGACTTTCCCGTCCCGGTTCCAGTCGGATCTCCGGTTTGCGCCATGAATCCATCGATCACGCGATGGAAAACGATTCCATTATAGAAGCCGCGCTTCGTTAAGGCTTCAATCTGGGCAACGTGTTTGGGAGCGAGGTCAGGACGAAGCACGATGGTGATCCGACCGTCCTTGGTGTCGAGGTAAATCGTGTTAGCCAGATCTTGCGCCGGCGCGGCCGGGACCGCATTGGATACCATGGCTAATCCCAACCCCAAGGTCAGGCCAATCATCATCCGTCGAATCATCATGCGGTTGAATCCTTTTCAATAACAGCCGGCCGTTCAAGTCACCCGCCGCTTGGCGAGCGCATCGGCGACCACGGGAGGTACAAAAGCCGATACATCGCCGCCGAGGCCCGCGATCTGCCGAACCAATGTCGCGCTAATATGACGGACTGCGGGCGGAGCCACGAAAAACACCGTTTTGATCTCCGGTGCCATCACGGCGTTGGTGCCCGCCATCCGCATTTCATTGTCGAGGTCGGTCCCGTCCCGCAGGCCGCGCACGATCAGTTTGGCGCCGGCAGCGCGGGCAGCCTCCACCGCCAGGCCGGAGAAGGTCCTGACCGAAAGCTTGCAGGACCGCGCCGCGAGAGCGCTTCCACAGGCGTTTTCGATCAGATGGGCCCGCTCCTCCGGGCTGAACATCGGCGTCTTGCCGGGGTGGACGCCGATCGCCACAACGAGTTCGTCGCAAACCGATGCCGCGCTTTCGATCACCCCGATATGCCCATTGGTCAAGGGATCGAAAGATCCTGCATAGAGTGCGACGCGCATTCCCTGCCCTCCGGTTTCAAGCCTGAAGCATCAGCCTCTGGAGGAACTTATTCAATTCACGCCAAGCTTCTTCTGGAGGCTGGACGACGAGGTTGTGTATTGGAATGTCAGGCGCTTTTCCGGATAGATGTAGCGATGGGCTTTCTGAGCCGCCAGCGCGCCCTCGTGAAAGCCGCATAAGATTAGCTTAAGCTTGCCTGGATAATAGTTAATGTCGCCGATCGCGAAAACGCCCGGGATATTGGTCTCGAACGTCGCGGTATCGACCGGCACCAGATTTTCGTGTAGGTTGAGACCCCAATCGGCAACCGGGCCGAGTTTCATGGTGAGCCCAAAAAACGGGATCAGCCGGTCGCACGCGATCTCATGCGTGGCCCCGCTGGCATGTTTGAACGTGACCGAGGTGAGGTGACCCGCGTCGCCATGCAGTTCGGAGAGCTGACCGATCTGCAAATCCATCCGCCCCCCGGCGACCAGTTCGCGCATCGCATTGACCGAATGCGGCGCGCCCCGGAAATCATCGCGGCGATGGACCAAAGTCAGATGCTTGGCGACCGGCTGCAAATTGAGCGTCCAATCGAGCGCCGAATCGCCGCCCCCGACGATCACGACATGCTTGCCGCGAAAATCCTCGATCTTGCGCACAGCGTAGAAAACCGAGTTTCCTTCATAGGCTTCAATATCCGCAATCGGCGGCTTTTTAGGCTGGAACGATCCGCCGCCCGCCGCCACAATCACGACCTTGCATTCGAAGCTTTGCCCTCCGCTAGTCCGAACCCGGAACAAGGGCGCCTCGGCGGTCCCCGAAACTTCCAGCCCCTCGACCATTTCGCCATAATGGAAGGTCGGGTGAAACGGCTCGATCTGCTGCAGCAAAGCATCGACGAGTTCCTGGCCCGATATTTTCGGAAAACCGGGAATGTCATAGATCGGCTTTTCCGGATAAAGCTCGGCGCATTGGCCGCCGGGTTTCGGCAGGATGTCCACCAAATGGGCCTTGATATCAAGGAGCCCCAATTCGAACACCGCGAAGAGGCCAGCCGGCCCCGCGCCGACGATGAGCACGTCGGTCTTTATGCTTTCACTCATGCCTTGCTCCGAAATCTAGCTAAAATTGATCTGGCTGCGCCGATTGTCGTCGAATTGCATCATGGGCGTCGAAGGCGGCAAATGTGCCCTAGCCTTGGCGGTCCGGGGTTGTAACGACAAGCCCGTCGAGTTCCGGCGTGACGATGATCTGGCAACACAGCCGCGAATTGGGCTGAACCTTATAGGCAAAGTCCAGCATGTCTTCTTCCTGGTCCGACGCTTTTCCGGCGAGATCCAACCATTTTTCGTCAACATAGACATGGCACGTCGCACAGGCGCAGCCGCCGCCGCATTCGGCGGTGATCTCGGGAATATTGTTGCGGATGGCGTTTTCCATCACGGTCGCACCCTCTTGGGCCTCGATAGTCCGGGCTTCGCCGTAGGAATCTATGTAAGTAATTTTGACCATGGATCTCGCATATTCCTTCGCGGTGGCCGCGCAGAGCCCAAACGAACGCAGTTTTCTTGGGTGAGGGCCTAAGCCTATATTTACGGTAGTTTCTATAATCAAGTGCCTGGATAATGAACAGGGTCTTCGCTTCAGCCCGGCCAGCCTCCGCCGCGCGCCGCCGTCATCGTTGGGAAATTGTTTGTCTTTTCAGGGCGAAGCGGGCCGAAAGTTGAGCATTGATCCGGCAAGCCGCAGCATCGGACTTTGAATTAAAACCTGTAAAATCGCAGGCAAAGTCCGCTGTTTGACCCTATATCAACATGGTGCGACGCTCGCCTTCCACCGATCTCTTGCTGCCGGAGCGTTTTGCGCGCTGGTTTGCCGCGCGCGGCTGGGTGCCGCGCCAGCACCAGCTCGACCTCCTGCGCCTGGCCCGTAGTGGAAACAGCACCCTTCTCATTGCCCCAACGGGCGCCGGGAAGACCCTCGCCGGATTTCTTCCGACGCTGGTCGATCTCGAACAGAAGAAAAATCAAAGTGGCCTTCATACGCTCTATATCTCGCCCCTGAAGGCGCTGGCCGTCGACGTCGAACGCAATCTTAAGATACCGGTGCAGGAAATGGGGCTATGGCCCCGAATTGAAACCAGAACCGGCGACACATCGGCTTCCAAGCGCCAGCGCCAGCGCCGGTCTCCGCCGGAAATCCTTCTGACCACCCCTGAGCAGCTTGCCCTGCTTGTCGCCAGCGCCGACGCACGGCATCTCTTTGCCACGCTTCGCTATGTGATTTTCGATGAATTGCATGCGATCGCTGCTTCGAAGCGGGGTGATCTCTTGAGCCTCGGCTTCGCCCGCCTGCGTGGGATTGCGCCGGGCCTCACGGCCATCGGCCTTTCCGCCACGGTGCGCGACCCGGACGAGTTGCGCGGCTGGCTGGTTTCCCAAACATCAACCAACTCCCTCGCAAAGCTCGCCCTAGCCCCGCCCGGCGCGCCGGCTGAAATCTCGATCCTCGATACCGCCGAGCATTTGCCCTGGGCCGGACATAGCGCCCGCCATGCGCTCTTCGAAATTTACCAAAGGATCAAAGCCGCGCGGATGACGCTTATTTTCGTCAATACGCGCGCGCAGGCGGAGTTTGTGTTTCAGGAGCTCTGGCGGCGCAATGACGACGCATTGCCGATTGCGCTCCATCATGGCTCGCTTGATGTGGCGCAGCGCCGCCGTGTCGAAGCCGCGATGGCGGCAGGAAAATTGAAAGCGGTAGTTTGTACCTCGACGCTCGATCTCGGCATCGATTGGGGCGACGTCGATCTTGTCGTGAACATCGGCGCGCCGAAGGGCGCAAGCCGTCTCGCGCAGCGGATCGGGCGCGCCAACCATCGCCTTGACGAGCCTTCCCGCGCACTGCTGGTGCCGGCCAATCGTTTCGAGGTGCTCGAATGCCATGCCGCGGTGGAGGCCGCGCGGAAGGGCGCGCAAGATACAGCGCAAGCCCGCAGCGGTGCCCTCGACGTGTTGTGCCAGCATATTTTGGGCATGACCTGTGCCGAGCCCTTCGACGAAAGGGAGCTTTTTACAGAGGTGACAAGCGCCCTGCCCTACGCCGCACTCGACCGTGCCACCTTCGAGGCGGCATTGAGGTTTGCCGCAACCGGCGGCTATGCACTTTCGACCTATGAGCGCTTCGCCAAGATCAAGCGCATGAAGGACGGCCGCTGGCGAATCGCCAATGGGCGCGCAGCGCAAGCCTATCGGATGAACATCGGCACGATCGTCGAGGCCGACATGCTGAAAGTCCGGCTCGTGCGAGGCGGCTCGGCGGCTTCGGCCTACACCGGGCCGCTGCGCCGGAGCGGGCGTGTGTTGGGCGAGATCGAGGAATATTTTATCGAAATGCTGGCGCCCAACGACACGTTTTTGTTCGGCGGCGAAATTCTGGCGCTTCAGGGTGTTGTCGAGAACGAGGCTCTGGTTGCGCGAAGCTCGTCAGACGCGCCCAAGATTCCGTCCTATGCGGGCGGCAAATTTCCGCTTTCAACCTATCTCGCGATGCGGGTGCGCGAATTGCTCGCGATGCCAGCCGAATGGAAGCATTTGCCGGGGCAAGTGTCGCAATGGCTGCGATTGCAAAAACTTCATTCGGCCTTGCCGAAGGTCGATGGTCTGCTCGTCGAAACCTTTCCGCGCGGCCAGAGATTTCATATCGTTGCCTATCCCTTTGAGGGCAGGCTTGCGCATCAGACGCTCGGAATGCTGCTCACGCGTCGGATGGAACGTGCTGGACTAAAACCACTCGGCTTCGTCGCCAATGATTATGCGCTGTGCGTCTGGTCGCTGACCGATATCGGCGCCTTGTTCGAAAAACATCCCAAACATCTTGCGGATCTTTTTGGGCAAGACATGCTCGGCGACGATCTTGAGGAATGGCTGCAAGAGTCCGCCTTGATGAAGCGAACGTTTCGTAATTGTGCGATCATTGCCGGCTTGATCCAGCGGAATTTTCCGGGCCGCGAAAAGACCGGCCGCCAAGTGACGATCTCGACCGATCTCATTTACGACGTGCTGCGGAAACACGAACCGGATCATATTCTTTTGCGCGCTGCACGAGCCGACGCGGCAACAGGTCTCCTCGACATCGAGCGTCTCGGCGCGATGCTCGCGCGTGTTCAGGGCAAGATTGCTCACAAGGCGCTCGACCGTGTGTCGCCCTTGGCGGTTCCGATCATGCTCGAAATCGGCCGCGAACCTGTCTATGGCGAAGCGCGGGAAACGATTCTTGCCGAAGCCGCCGAAAGCCTTGTCGAGGAGGTGATGGGGCAGCTGGTACCGCGGCCATAAATCAGTACTCGGTTCTCAAATTATGCGCATTGAGAACCTGTTCAAAAGCTCGCACGGAACCCAAGCCCTCACCCTGAGGAAGCCCGAAGGGCTGTCTCGAAGGGCGAGGGCGCCTCGGTCGCCGAGCGGCGTATCCTTCGTGATGCCCCGTTTATGAACTCCTCATCCTTCGAGACAGCCCTTCGGGCTTCCTCAGGATGAGGGCAAGGCTGTTCAGTGATGCGGATGATGACCCCGTGCGATCATCAGATGATGCTGCTGGTGGTGCATGCCGCGTGTCATGACTCCGATAAAACCGAGCCCACGGAGTTTTTCGGCGTCCTTGGCAGGTGTCGTGACCGTCAGGATCGCACCGGCGTCCGTAGGGGTGGCAGTGAACGTCCAGTCCTCGACGCCATCCATCGTCGCGGCATGCGCCATGACCATCCGCTGGATCGAGTCTTTTACCGGACCGACGCCCGAAACGATGAACCGCACCCCACCGTCAACTGGCTCGCTTTTCACCTCCGCGCGAAGAGTGACATTGTCCATGTCGATGAGATGCTGCCGCAGAGCCTCAATATTCACTTTGCTCCAGTCGGTGGCCGGGTCGGCCTCCAGGATTTCGACGATTTCCTGAATAGCCGCAAATGCCGCCTGACCGGCTTGGATCGGGGTTGACGCCGATTGAGGATCGGACGGCATCCCACCTGAATGATGGTGTGGATTGGCCTGAGCGTAAGCATATCCAGGTATCAGCAGGGCGAGGAGAAAGACGATCCGAAACATCATGAAATCCTTTGGTCACAAACCCCATTTACCACTTGGGGCGGCACATAGAGGATTGATTTATGGATATTGATTATTACGCTCCGGTCCGAGCACGTCACGAAATCATAGTGAATGCCCCGGCCGCGACCCTGTGGCGCCTCCTCACCGAGATTGATTCCTGGCCGCAGTGGAATCCTGCAATTGCGCGCTCGAAACTGAACGGTCCTATTCAGGAAGGTACAAGTTTCGCCTGGAAATCGGGCGGCGTTTCGCTCGTTTCGACCTTACAGGATGTCGTGCCTGAACACCGCATCAGCTGGACCGGAAAAGCCTTGGGCCTTCACGCTGTCCATACATGGAGCTTGAGGCCGACGACGACCGGCGTCGCGGTCGAGACGTCCGAATCATTCGCCGGCTGGCTCGCAAGCCTGCTCCCCGGGATGTTGCAAAAGACGCTCGACAAAACTTTGCAGAATTGGCTTCGCAACCTCAAGCAAGCCGCCGAAGGCTCTGTCTGATCCTATCTCCTACGCGCAAAGCTCAGCAACTCAGGCGAGACGGGTATTTTGCTTAGGAGAGCGACCTCGGCAGGTTGCAATTGCCCATGCCTTGGTCAAAAGATCAGATTGATCCGCACCGCCATGAGTCGCTTTGAAAAAAAATGCCGAGCGCCGCCCGTCAAACCCATCGGCCACCTGCGGTCCTGCAAATTCTGGACAGGGGGTTTGTCGTCGATTCGGCGGGGGCGCTCTTTTGGCACGAAGAGAGGCTGCTGATCGTCGCCGATCTGCATTTCGAAAAAGGCTCGGCCTTTGCCGCGCGGAAAGTCTTTCTGCCGCCTTACGACACAGCGGCCACGCTCGAATTGCTCGCCCGCCTGATCGCTTTCTACAAACCCCGCGCGGTTATGGCGCTCGGCGATTCGTTTCATGACGGCCGCGCGGGTGAGCGCCTCGCCATGCGCGATCGCGCGATGATTCGCGCTTTGCAGGCCGGACGGGAGTGGATCTGGATCGCCGGCAATCATGATCGCGATTTGCCTGCCGGCTTGGAGGGTGAAGGAAGAGACGAAGTCTCGATCGGCCCCATCGTTTTTCGGCACGAACCGCGCGCCGCGCCCTCCCCGGGCGAGATCGCTGGGCATTTGCATCCTGTTGCCAGGGTTGCCGGGCGCGCCGGCTCGATCCGGCGGCGCTGCTTTGTGGCCAATGCAACGCGCTGCATTCTGCCCGCATTCGGCGCCTTCACCGGCGGGCTCAATTTGCGGGATGCCGCTTTCACGCCCCTGTTTGGAGCCGGCGATTGCCGTGCCCATGTCCTGAGCCGCGGCGAGGTTTACGACATTCCCCATGGGCGCTGCTTGCCGGATTGATCGGCGGCGTACGTGCCGTGCGAGGATTGGCTTACAGCCCGGAAACTTTCGGTTTTTGGGGGGGACTTGCCTCGGAGATCCATTCCGGCGCCGCAGATTCATTGGCCGTCCGGTCCGCAGGGCGAGGCCTAAAGCCTGCCGCCGATGCGTTGGCCGCCGCAAGCTCGGACGATGTCAGCCTCGCTGCGACGTCGTCGCGCTTTTTTGCGGCGTCCTCGTCGCCTGCGGCCGCAACGACCGCAAACCATGTGTAGGATTTCACAAGGTCTTTAGAGACCCCAAGCCCCCGCGCGAGCAGAACCGCAAGATTGAATTGGCTGTCGCGAACGCCGAAGTCGGCAGCCTTGCCGAACCAAAGCGCGGCCGCTTCGTAATCCGGCTTGCCATCATTGCCCTCGGCTGCAAGAACCCCGAGGTTATGCATGGCGCGGATGTTGCCTTTTTCGGCGGCCAGCCGATAGAGGGCCTTCGCGCGCTGCATGTCCTTGCCGACCCCCAGACCTCTTTCATAAAGCGATCCAAGCCGATATTCAGCCGCCGCAAAACCTTGTTGCGCTGCCTTGTCGTACCATTGCACCGCGAGGCTATAATTTGGTGGTCCGTCTTTGCCTTCCGCGGCCCGCACCGCAAGGTCAAATTGCGCCGCCGCATCGCCGGCTTCGGCGCGTTCCATCAGCGTTTTGGCGGGCGGCGGCTCGGTTGCGACGGGGGCTGGGTTGCCGGGGTCGGACGGTGAAGCGGGACCCGGCAAAGGGGAAAGTGGAAAGATCGGCGCGAAGGCCGCGGCGTTGGCTGATTGGGCGGGCGCTTTGCCGGCTCCGCTGCTCTGACCGATGGTCCCGGTTACGATCGCGCCGCTCCCGGCTATGATGCGGGCTGCCGACTTCAATGTTGCGACTGAAATGGCGTTGGGAGCCGTGCCGGAGCCGTTCGGCGGAACAAGAGGCGACGGATCGAGATAGACGCCCCCTGGCAGGCTTGACCGCGCCGGCTCCGCCGTTTCCGGATCGCCTGCGGCCTGGCTTGCCGGCATTTTGCCTTGTGTCTCGGCCTGCCCCATTGGGGGCGGCATTGACGAATTCACTTTAATATTATTGTGGAACTGGTTGAAAAGGCTTGGAACTAATTCGCTGCGATGGGTCAGCGTTTGGACGATCGTATAGGCTCCTAAAGCCATGACAAGAACCCCGATGCCCCAAGTCAACGGACGCTGCAGAAGCCGCAGAGGACTGAGTTTCAACTGAAAAAAAGCCGGGTGGGGCTGGGGATCTGGCTCCGTCTGCGGAATGGGGCTTGCCACCGCATCGCTTGGCCCCGCTTTGGCACCCCGCGCAGCGCGACGCGCGGCGGCGATTAATTCAGCGCGGCTCGTATTTTCGTGAGCAATACGGTCGACTTTCGGCGGTGCCCCTTGCTCCGTGGCTTCGCGATCGCGGAATGGGCCAGGGTAGCCAAGTCCGGGTTCGATCAAGAACGCATCGACATCCCCACTGATGCCGAGCGAGCGGCTTTCGATTTGAAGTTTCGCCGAAGGTTGATTGCCCTCATCGAACCCCTTGTCGCCCTTTGCTGCCGGTAAATGGGGGTTGCCGCTCTCCTGCCGTTGCTCGGCGAGAAATGCGAAGAATGGCGCAAAGGCGTCCGGCGACGACGGGGCAAGGGCGGAAGGATCGGCCTCCATTTCACCCAATCGTGTTTCAAGCCTGGTGAGGCGATCGGCGATTTGCCCCATGGCGTCCTGGACGCTTGCCAAAACAATCTGGGCGCGGCGTCCGTTTTCGTCCTGGAGTGCCCGCAAATCTGCGATCTCACGCAGGAGTCCGTGCGCATCGTCGAAAGCTGCCTCCGGTGAGAGCGTCGACGTGGTCCGCAACCGTTCAAACCCTTCGCCGACGCGATCCAGCCGTTCGGCGAGCTTGGCGATCTCTCGGCTAAGCTCGTCCGTCGGAACCACCGGCTGAGCGTGCGGGAGCTCAGCCGACTTCGGAAGGTCTTGGATTAAATCCTTCAAAGCCCCCATTTCGCTTGAGGCCGCGGCCAAACCGGCCTCGAACCGGGCGGCAAGAAATTGATGCCCGGCATCAATTTGTGCTGAAAGAGATTGATCGTCGCGACCGGCTTTTCGGATCGCTTCTTCAGCCGTCCGTGCCAGACTGTCGAGGCGCAGTTCGAGGGCGCGGATGGAATCGTCACGGGCGGGGTCTTTCAGGAGATCCAATATTTCCCGGGCGGTCGCCGCGAGATCCTGCGAAACTTCAGCTTGTCGTGCCGTGACCGAGCTTTCGCGTTCGGATTCAGTGGGAGCAGGTGATTGGCTTTTTGCCGCGCCAAATCGCTCCAGAGACCGCATAAGTTCGCGCGCCATCCGGTCGAATGGGCCAGCTTGGGTCGCATGGCCTGCCCCGGCAATTGGGGGATTCGGATCGAGAGCCGCTTCGGCCGCGCAAGCTTCATCGGCAGAAACGGCGTGACGGGTTTGCCGGAGCAGATCTCCGCAAGCAGCCAATTCATCCGGGGTCAAAGCCCGCTGTCGCGAAAATAGCTTAAGCCTGCCTTCAAGCTCCATCAAAGCATCCCTGACCGGCAGGCTAGGCTTATCGCCGCGCGCGCGAACGACCGCCTCCAAATCATCAAGCAACCGCAGCAGATTTTTGCGGGCGGCGCCGGTTGTCACCGAATGGGACGACATCATGCGAGCCACCGCCGCAAGGACGTCGGCGGCCGGCTGCGATCGCATGTCCGAAAGCGGTTCGGGGTCGAGCGATTTAGGACCGCCTTGGTCTACGGACAAACCAAGAGACACGCGCCGCCTTTCGTCGTCAAAACCAGGCTGATGATCCCTCTCATCGCGTGCTTGGCTTGCCCGAGGCGGACCAGAATATTCTGCCTCTCCCCGACCGGGGTCTATGCCGCGCATTGTGTTGCCGCTTGGTGAATCGCAGTTGCTTCACACAGCAAAGGCTGGGCCCGAGGCAAATTTGCGACCAAAGCCAGCGCTCACTCCATTCTTTGTGGACGACTCGACCAGATCGCAGCTGAGACGTTTGCCATGATCCAGATCAACGGCGACGCGCGCCTCAATTCCTGCCCAGTTTAAGAGCAATCTTCGCAATGTGAGATGCGGGTTTGTTCAAAATGTCTTTCTTGATTTTAATATACAGCTTTAAATATGACTGTTAGATCAGTGATTTTAGGTGACTTATGCGGCCAAGTTTACAAAATGTTGTTAATAGTTGAGGTGTGACGTATTATTTTTTCCCTCATTAGTTGCGCTTTGCTGGGATTTTTGTATTGTCCGGCTGGAGCTTTGATCAATCAAACAGGATTGAATTATGGATACGATGGGGCAACAGCATTTCCGCTGGGATATGAATCCCTACCTGCTTCATTCCGTTCCAAACGGTCCCGAACCGGGAGCGAATGGGGAGCAATATCGCGATGGGTCGGTCGACGAACCGCGATTGAGTACCATTCGTGAAATGGTCCGGGATTTTGGGATCAGCATCCGCGCGCTCCGTTTTTACGAAGACTGCGGCCTCCTGCACCCCCGGCGGGTGGGAAACGCCCGCAGGTACGATGCGCGCAACAAATTGCATCTCAGGATGATTTTAGCGGGCAAGGAACTCGGATTTAGCCTGTCCGAGATCGAGGGCATTTTAGCTTCCAACGAAGAGGAAGTCGGGGATCTGGAACGGGACCCGGTGCCGGAACAAATCGATGCTCAAATCAGCCATCTCGAACGTCAACGCGTCAAAATCGACCAGGCGATCCGCGCCTTGCAACTCGCGCATCGGCGGGCGTCGGGATCCAGCCCCTCGCGCAGCGCGCTTTGTCAATCAATCCGGGCGTTAGAACGCATTCCAAAAAAATTGCGACAAATGTTTTAGCCAATGTCGCTTTTTGCTGCGGGCGATCCGTGTTGCCCGCAGATTCTTCAGCGGCAGAATTTCTGCATAAATTTAATTGCGAACATGACAGTTTGGCATCAAAGCCGCGCTCGACGCGCCTTCCCTTTGTTTGATCTCCGATTTGAGACTATTTTTTCGTGCCAACGGGGTTTTTAAGCCGCCCGTTAACCTCGTCCGTCCACTTTTCCTTCGTTTCAAATTTCGCATCCCGGCCTAAAGCGCGGCCGCGAGCCTTCGAATCTTGCGGAGGGGGGTGGGAAAGACTATCTCATAGCCGGGATTCGCTAACCGGTAGCGCATTTTCCGGAACCGACGTTCCCGGACTTGAGTTGCGCAATTTGCCGGCAAGACATCTGCGCCGCCAATGGAAGCCGGGAGGTCGTTTGATGCCGAGTTACAAGGCGCCGGTCGAAGAAGTTCTTTTCCTTCTCCGTGATGTTTTTCCGATCCAGCGTTTGAATAATTTGCCTGGATTCGCCGACGCGACGCCTGACGTCGTCGAAGCGATCATTTCCGAAGCCGCGAAGCTATGTGAGGAAACCCTCCACCCCTTGAATCAGGCTGGCGACCGCGCGGGATGCATCCGCCACAAGGATGGCCGCGTTGAGACACCAGCGGGTTTCAAAGATGCCTATCGTGCTTTTGTCGGCGGAGGCTGGATCGGCCTTGCCGCCGATCCCGATTACGGTGGACAGGGACTGCCCTATACGTTAGCGGCGATCGTCAACGAATTCGCGAGTTCCGCTAATATGGCCTTCGCCATGTATCCCGGCTTGAGCCAAGGCGCGCTTGCCGCCCTCATGACTCATGGCTCCCCCGAACAGAAGAAGATTTTCACGCCGAAACTGATCAGCGGCGAATGGTCGGGAACCATGAATCTGACCGAATCGCATTGCGGTACCGATCTCGGTCTTTTGAAAACCAAGGCGGTGCCTCAAGCTGATGGTTCCTATGCCATTACCGGCGAAAAAATATTCATCTCGGCCGGCGAGCATGATCTTGCGGATAATATTATCCATCTCGTGTTGGCCAGGATCGAGGGAGCGCCCGCCGGCGTCAAAGGCATTTCGCTTTTCGTCGTGCCTAAATTGCTGATCGAAGCGGACGGTTCGGTCGGGACCTCCAACAATGTCACCTGCGGTTCGATCGAGCATAAGATGGGCATTCACGCCAATGCCACCTGCGTGATGAATTATGACGGAGCCAAGGGCTGGCTCGTTGGCGAGCCCAACAAGGGCTTGAATGCCATGTTCGTGATGATGAACGAGGCCCGTCTCGGTGTGGCGATCCAGGGTTTGGCGATCTCGGAAATCGCCTATCAAAATGCCGCCGCCTACGCCAAGGATCGCTTGCAGGGACGCTCACTTTCAGGGCCGAAATATCCCGACAAGCCGGCGGATCCGATCATCGTTCACCCCGACGTGCGGCGCAATTTGTTGACGATCCGCGCCTTCAATGAAGCCGCCCGGGCGCTCGTCGTTTGGACCGCGCTGAAAAGCGACATTGCGCATCGCTCGAATGACAAGGCCGAAGTTCAGGCGGCCTCGGATAGTTTGGGCCTGCTGACCCCCGTGTTGAAAGGCGTGTTGACCGACTTCGGGTTCGAGAATGCGGTCAAGGCCCAGCAAATCCTCGGCGGCCACGGCTATATCGAGGAATGGGGCATGGAACAATTCGTCCGCGATGCCCGCATCGCCATGATCTACGAAGGCGCCAACGGGATTCAGGCCCTCGATCTTGTCGGCCGCAAGCTCGCCAAGGACGGCGGCCGCGCGATCATGAATTTCTTCGCCGAGGTCAAATCCTTCATCAAGGACAATGAGTCCGACGAGCAGATGCGGCCCTATGTTTCAGGGCTGAAGCTCGGCGTCGAACATCTCGAACAGGCAACGATGTGGTTCATGCAAAATGCCATGGCAAAGCCGGAAAATGCCGGCGCCGGTTCCTATGACTATATGCATTTATTCGGGCTGGTCGCCCTTGGGTTCATGTGGGCGCGGATCGCCAAGGCCGCTCTCGTAATCAAAAAGACCGGCAATGGCGATGCCGCCGCCATGGAAGCCAAACTAATGACCGGCAGATATTTCATGGAACGCATCATGCCGGAATCGAGCGCTCATTTCGCCCGCATTTCCGCCGGCGCCGAAACCTTGATGGCGCTGTCGGCCGAACAATTCTGATCTGCCCGCATCCCGCTTTTTTGCGAACCAACCGGGAGGACCCCGTGCCCGAAGCTTTCATTTACGATCATGTGCGCACCCCGCGCGGACGCGGTAAACCGGATGGCGCCTTGCACGAGGTTTCGACACTCGGACTTGCCGCCACCGTCTTGCAGGCGATCAAGGAGCGTGGCGACCTCGACACTCATCTGGTTGACGATGTCGTTCTTGGCTGCGTCGATCCCGTGGGCGAGGCCGGCGGCGACATCGCACGAGCCGCGGCCCTGACCGCCGATTACGGCAATCATGTTCCCGGCGTCCAGATCAACCGTTTCTGCGCCTCCGGTCTCGATGCGATCAATTTTGCGGCCGCTCAAGTGATGGCCGGACAGCATCAGCTGACGGTGGGCGGCGGCGTCGAATCGATGAGTCGGGTCGGTATCGGCGCATCGGGGGGCGCTTGGCCGGTCGATCCGGCGATTGCAATCAAATCCTATTTCATGCCGCAAGGCGTGTCGGCCGATCTCATCGCCACCAAATATGGATTTTCCCGTGACGACGTCGACCAATATGCGGTCACCTCGCAACAACGCGCGGCAAAGGCCTGGAGCGAGGGTCACTTTAAGAATTCAATCGTCCCCGTGCGCGACATCAACGGCATCGCCCTCCTCGACCGCGACGAACATATGCGGCCAACGACCGACATGCAGTCGCTCGCCGCGCTCAAACCATCCTTCACAATGATGGGCGAACAAGGCGGTTTCGATGCGGTCGCGGTCGATGCCCATCCGGAGGTCGAACGCGTCGTTCATGTCCATCATGCGGGCAATTCCTCGGGCATTGTCGATGGCGCCGCTGCCGTCCTCATAGGCTCGGCCGAGGCTGGCCAGGCCATGGGGCGCAAGCCGCGCGCAAAAATCCGGGCCTTCGCGAATATCGGCTCGGAGCCCGCCATGATGCTGACCGGACCGGTCGATGTCACAAGGAAAGTGTTGGCGCGTGCCGGCATGAGGATCGAGGACATCGATCTCTTCGAGGTCAACGAAGCGTTTGCCTCGGTTGTCCTGCGCTACCTCCAGGCCTTCGACCTTGACCTCGGGAAACTCAATGTCAACGGCGGTGCTATCGCAATGGGCCATCCTCTCGGCGCAACCGGCGCCATGCTGCTGGGCACGGCGATCGACGAACTTGAGCGCACGGGCAAGGGGACGGCACTCATCACCCTTTGCATCGGTGCGGGCATGGGCACTGCAACGATCATCGAACGGGTGTAGCCTTGGCGCTTACACAAATGAGCAGACAATCATAGGGCGATGGGCAAGCGCCGTTCATCCGCGCGTGAGATCAATTGACGGAGTTTGCCGTGGAAGTGCAAGGAGTCCTGCCTGAAAGCAATCGAGCGACGTCGGTGCTGGGTCTCAAACCGGCGCGGCTGGCGCTGGACGAGCCGGACAGGAGCACGTCCATAGGAGCCTTTCCGGTAATTGCCCGCGCGCCGGAGGGGATTATTCTTGGGTTCGATGACAAGCATCTTGATTTTCGTTTCGTCGTCGATGTGATCAAGATCAATGCCTCGTACAGTTGGATTACGGCAACAACCTTGGCTCGCCCGCATAATTTGCTCTGCCGGGTTTATCTGGCCGTGGTTCTGCCGTTTCACCGGATGATCGTCCCCGCCACGCTTGCCCAAGCCGCGCGAATCTAAGGAGCGACCCATGAACCTCACCAATTTCCGCTTCGAAACGGACCCAGACGAGATTGCGCTGCTCACCTGGGACATGCCTTCCCGCTCGATGAACGTGATCACGCCGCAGGTTATGGACGAGCTCGAGCAGGTCATCGACCATGTCGCGGCCAATGCTTCGATCAAGGGCTGTGTGATCACTTCTGCCAAGGAGGCATTTTCGGGCGGTGCCGATCTTTCCATGCTGCAGGTGGCAGCGAGCGAATATCTGAAAGCCAAGCAGGAAAAGGGCGAAGAAGCGGCAACGAAATTGTTTTTTGAAAGCTCCCGGCGGCTCTCGTTGCTCTACCGCAAGCTTGAGACATGCGGCAAGCCTTTCGCCGTGGCGATCAACGGCACCTGTCTAGGCGGTGCCTTCGAACTCGCGCTCGCCTGTCACTACCGGGTGATCGCGGACAAGGACAAGGCGCGGATCGGCCTGCCTGAAATCAAGGTCGGACTGTTCCCGGGTGCCGGCGGTACACAACGGGTCGCCAGATTGATGCAGACCGGCGATGCGCTGCAAATGCTTTTCAAGGGCGAACAGATCAGGCCGAAAGCCGCCAAGACAATGAACCTCGTCCATGAGGTCGCGCCAGCCGAGGAGATCGTCGCTAGAGCCAAGGCGTGGATCGCGGCGGGCGGAAAAGGGGTTGCGCCGTGGGACGAACAAAGCTTCCGGCTTCCCTCCGGCAAAGTGTTCTCGCCGCAGGGCATGATGGTATGGCCGGCGGCCAACGCGATTTATCGGCGTGAGACGCATGACAATTATCCCGCAGCAAAAGCGATTCTGCACAGCGTCTATGAGGGTCTTCAGCTTCCGATGGATTTGGCGCTGCGCGTCGAGTCGCGCTGGTTCGCCAAAATCCTGCGTTCGCCCGAAGCCGCGGCCATGATCCGCACGCTGTTCATTTCGATGGGCGAATTGAACAAGGGCGCCCGACGCCCGAAGCAAATCCCGGCGACCTCGATCAAAAAGGTTGGCATTCTCGGGGCAGGATTCATGGGCGCGGGGATCGCCTATGTGACCGCGAGCGCCGGGATGGATGTGGTGCTGATCGACAGAGATCAAGCATCGGCCGATAAGGGCAAGGATATTTGCGACAAGCTTATCTCCGGCCAGGTTCTGAAGGGCCGCGCAAAAGCCGCCGACAAGGACGCGCTCCTTTCCAAAATCAAACCTTCGGCCGACTACAACGATCTCGCCGGTTCGGACCTTGTGATCGAGGCGGTCTTCGAGGACCGCGCTGTGAAGAGCGATGCAACCCGAAAGGCGCGCGCGGCACTGGGACCGGAAACGATTTTTGCGTCGAACACGTCCACCCTTCCGATTTCCTCGTTGGCGGAGGCCTATGCCGAGCCGGAAAACTTTATCGGTCTGCATTTTTTCTCGCCGGTGGAAAAAATGCTTCTCGTCGAGGTGATCCTTGGCGAAAAGACCGGGGATCGCGCGCTTGCGCTCGCACTCGATTATGTTCGCGCGATCAAGAAGACACCCATCGTGGTGCATGACGCACGCGGCTTTTACGCCAATCGCTGCGTCGGCAATTTTATCCACGAAGGGCATATCATGCTCCTCGAAGGCGTCCCTCCGACGATGATCGAGACGGTTGCGAAAATGGCCGGGATGCCGGTCGGTCCGCTCTCGCTCAACGACGAAGTTGCCCTCGATCTCGCGCTGAAGATTATCGAGGCCGCGAAACAGGATTTGGGTCCGCAGGCGGTGGACCCGGCGCAGGAAAACCTGCTGAAGAGCATGGTCACGCGCCACGGCCGCCTTGGCCGCAAGAACGGCAAAGGCTTTTACGATTACCCGAGCCAGGGTCAGAAGACGCTGTGGCCGGGTCTATCGGAGTTTCAACCGACCAAACTTGATCCGGATACAATCGACGTTGAAGTACTGAAACAGCGTTTTCTCTTGACCCAGGCGCTCGAAGCCGCCCGTGTGGTCGAGGAAGGCGTTGTCACGGATCCACGTGAGGCAGATGTCGGCTCCATCATCGGTTTCGGCTTCGCGCCTTTCACCGGCGGGACATTGAGCTACATTGACGGGATGGGCGCGGCCAAATTCGTCGCGCTTTGCGAAACCCTACGGCAAAAATACGGAGAGCGTTTCTCTGTGCCGCAAATCCTTGTCGATATGGCTGCCACCGGCGGCTCGTTTTACGGGCGCTTCACGCAGGAGAATAAACGCGTTGCGTGAAATGGCGTCTCTCGTCGCGCAGCTTAATATTTTGCGACGACAGGGGTCGGCTGTGGCGAAAACCAATCGAATTTATAATTTATGCCGACGCGCGCGATATGATACATCGTGCGGGTTCCAAATTGTATCGATGCTCCGGTCACTGGATTGTGAATCGAACGGTGCGCATTGATAAAATCGTAGAGATATTCGGCCTTCACGGTGAAATTTGGGGTGAACGCATATTCGGCGCCGATGCCAAAAACTCCGACATGCGGAAAGACGCCCGTGCGGGTTGCTGTGGTCGATCCTGCATTGAAGAAACCACCGGAAAAGACGCTATAAGTCGTCTCGACGGTTCCGTAGTTAAAGCCTCCAGTCAAATAGGGCATGAAGTTGCCCCAGGCATAGCCAAGTCGCCCCCGAACGGTGCCAAAATCGAGGAATCTCGCTCCAAAGGTGGCGGTCGTAGGGGTGCCAGAAATCAAGACGGTATTGACGGTGGCCTGTCCCCTAATCGCCGAGGGGCTGTTATCGATTTCTATCCCTGCCACGAGATGGAAGAAGGGAAGCTGATAATTGAATCCGATCTGGGCACCGCCAATCGGACCTGAAGCATCGATGCCGCTTGTCCCTGCGGTATAGCCGAACGGGCCGGGGATCGTGAGGCTGTAGGGAAACGCAAAATGATCCGTCCCCCAGCCGACATGGAAGCCGACATAAAAACCGGTCCAATTATATTCCACCGGGGGCGGCGGGGCGACGATCGCAGCCGGAAAATCCGCCGCGCGAGCCGATCCCCAGCTTGTTAAAGCCATCGATAAAGCAAGCCCAAACCGAAATTTTTTGCCTTTGACCGGGTAGATGGAAGCCAAAGCCTTTGTGATCTTGTTCAAATTTATGCTGTCCACGGGAGTTCGCTCCAATTGTACAGATTATGACATCCATTAAAGGCGGGGAGATAAGCACTTCGCAAGTCTGAACCCTCTTTTCCCGTTCGAATACTGGCGGCTGTGACAAAAGAAGCACTTCATTTCGTTTGGTTTCATTCTCGCATCTGCGAAATCAAGGACATGCAATTCAAAGGGAAGCAAACCGGCGTTCAGGGGGCTTAATTTTTGAGTAACGACTTTGCCCCTGCCGGCACCCTTTCCTTTGGAATTGCCCCTCGAAATCCGCCCTACCCTTCGCTAACATCGGGCATGGGTGATTCCCTTCCAACCAGCTCCCGCCGCCCGGTTCTTGGAGTCGAGCGCTCGGCGCGCGGTCGTCCTTGGCGCGACCGGCTCAATGTTGCCGGCGAAGCGCAGGCCCTTGCCATCGCGCAACTCCACGGCGCCGGCGATCTCTTGTCGCGGGTTTTGGCGGGACGCGGCATCACGCCGGACATGGCGCAAGATTATCTGGACCCTACCCTGCGAAACCTTCTGCCCGATCCGGATAAGCTCAAAGACATGGGCGCCGCGGCCGAGCGAATTGCGGGGGCCATCGAGCAGCGCGAAACAATCGCGGTTTTTGGCGATTACGACGTCGATGGCGCCGCCGCCTCCGCACTTCTCTTCGATTATTTTCGTGACTGCGGCGCCCCCTGCCTGATCCACATCCCGGATCGGATTTTTGAAGGCTATGGCCCCAACATCCAAGCGATTCAGACTCTTGCCCGCGACGGTGCGACCCTCTTGATTACCGCCGACTGCGGGACCTCGAGCCACAGTCCGCTGGCCGAGGCGGTCCGGCTTGGCCTCGATCCCATCGTTCTCGACCATCATCAAGCGCCAGAAATCCTGCCCCCCGCTCTCGTCGTCAATCCAAACCGGCAGGACGATCTTTCAGGCCTCGGGCAGCTCTGCGCGGCGGGTGTTGTTTTCATGACTCTCGTGGCGGTGCAGCGGCTCTTGCGTGGGCGCGGTTTTTTTTCCGCCTCGCGAGAAGCCCCGGATTTGCTCGCCGGGCTCGATCTCGTGGCGCTGGCAACCATCGCCGACGTTGCGCCCCTGACCGGGCTCAACCGTGCCTTTGTCGCCAAAGGTCTTGCGGTGATCCACGCCCGAGCCCGCGTGGGTCTCAAAACCCTATTCGATATTGCCCGCCTGGAGGGCCCGCCAACCCCTTATCATCTCGGCTTTCTCATCGGGCCGCGAATCAATGCCGGGGGACGAATTGGCGATGCGGCACTTGGGGCAAAACTGTTGAGCCTGACCGATCCGGTCGAAGCCAGGCGCATCGCCGAGGAGCTCGACCGGCTGAATCGCGAACGACAGGAGGTCGAGCGCGCCACGCTCGAAGCGGCGGAAGCGCAAGCGCTGGCCGGCCGCGATGGGGACGGCTCTGCCGCCGTGGTGGTGGCCGAGGACGGCTGGCATCCGGGCATTGTCGGTCTCGTCGCCTCACGGCTCAAGGAAAAGACCGGGCGGCCGGCCTTCGCCATTGCATTCGACGCGGCCGGGATCGGCACCGGGTCGGGCCGCTCGATTGCCGGCGTCGATCTCGGCCGCGCGGTGCGTGCGGCGCTCGAAGCCGGAATTCTCCTCAAAGGCGGCGGCCATGCGATGGCGGCGGGTATCACCATTGCGCGGGAGCGGTTGAGCGATTTTCAAAGCTTCCTTGAAGCCTCCCTTGCCGGCGCCGTCATCTCGGCGCGAGCGGGCGAGGCGCTGCTGATCGACGCTGCACTGACCGCAGCCGGGGCCAACCCGGCCCTGATCCACGATCTCGCGCGGGGCGGCCCTTATGGCGCCGGCAATCCCGAGCCGATATTTGTGCTGCCCGCGCATCGTCTCGTCGATGTTGCCATGATCGGCAACGGTCACCTTCGGCTGCGGGCGCAGGCGAGCAGTGGCGCCAAAATTGAGGGAATTGCCTTTCGCAGCGCGAACGAACCCCTGGGACAGGCGCTTTATGCGGCGAGGGGCAATTTCGTTCATCTTGCCGGATCCTTGGCCCTCGACCGCTGGGGCGGTGTGGACAGAGTCCAGCTTCGGCTCCTCGATCTCGCACCTGCCGCCTCGCCAAGACCTTGTTGAATAAGTGCTCTGACTGAACTTGCCAGCGCAGCCGGCGCCCTTTATATGTCCGCCCGCTGAGTGATGACGTCGTAAGGCCCGTCGACAACCAGCCTCCGCGCCCATCGTCTAGCGGTCCAGGACGTCGCCCTTTCACGGCGAAAACAGGGGTTCGATTCCCCTTGGGCGCGCCAATTTCCCAATGAATTCGCGTATAAGTGCGGAAAGCTTGCAGGTGCGCCATCGTCCTCGGGAAGCCATGGCGGGCGGCCCACCGCAGGGCCCATCGTCAGGGTCTCGACAGTTCGAAGGTCAATGATGCTGGATTTCTTCGTACTCGTCTTCAGAGGTCCAACGGCAAAGTTCCCTGCCATTTTGATCGACGACCCGCACCGCCTCCGGCACCACCTTCTTGGATGAACCTCCGACGGATATCTCCTCCGCATGGTGATGGTCCGCGCGATAAAAGCTGCGGAAACCAGCGTGGGCCAAGCTGCGGAAGTAATACACATCAGGATCGGCGGACCAGAAGGGAAAGCGATCCAGGACTTCCGGATTGCTGGTTCCGCGCGCGGGCCAAATGTATTCGATGAAACAATTTCCAATCTGCGATTGCATTGCTTCCTCCCGAACTCTGGATGATACCAATTAACTGGGAGCCCATAAGTTCCGGTCATGGCAGAACTTTTGCCGCTCAGAAGCGATATTTGTGATTCAGGTGGCTTCCGGCTGGCCCGATGGCCGGTCGAAGACCCCTAGGCAAACGCGTTTCATTTTTTTGCGCCTTGGCCGTCAGCCGGGCGGCTCTTCCAACTCTCCCCCGCCCGATTCTAAGACGAGGCAGTTCCAAAACAATTGCCAGCGCGCGCGTGTCCACTAAATGGGAGGTGACTAGGGATTTCCAGCAAGGCATCCAGGTTCAATCGCTGGCGGCGGTGCGTTCCTCCAATGACTGGAGCCAAACCAAAACGGAGTTGAACATGCCTGATTGGCTGGGATGGGTTCTGCTGATTGCAGGCGTGTTGCTGATGGCAGCGATCATGACGGGGCTCATCAAGCGCTAGGAGAAAGGAGGCCTCGCCGTGGACCTCATGACTTTGCCTGCGTTCAGGCTGGGTCGACGCGGCGACGCAGAAGCGCTCGCGGAACTGCTTTGCTCGGCCGCAGGGGAAATTGGCTTGGAAGAGCCGGTTTGCTCCGCACAAAAGCGTGACGATCTCCTCAACTGGATCCGTGAGAAATGCTATTACTCGTCGGTTTGGACGACGGACGGGTATGAAGCTCTCGCAATCCTGAATCGGTGCGCACGGTCCAAATGTATCTGCGGAATTCAGCATCTTGTGGTGCGACCCGAGTGCCGGCGAAGAGGCGTCGGCACCGCAATGGTCCGACATCTTCAGGAACTCACGGGTGTGACTTCGCTGATCGTTGAGGCCCAAAACCAACCCGCGGAAGAGATGTTGCTTCGCACAGGATTTGCCCACGACAACCCTACAATGCGCGGTTGCCCGATCCGGATGACCTGGACCCGTTTTTGAACCGAGCGTGGCGACTAAGGCCAAGTACCAGCCGCTTTTCACTCGGACTTTCAGGCGTGGAGCCGTTTGGCGCGCCGGGGCTCGGCCAGAACTCTCCTACGCTCCGCCCTCATTTCATAAATGCGATCGAGCGTCCGTTGATCGAAGCCAAGCATCACCGCCATCAATTCTTGACCGTCAATCTGGCACGGTAGCCCGAGGGGAAGCGGTTGGAAATTGAGTCCGATGGCAGACATCAGGGACATAGGCTCAATCTCTACAATGAAGTTTGAAATTCCCCGCTGGAGGCCCCATTCGACAAGGCCCGACCAAAGCGCGTTGGCAATTTCGCATTCAACCTCTCCGGGGGATTGATGATCCGGCTCCACACATTGGCGCGAAACTTCCCAGATATGCGCGCCAACCGGCGGCTCGACCCTGCATAATTCCGGCGACACTTCGCACAACAAATGTTGGCGAGTGGTCGGAACCATGCGCTGATAGCCAAGCACCTTGCCGCCATTCATGTAGAGCATATGCACGGCATGCTTGTGGTCTACCTGATCTATGCCGCGCGCTGCGGGCTTTGCGAAAGCGCGCCAGCGCCTTTTTTGAACCAAGACCCGTTGTCGCAACCGAAGGGCCTGATCCATCTCGTCGCGGTAATGGTGTTCGTTTTCAGCGGTCACGAGGCGGATCATTGTATTCTCCAAATCAAACGCTCTGGAGAAAACCGATCGTAAAGCGCCCGGTCATTCCCAGCCTAACAATGATCGGAAATTAGGGGGAGCCTCGGTAGTACCTCTTCCCGTACCTTTTTGCGTTCTGTTAAGCTCACGTCTGTTGAGCCTTGTTGCAACGCGCCCTGAGGTCCGCGAACTGATCCGCCTCCGTGTCGGGAGCGCCATGCCATGATGATCATACGTTCGGGCGATGTGTCACCGCGGGTGATGGAATAGATTAAAACTGGGGGCGTAGAGTGCAACCGGCGCGTTTGAGCACATTGCATCCATGGCCCAAAGTGAGGCGCCATTGAAATGGCCCGTCCATGGGAACTTTTGGGATACTGACGCGATCACAGTGGCGGCCAGGTTGAGCTCTACTGCCCCCCTCCCAGGCACTGCTCCCTCGCCACCTCAACTGGGCCCCTGGTTTGTCTGGACACTCAGACCAGGGGCTTTCTTTTTTCACCTCCAGGAAAAATAAGGCGCCGACCCCTTGCGAGGCCAGCGAAACGACCTTGCGAACCGGCGGCAATTGCGCGGCGCCACAACATCCGAGGTTCCTCGGACGGCGCCGTTAACGCCGGACGCCGTGATCGTTGCAAAAATAAAGGCGCCGAAGAGGCTCATGCCTCAGAGCAAAATTCCAATTCCCCGTCTCGCGGAAGCGTTCCGGGCGGATTGGCTTTTCTCTTGTATCGGACGCGCCCTTCCCATTATCTGGGGAGAGGGCCGTGACGATCGTGCGCACCGGTGGCGGGTCAAACCTTAGTGTCGGAATCTGGTCAGCCGCGGCTCAGAGAAGGCACGACATGAAAATCAGAACCACCTCTGCATTAACCGTTTCACTTCTGCTCGCAGCAACGCCGTCCGTGCTCGCGGATCCAATGAGTGTCGACGCAACCGTAAATACCGCAGGCAAAGTGCCGATCCACCACGTTCATCATCCGAAGCGAAACTCAGCCGCAGCTAGGGATAGTTCGGCCGTCGGGACCATGGGTACTGGAGAGGGCGGCATATATGCTTGGCCTTACGGCTCTTACGCCTACGATGCGCCTGGCGATCAGGTCACTTACGGAGTGCCTTTTGGCGCCTTTTTTGGCGCGCCCCAGTACCCCGCCGACAAATACGCAGGACGTAGCATCGGCTACCGCGGCTGGCACGGCAGCCGGTTCTATAATGGACAGTTCTACCGCTGAAGAGTTATGCATTTTTGTCTATTCGGCTTTGTCTATTCGGCGGCCTGGGGTCGATCCGCCGCATTTTCGTTGACGCCGCCGTTTGCAATTGTTGTCAAAAGCTCGTCGGCATATTGTTCCTCGGCAAGTGTTTCGCTGAGAAGACCCACGGCGTCATCCAGCCCGAGAAGCTCGGCCCAGGATCGCAGCGTCACATAGCGCGCAATTTCGTAGTGTTCTGCGGCCTGGGCGACGGCCAGAAGGCCCGCGTCGCGGACGGCCGGGTCGCCGACATCATCCATAATTTCCTGACCCTCCGCGATAATGCCGAGGATTGCATCGCAGGATCGGCCGTGGGGCTTTTTTCCGATCGCATCAAACACACGCTCGAGACGCCTAATTTGTTCTTCCGTATCGTCGCGGTGGTTGATAAAGGCCTCCTGCAATCTTTCATTGGTGCTTTTTTTGGCAAGCTTGAGCAGGATTTTGACCTGCTGTTGCTCGGCGAAATAAACGTCCTGCAGAAGGGCATAAAAAAGTTCTTCCATGGTCTGCACGGTCGGCTCCATCGGTGGGACGGCTTATCTGCTTCCTAATCGAGGGCTGAAGAATTCGTTCCGCTGTCCACCAAAACAGCACAGCACAAGAAGAATCAGAGCAGCAGAGTCATGGAGTCGCGATCGATCGCGACCTCAGGCTTCAAGATGAGGGTGCCAGACTGATTGAGCTTGGACCCTAGAATAAGGGTTTTGACACTCATAACTGGGCTTCAGTTCAATCCTAAGGATCACCCGCAATAGTCGCCGCGGCGATTGGTTGCATAGGGCCTGAACACGCAATAATGAAGAAGTTAAAGCCGCCCTTGGCCGCGCAATTTGCGGAACTTTGCATCGGATTCGCCAGCCGGCTAAGTCGCAATAGCGAAATCGTTAGTCTTTGCTGAAGTTTGTGACTTGGAATAAGGGTCTCAAAGTTAGGGTTTGACCTTGCCAATAGTCGCTCAACCGGGCAATCTCGGCCGGATAAATGCCAGCCTTCGTAGCCATTCGTCACGCTTTGCAGGCGCGGTCCTTACCAATCTGATTGAACCTACCGAGGCATATCATGGGGTTGTTAAACTGGCTTAGCTCCCGAAGCGATCAGAAAGGGTTCCACGCGCCTCATCAAGACCCAATATTGTTACTGAATGCCCTTTTGTCGGCCACCCCAACGCAGCAGCACTACATCAACGAAATGTTGACGCGCGCGATTGGAGAGCTTGTCATCAAAGCCGGTGATACGGTTCTCGACGTGGGTGCAAATCAAGGCTTCCACCTTTTCGCTTTTGCGGACTTGGTTGGGCAACAAGGGCTCGTCCATGCCTTTGAGCCAAACCCATGTCATTGGCCCCTTTTAGTGGGGAGGGACAACGTCCGACTTTGGCCATTTGCCGCTGGCGACAAATGCTCGGTTGAGTGCTTCTTTTTTCCCAAGAATCATGACGGGGCTGCCTCTCTGCATGACCCAAGGGATTTTTTGGGCAACGAAACAGAAGTGCAGCTCTTGAATGTTGTACAGGTGCCGATCGATACTCTGGATGAGGTTTTGCGGCGCCAGATCAAATTCATAAAATTGGACGTCGAACGCCATGAATTGCAGGCGTTGACCGGCATGAGAATCTTGATCGCCCGGGACCGGCCGATCGTCGTCCTTGAAAATGCGACCCCGGACATCAAGGCGTTTTTTGAGACACTGCAGTTTAGATCGGTGCCGATGACCTACTCCGGCTGGGGCTCGAAGGACACGCTGCTGCCCAATATGTTGTTCGTTCCCAATGAACGATCCGAATCGGAATGCGCCCCGGACAAGGGCAAGCTTTTCGGCATCATCGAAGCAAGTCGCGAATTCCGATAGGACCAACAGCTAAGTCTCCGCTGCTGCTGACTGCACCTCGACAATTCCTAAAATCTGTTTGGGGACGGAACCAAACCGTTTGAACGCGATTAGCCAATTCGCTTTTGGGGCGAGCCATGCGGAAAATTGGCCTGCTTGACGTGCTTTGAGGCAGACGTGGGGAGGACCAGCATGGATTCCGACACGGCAACAATTCCCTATGGTCGCAAAACCCAACACACACCCAAGGTTAGGGAAGTTCATATTCTCTGGATCACGGCCGGTCTGGGGTGTGACGGGGACTCGGTCTCGATAACGGCGGCGACGCAACCAAGTCTTGAAGATGTCATCCTAGGCGCGATCCCTGGCCTTCCCAAGGTTCACCTTCACAATCCAGTCTTGGCCTTTGAGAACGGGGATGAATTTCTGCTTCCGTTTCATAGCGCGGCGAAGGGCGAAATCGACAATTTCGTCCTCGTGGTCGAGGGCTCCATCCCCAACGAAAAGCTCAGCGGCGAAGGCTATTGGGCGGCCATGGGCACAGATCACGCAACGGGCCAGCCGATCAAAACCAATGATTGGATCGATCGCCTCGCCCCAAAGGCCTTGGGCGTGGTCGCCATTGGGACTTGCGCGACTTATGGCGGCATTCACGCGATGCAGGGCAATCCCACCGGCTGCATGGGTCTTGCGGACTATCTAGGCTGGGATTGGATATCAAAAGCGGGTTTGCCGATCGTCAACGTCCCTGGCTGTCCAGTCCAACCCGACAATTTCATGGAGACCCTGCTCTATCTCCTGCGCCAGCTCGCGGGCCTTGCACCGATGATCCCGCTTGATGAGGCTTTACGGCCCACGTGGCTTTTCGACAACACGGTCCACAATGGCTGCGATCGCGGATCCTATTATGAACAGGGCGACTTCGCGCATGAATACGGCTCCCGCAAATGCCTAGTAAAACTCGGCTGCTGGGGTCCTGTCGTGCAGTGCAATGTTCCCAAGCGCGGCTGGATGGCCGGCATTGGCGGTTGTCCCAATGTCGGCGGCATCTGCATCGGCTGCACCATGCCGGGCTTCCCCGATAAATTCATGCCCTTTATGGACGAACCTCCAGGCGGGCGCATTTCCTCGAATGCGATCCTCCCTTATGGCGCGATTATTCGACGCCTCCGCCGCCTCACCAATACGACCCTTAACAAAGAGCCGAGGTGGCGACACAACCGCCCTGAGCTGACCACCGGCTACTCGCCTAATTAAGACAAGGGCTCCCAATCGCAAAAAGGCACATGGTCATGGCCGAATTTCTGCGTGACGTAGAGGGCAAAAGCGCGGCCGCTTCGGCGGCCGGTTCGCTGGTCGAAATGAATTGGGATCCGATTACCCGGATCGTTGGGAGTCTGGGCATCTACACCAAGATCGATTTTCAGAATCGACGAGTCGCGGAATGCCACAGCACCTCTTCCATCTTTCGCGGCTATAGCATCTTTATGAAGGGTAAGGACCCGCGCGACGCGCACTTCATCACCAGTCGTATCTGCGGGATTTGTGGCGATAACCACGCCACCTGCTCGGTCTATGCCCAAAACATGGCCTATGGCATTCAACCTCCGGCGATCGCGGAATGGATCACCAATCTCGGCGAAGCGGCCGAGTATATGTTCGACCACAACATCTTCCAGGACAATCTTGTCGGCGTCGACTTCTGCGAGCAAATGGTCAAGGAGACCAATCCGGGCCTGCTCGCACGAGCCGAGGCAACGCCGGCGCCGCATGCCGCGGACCATGGCTACCGCACGATCGGTGACATCATGCGAGCCCTCAACCCCTTCACGGGCGATTTCTACCGCGAAACTTTGGTTGTGAGCCGCTACACCCGCGAGATGTTCTGCCTGATGGAGGGAAGGCACGTCCATCCCTCGACCCTTTATCCCGGTGGCGTAGGGACCGTGCCGTCCGTGCAATTGTTTACCGATTATTTGACGCGTTTAATGCGCTATGTGGAATTCATGAAGAAATGCGTGCCCCTTCACGATGATCTCTTTGATTTCTTCTACGAAGCGCTCCCTGGCTATGAAGAGGTCGGAAGGCGCCGCATCTTACTTGGATGCTGGGGCTCTTTCCAGGATCCGGACAAGTGCGACTATCAATACCGGAACATGGCCGAGTGGGGTCGCGCGATGTTCGTCACGCCGGGCGTGATCGTCGACGGCAACCTGGTGACCACCAGCCTTGTCGACATTAATCTTCAAATGCGCATTCTGCTCGGCAGCTCCTATTATGACGGCTGGGAAAATCGCGAAACCTTTGTGCGCCAGGATCCTCTTGGCAATGAGATCGATCAGAACCATCCGTGGAACCAGACGACCGCGCCCAGACCGCAGAAGCGGGATTTCGAGGGCAAATATTCATGGGTGATGTCGCCGCGCTGGTTGGACAAGCGCACAGGAGACCATCTCGCCCTCGACACGGGCGGGGGCGCGATCGCGCGGCTCTGGGCCACCGCTTTGGCTGCACTTGTCGACATTGGCTATGTCAAGGCGACGGGACATAGCGTCAAGATCTATCTGCCGAGGACGGCCTTGAAACCCGAGATGGAACTGGAATGGAAGGTTCCGCAGTGGAGCAATACCATTGAGCGCGATCGAGCCCGAACCTATTTCCAAGCCTATTCCGCGGCAGCAGCGCTTTATTTCGTCGAAAAGGCGATTGGCGAACTGCAGGCCGGGCGGACCAAAACCTGGACCGATTTCAAGGTTCCCAACGAAGCCATCGGCTGCGGCTTCCATGAAGCTGTGCGCGGTGTGCTTTCCCATCATCTTGTGATCCGTAACGGCAAGATCGCGAATTATCACCCCTACCCGCCCACGCCCTGGAACGCCAATCCACGCGATATCTATGGAACTCCGGGCCCTTATGAGGATGCGGTTCAGAATACCCCGATCTTCGAGGAGAATGGCCCAGATAATTTCAAGGGCATCGACATCATGCGGACGGTGCGAAGCTTCGATCCCTGTCTTCCTTGCGGTGTTCACATGTTCCTCGGCGAAGGCAAGACGCTGAAAACCTTTCACTCGCCCATGTTCGGCGTCAGCAGGTAGTCCTTGATGAGCAGCAAGGACAGAGCACGGCTCGACCGGTCATTGCAGCGCATAGACGCGTTGCTGTCCGCGCTTGAGACCAGCCCTTACCCGGCCACGCGAGAGCCGGCGCGCGAACTGATCGAGATCGTCCTCGACATGCATGCATTGGCTCTTGCGCGGATTATGGCGGCTGCCTCCAATTCCGACGATCGGACCCTGCTCCCAAGCTTGGCCGAGGATCCGCAAATCAAGGCGGTCCTCGTCCTGCATGGCCTGCATCCCGAAGAACTCGATATGAGAGTCCGCAAGGCGGTCAATCACTTGCGAGCCGAGCTTGGCGTGCAAGGGCTGCGGATCGAGTTGGCCGACCTCACCTCCGCAACTGTTCGGCTGCGCGTGCATGGCGATAATTTGGAGACCAAGCGCAGCTGCCTACGGGAGATCGAGCAAACCCTGATGGAAGCCGCTCCTGATCTTGAGTCGATCGTCATCGAAGAACACAATGAGGCGGCCCCGAACCAAACGACCGCTCTGGCTGGATAAATCGGAAGGTGCATCGGCACTCTTCCCTGGAATGCGATCCGAAAGGCGGCGGACCAATGCAAGCCGTTTCATCGTCCTCGGGATGGGTCGTCAAGCTGAGACGGTTCGTCTGCCCACCGCCGACGGAATATTGCGAGCTCTGTCACGCTGAAATCCCGCAAGACCATTCACACCTGATTGACGTGGAGTTGCGCCGCTTGGTCTGCGCTTGCCAAGCCTGCTCACTCCTGTTTGAGGGTAAAACGGACGGAAAGCTTCGACATGTGCCACATCGAACGGAGAGACTCTCCGATTTTCGGCTCACCGACGCCGAATGGAATGGCTTGTGTATCCCGATCGGCTTGGCTTTTCTTTTGTTCAGTACTTGGCACCGACGCCCGATTGCTCTTTATCCGGGGCCGGCTGGCACGACAGAATCGCCGCTCGGCGAGGACGCCTGGTCGATGCTTGTTTCCAACAATCCTGGGCTCGCCAACATAGCCCCGGATGTCGAAGCCTTGCTCGTCAACAGGACCGAAAGAAAACGCGAATATTACCTCGTGTCGATCGATCATTGCTTTGCGCTTGCCGGGCTGATCCGGGCTCAATGGCGTGGCCTATCCGGCGGCGCCGAAGTCTGGGACGCAATCAATTCCTTTTTCTCTCGCCTGCGCCAACAGGACGGAGCCGTTGGCTCCGTGGGAGCCCATCATGGTTGACCTCGATTTCGCAATCGAAAGCGCCAGGGTGGAACCGGGAGCCGCTTCACCCATGCTTTTTTTTAGCCTTCACGTGACCAATAAATCCCAAGCGGTTCCGATCCAAAACCTCATGCTCAATTGCCAAGTGCGGATCGAGCCGACGCGCCGAAGATACGCCCCAGACGATCATGATCGGCTTTTGGATTTATTCGGAGAGCCGGAGCGCTGGGGTCAGACGCTGCAAGGCTTTTTGTGGGTGCATACCACGGCGTCGACGCCTCCTTTCACCGATCAGTGCACGATTGATCTCCCTGTACCCTGCAGCTATGATTTCAACATTGCCGCGACGAAATATTTCTACGGCCTGAACGAAGGCGACGTTCCACTTCTGCTGCTGTTCAGCGGGTCGGTGTTCTACCTCGACAATGCCGGAAATTTGCAGGCGGCGCAGATTCCCTGGAGCAAGGAGGCAAGCTTTCGCCTTCCCGTGAAACTCTGGCAGACCATGATGGACTGCTACTATCCAGACAGCACCTGGCTTCGGCTTCGGCGCGACGTGTTCGAACAGCTCTATCGCTACAAACGCCATCGACGGCTGCCAACCTTCGAACTCGCCTTGCAGGCCCTGCTCGATGAGCGAACCGGAGACACGCGGCCATGAACCTCGATCCTGTCAAGGAAATTGCCGCCGCCGTGCTCTATGAAGGGTATATCCTCTATCCCTATCGCGCGTCTTCGATCAAGAACCGTCAGAGATGGACTTTTGGCGGCATATTTCCAGCCGCATACGCAGCCTCAGGCGAGGGCGATCCTTCCAGCATGCAGACCCAATGTCTGGTTCGCGGCACCCCTGGAAGTGTCATTGAGGCGCGGGTCCGGTTTTTACATCTCGTCGCGCGTCAAATCGGCCAGCTGCAAGACCCAACAGAAAACCTGTCTTGCGATCCCACGCCGATCTTCACAAATATCCCAGCGATGGAGCTCGACAATCTCCCGGTCCTCCCCGGAGAGGAAGCGATCGAACGCGAGGTCGCTTCCATGCCAGTAACTCTGGCCGATCTGGCCGAGGCGCCTGTGCGACGAGAATTCGCCTTTCCTGGAAAGACTGAGTTCGAACCCCTTGGCAAAGGCAGCGCGATCGCCGCGCATTTGGTCCGGACATCGCTCACCATCGAAGGCGCCCTCTTCCTCAGTGCCGAACCTATCGCAGCCGATGTTTGGCGCTTGACGGTGCGCATCGAGAATACGACGCCGCTGGCGACTGACGATCTCAGCCGGGAACAAGCCCAACGCTACGCATTCGCCTCGACCCACACGATCCTAGCGGTGAGCGAAGGCAGTTTCGTCTCTCTCCTCGATCCGCCTGAAGAACTGATGGAAGCCGCCCAGCATTGCGAGAATCAAGGAACCTGGCCGGTTCTAGCCGGCGAAGAAGGCGCCACGGATACGCTCTTGTCGTCTCCGATCATCCTTTATGACTATCCAAAAATTGCGCCGGAAAGCCCGGGAGATCTGTTCGATAGCACCGAGATCGACGAGATCCTCACACTGCGTATTCTTGCTCTGACCGATGAGGAAAAGCGAGAGATGGCTGCCGGGGATGAACGTGCCCGCGCCCTACTTCGGCGCACCGAGTCCCTGACCCCGGCCGATCTCTACAAGCTTCATGGCGTATTGCGAAATCCCCGAGCGGCCACTGCCGGCGGCAGCCCGCTGAAAGCGGCAAGCGGAGGATCGATCGAAGCCTCATCCAGTACCGCCCGTTTGAATGTCGGCGACCAGGTGCGCCTCCATCCAAAGGCTGGCGGTGACATCATGGATCTCGCCCTTAAAGATAAGGTCGCGGTTATCGAGGCCATCGAGCGAGATTTCGAGGACCGCATTCACGTCGCGGTTACCCTCATCGATGATCCCGGCCGCGACCTCGGACTTGGTCGCTATCCCGGCCACCGCTTCTTCTTCTCGCCGGAAGAGGTCGAGCCTTTTGGCGATGGAGCTGGTTCATGAGCGGCATTCTGATCGCCGGGCTCGGCAATATTTTCAAGGGCGACGATGCCTTCGGCGTGGAAGTCGCCCAACGGCTGGCGCGGCGTCCCGTGCCGCCCAACGTCAAAGTGGTCGATTTCGGGATACGCGGTATCGACCTGACCTATGCGCTGCTCGATGATTATTCCGCGGCGGTGCTGGTCGATACGGTGCAACGCGGCGGGCTTCCTGGAACGCTCTATGTGATCGAACCTGAAAAGCTCGCCGGCACGCCCGTGCCGGAAGATTTGTTGATGTCGCCACACGAGCTCGATCCCGCAAAGGTGCTCCGCGTGGCCACAAGCTTAGGCAGCCCTTGCAAGCGCATTATCCTAATTGCTTGCGAACCTCTGACCTTCGGCGACGATCAAGATGGCTTCATGGGTTTGAGCGCGCCGGTTGCGTCCGCCGTAGACCGAGCCTTGGCCGTGGTCGACGAGGTGCTGCACGATCTTATCGGCGCCTCAACTGTCGAGCCGTCACCGCTGAACTTGCCGGCCCACTAAATCGTCCTATGTGGTTGATCAAAGGGGAAAAAGGAGCGTGCCATGAGCGGTTGGGCAATCGTCGGGATTATCATTGTTTTGCTGATCGTCGGCCTCGTCGTGGTTAATCTGCGCGACATCATTCGTTACCTCAAAATTCGGGCCATGTGAGCCTTTCGCCCGGTGGCTGTGCTTCTTGGAGCTGCGATGACATCCTCGGCGATCGAAATTCGTGTGAGGGGACGAGTCCAGGGCGTCGGCTTCCGGCCGACGGTGTGGCGGCTCGCCCGCGAGCTTGGACTTGCCGGGGAAGTGCTGAACGATGCCGCCGGAGTCTTAATCCGGGTCCGGGGCAGCGACACTGAAATCGAGGCCTTCATCAATCGGATCAAGGACGAGGCGCCGCCGCTTGCGCGTGTCGAGGCGGTCGAAACCTGCGCTTACGAAGATATTCTCTTTTCAGACTTTAGAGTGACCGAGAGCCTCGCCGGTTCGGCCCATACGGAAGTCTCTCCCGATGCCGCGATTTGCGCGCAGTGCGCCAAGGAGATTTTGCTGCCCGGGGAGCGACGCTTCAATTACGCTTTTACCACCTGTACCCATTGCGGACCCCGCCTCAGCATCCTGAACGACATTCCCTACGACCGTGCTATGACCACGATGGCGGAATTTCCGATGTGCCCGCAGTGTCGCGCCGAATATGATGATCCTGCGGACCGGCGCTTTCATGCCGAAGCGATTGCCTGTGCGGATTGCGGCCCGCGTGTCAAGCTCCTTCAACTCACCGAGAACACATTTGAGGGAATGCTGCCACAAGATGAAATCGAGGCGGCTTGCGAACTCATAGCAGCGGGAGAGATTGTCGCCGTCAAAGGTCTCGGCGGCTATCAGATTGCCTGTGATGCCACCAACCCCGATGCGATCGCCCGCTTACGTCGCGGCAAGCGACGAGATGCCAAGCCGTTTGCCCTGATGGCGCGGGACCTGCGCATGATCAGGCGCTATTGCGCGGTAAACCAGGAGGAGGAGCAGCTCCTTGGGAGCCCGTCCGCGCCGATTGTTCTCCTTCGTGCAAAGGGCCCCGACAAATTGCCTGAAGCCGTCGCGCCCGGTTTGCAGGTCCTTGGATTCATGTTGCCCACGACTCCGCTGCATCTGCTTATTTTGCAGCGGATCAATCGTCCGCTTGTGATGACCAGCGGAAATATTTCCGATGAGCCGCAAGTGATCGACGATGCGGAAGCGCGGGATCGGCTCAGCCCCATCGCGTCCTATGCCTTGACGCATGATCGCCCGATTGCCAATCGCCTGGACGATTCAGTCGCACGGATCATGGCCGGCACGCCCCGCGTGATGCGACGCGCTCGCGGCTATGCGCCTGAACCGCTCAATCTTCCAGAAGGCTTTGAGACGGCGCCCGATCTTTTGGCAATGGGAGGCGAGCTCAAGGCCACTTTCTGCCTTGTCAAGGATGGCAGCGCCATTCTCTCGCAGCATCAGGGCGATCTCGAACATCCCGCCGCGTTCGACGATTATCGAAAAAATCTCGAGCTTTATGGCAAACTCTTCGACCATGCCCCATCCATTCTGGCAATCGACCAGCATCCTGAATATCTGTCCTCCAAAATGGGGGACGAGTGGGCTCGAAGAGACCGCCTGCCCCTGATCGAGGTGCAACACCATCACGCTCATGTTAGCGCCTGCCTTGCGGAAAATTCCTATCCGCTCGCAGGGCCCCCGGTGCTTGGAATCGTCCTGGACGGTTTGGGATGGGGCGATGACGGGACGATTTGGGGCGGCGAGTTCCTGATTGCGGACTATCAAACCTATCGACGCATGGCCGCCCTGAAACCGGTCGCCATGCCGGGCGGTGCGAGCGCCGTGCGTGAACCTTGGCGAAATCTTTACGCGCATCT
Organism: Beijerinckiaceae bacterium; assembly: GCA_004564215.1. Lineage (NCBI taxonomy): Bacteria > Pseudomonadati > Pseudomonadota > Alphaproteobacteria > Hyphomicrobiales > Beijerinckiaceae > Beijerinckiaceae bacterium. The sequence goes on along the minus strand of CP024846.1, from coordinate 234,146 downwards.
TACCACGGATAGAAGCTGGTCCGACATGACCGCAAAATATGGCTCGCTCAATCTCTGCCGGTATTTGGCGAGAAAGCCCCTCAGCCTTCTTGACTCCATGATCAAGCACGGCCTCAACGCCCCGAAAGCCTCTTCCTGCGGCCGCCTCTTCGATGCTGTTGCGGCAGCTCTCGATCTCTCTCGCAATCGACAGGCCTATGAAGGCGAAGCCGCGATGCTGCTGGAGGCAATCGCAGCCGCAGGCGAACAAGCGCATGAGGACGAGACATCAACCTATCCACTGGATGTAAAGGCTCTGCAAGGGTCGGAGATGCTGGTGTTGGACCCCTCCCCTATGTGGGACGCGATCCTCGTTGATCTCATGAACCAAAAGCCCGCGCCGCTGATCGCCGGCCGCTTTCACAAAGGCCTGGCCCTGGCGATCGTGGCGATGGCCGTGCGTCTGGCTGGACATCGAGAACGTCGGCAATTTTCTACGGTGGCGCTCTCGGGCGGATGCTTCCAGAACCGAATTCTTTTCGAGGCCGTGATGCGTGGCCTGGAGACGGAGGGCTTTGTTGTTCTCTCCCACGCGCGCGTCCCGACCAATGACGGTGGTCTGGCTCTGGGCCAGGCGGCAATCGCTGCTGCCAAATGCATAGGATCACAGACGAACACGGACAATAGGATGAAGCCATGTGCCTTGGAATCCCTGGCCGTATCGTAAAGATCGACGATTTCGAGAACGAGGTGGCGACCGTCGATGTCTGCGGCATTCGGCGTCAGATCAATATCACCTGCATTGTTGACCCAGATCACCCCGTTGCCGCCTGTGTCGGCGATTGGGTTCTTGTTCATGTTGGATTTGCGATGAGCCGGATCGATGAGGCGCAGGCCCAAAAGACCCTAAAAATCCTGACCGAACTCGGCGAGGCTCAGGCCGAAATGAAAACCATCTTCGAATCGACGGGGCAGGCTTTGGCATAGGAGTTTGCGGCATGTCTAATCAATCCGGCCTCATGGAACTCTATCCGTTCCTGCACGGCAGACCGCAGGACCCAGCCAAGCTCGACGCCGCCTTGCTCCACTCGGTGGAGGAAAAAGCCCGCGACTCACGGGACACAAATGCCCGGTTTTTCAGCGACCAGGCTCCGATGCTGATTGCCGCAGCGCATGCGCTCGCCGAGGTCTATCGGCGTGGCGGACGTATGTTCTCCATGGGAAACGGCGGTTCGAGCTGCGATGCCTCGCATGTTGCCGTTGAATTTGTCCATCCGATCACCGCCGGGCGCCCCGCGCTTGCCGCGATCAACCTCGTCGCCGACCTCGCCATGATTTCCGCAGTCGGCAATGATGTCGGATTCGACCATGTCTTCGTGCGCCAGATCATTGCCCAGGGCAAGGCCGGCGATGCCCTCATCGGCATTTCGACCAGCGGCAATTCGACCAATTTGATCGCGGCCTTCGCCAAAGCCAAGCAACTTGGCATCACAACCATCGGCCTCGCCGGTGGCGATGGCGGCAAAATGAAAACAGCCGGCATCGTCGATCATTGCCTGATCGTGCCGACGACCTCCATCCATCGCATCCAAGAGTGCCACGTTGCGGCCTATCACATTCTTTGGGACCTTGTGCACACGCTCCTCGCCGATGACCGCGGCGCCGCGGCCTCCACGGAGACATAGCATGAAATATGTCGATGAATTCCGCGATCATGGGAAGGCTCGGATTCTGGTCAACGAAATCGAAAGCCTCGTCAGAGCCATGAACCTGACCGCCGAGCGGCCGATTCATATCATGGAGGTTTGCGGCGGTCATACCCATTCGATCTTTCGCTACGGCATAGAGGGCATGTTGCCCAAGGAGATCGAGTTGGTGCACGGCCCCGGATGCCCGGTGTGCGTGTTGCCGATGGGACGGGTCGACGATTGCGTTGCCATCGCCGAGCGACCTGAGGTGATCTTCGCGACATTCGGCGACGCGATGCGCGTTCCGGGCTCCCAAAAAAGCCTACTGCAAGCGAAGGCCGAGGGTGCCGACGTCCGCATGGTCTATTCGCCGATGGATGCGCTGGCGCTGGCACGAAACAATCCGACGCGGGAAGTCGTCTTTTTCGGCATCGGTTTTGAGACGACAATGCCTTCGACCGCACTAACGATCCTACAGGCGGAACGCGAGGGGATCCAAAACTTTTCCGTATTCTGCAATCACATCACCATCGTGCCGACGATCAAGGCCATTCTCGACAGCCCGGATCTACAACTTGCCGGGTTTCTTGGTCCTGGCCATGTCTCCATGGTGATTGGCACCGAGCCCTTTGCATTTATTTCAAAATATTATCGCAAGCCCATGGTCATCGCCGGCTTCGAACCACTCGATATTCTGCAATCGATCTGGATGGTACTGAAACAAATCCAGGAAGGCCGGTGCGAAATTGAAAATCAATATGAGCGTGTCGTGCCGGAAGCCGGAAACGGCCCTGCGCTCGCGGCCGTTTCACGAGTCTATGAGCTGCGCGCCTTCTTCGAATGGCGAGGGCTCGGATCGATCGACCATTCTGGAGTGACCCTCCGAGACGCCTATGCGCGCTTCGATGCCGAACGGCGGTTCGCAATCCCCAATGCAAAGATCGCGGATCCCAAATCCTGCCAGTGCGGCGAGGTTTTGAAAGGGGTCATCAAGCCCTGGCAGTGCAAAGTCTTCGGATCGGCCTGCACACCAGAGGCCCCGCTTGGGGCCCTCATGGTCTCCTCCGAAGGCGCTTGCGCCGCTTATTTCCAATATGGAGGCATCAAACAAGCAACCGCAAAGAAAGCGGGGGTCGCCGCATGAATATGCTCTCCTTGCCTCGTGCGCGACCGCTTGGCAAAGTGCACGTTCCGACCGTGACCCTTGCCCATGGCGGCGGCGGTAAGGCCATGAAGGATCTGATCGACGATGTTTTCGTTTCGGCCTTCGACAATCCTGCATTGGCCCCGCTGGAGGATCAGGCCCGCCTCGATCTCGCAGCCCTCGCCTCGCACGGCGACAGGCTTGCCTTCACGACGGATTCCTTCGTTGTCGATCCGCTGTGCTTTCCCGGCGGCGACATTGGCAAACTCGCGATTTGCGGCACGATCAACGACCTGGCTGTCGGAGGGGCATTGCCCCTTTACATGGCCTGCGCCGTCATCGTTGAAGAAGGGGTAGCCATCGATCTCATCCGTCAGATCGCTCTCTCCATGGCGAAGACCGCACGTGATGCAGGCGTTCAGATCGTGACCGGAGACACCAAAGTCGTCCAAAAGGGTGCGTGCGACAAGCTTTTCATCACGACGACAGGGGTGGGTGTGATCCGCCAAGGCCTTGAGCTCGGCGCGCATCTCGCTCAGCCGGGTGACATTGTGCTGGTGAATGGGCTCCTGGGCGACCATGGTGCCGCTATCCTCACGGCGCGCGGCGACATGGCCCTCGATGCGGCGATTGAGAGCGACTGCGCCGCCCTGCACGACCTCGTTGATCGATTGCTGGTCGCGGCCCCCGGGGTTCGCTGCCTTCGCGATGCCACGCGCGGCGGATTAGCCACCGTCCTTAACGAGATTGCGCATGCCTCTGGGGTTGCGATCGAAATCGAAGAGTCGAGGACACCGATCCGCGAGGATGTCCGGGGCTTTTGCGAAATATTGGGTCTCGATCCGCTCTATCTCGCCAATGAAGGGAAAATTGCCGCGATCGTACCGGCGGCGGAGGCCGATCGCGCGCTCGCCGCGATGCGCGCGCATCCGCTCGGGTCCGCTGCGAGTGCGATCGGACGGGTCTGCCAAGGAGAGGCAGGCCGGGTCACCATGCGCACGGCGTTTGGTGGCCGACGCATCGTCGATATGTTGGTCGGCGAACAATTGCCGCGCATCTGTTGAGTGGATCATCATGCATGAACTGGCCATCACATCCAATCTGGTTGAGCTCGTGAGCAACGCGGCGGGAAACAGACGGGTCAAACGGGTCACGCTGGAGGTCGGGGCGCTGTCGGGTGTTATGACAGAGGCAATTGCCTTTTGCTTCGACATGGTGGTCGAAGGAACGATGCTTGAGGGTGCGACCCTCGACATCCGGATGATAGAAGGGCGTGCCCGCTGCTTGGAATGTGGCGCAGAATTCACCACGCCAACGCTTTACGCTGCGTGTGAATGCGGCGCGCTGCGCTTTCAGCGCCTTCAGGGCGAAGAACTGAAGATCAAGAGCATGGAACTTGAGGAGGCTGCCTGATGTGTGCGACCTGCGGATGCGAAACCGAGATGACGGCGACGATCCACAATCTTCAAACCGGCGTCTCATCCTCAATTATGCGCGACCCGCCGCCGCATCGCCATGAGGACGGCCACGAGCACGATCATCAGCATCCCCATACGCACGGCGATGTTGCCGGTCGGGATAAGACCCACGATCATGGTCACGTTCATGAGGGGCCTCACCACCATACCGAGGACCATGACCGAAATCGTCCGGGCACCGAAGTCAACCTCGATCTGCGCATTCTGGCAAAGAACGATGCCTTGGCTGCCAAAAACCGCGCGTGGTTTGCCGGTCGGGAGATTTTGGTCCTCAATCTCGTGAGCGCGCCGGGCGCGGGGAAAACGACTCTGCTCGAACGAACAATTCGCGATCTTCGCGACGAGCTGCGCCTATCCGTCATCGAGGGGGATCAAGCAACCTCGAGCGATGGTGAGCGCATTTTGGCGGCAGGTGCTCCCGTCGTCCAGGTCAACACAGGCGCCGGCTGTCACCTCGAGGCGGACATGGTCGCTCGCGGAATAGCCGAACTAAAACCCACAACCGGCGCCGTCATCCTGATCGAGAATGTTGGCAATCTGGTCTGCCCGGCGCTGTTCGACCTTGGCGAGCGTGCCAAAGTCGTCATCCTGTCGGTGACCGAAGGTGAAGACAAACCGCTCAAATACCCGCACATGTTTCGAGCCGCGAAGGTCATGATTTTGAACAAGACGGACCTCCTGCCCCATCTTGATTTCGACGTCGCGCGGGTGATCGCGAACGCGAGGCAGGTCAATCCGGAGATTCTCGTTCTGCAGGTTTCTGCTCGCACGGGCGAAGGGCTCGATACCTGGTATGCTTGGCTCCGCCAGGAATCCGCAAGAGCGCGTGAGGAAGCGTTCAACTGAACGACAAGGGAGCAGAACTTTTTCGTCCTTCCGAACGTTGCAGATTTACTCTGGGCTTATGCCGGCGGCAGTGCGGGGGTTTATCAGACCTGCCTGAAGGAAGCGGCGAAGGGTTGGATCATGCTCCACTTTCTGCAACAGATCTTAAAGCCCGGACGCCGATCCTTGCTCGGCAAGATTGTCGCCATATATATCTTTCTCACCTGCGCGACCATGGCCGTTTGGGCTTGGGCCTTCGTCTCCTTTCATAATTTCCCTGTCCTCCTTGGGACCTCCTTGCTGGCCTTCAGCTTCGGCCTTAGGCACGCTGTCGACGTCGATCATATTGCCGCCATCGACAATGTCACCCGTAAGCTCATGCAGGAAGGCAAGACGCCAGTGACCGTCGGCCTCTTTTTCTCGGCTGGTCATTCGACGATCGTGGTCCTTGCGTCGGTGGCCGTCGCGGCGGGCGCAGCCGCCTTCAAGGATCGGTTCGAGGCATTCCATACGATGGGTGGGGTCGTCGGAACTCTTGTCTCGGCCAGCTTCCTATTGGTAATCGCGATCATCAACATCATCATCCTGGCGGATGTTTTCAGAGCGTTCCAGCATGTCAAGGCCGGTGGCCGCTATGCCGACGATGATCTGAACCTGTTGTTCGCGGGACAAGGGTTTCTGGTCCGGATTTTTCGACCGCTATTTCAAGTCATCGGCCAAAGCTGGCACATGTATCCGCTTGGGTTTCTGTTTGCCCTCGGTTTCGACACCGCCACGGAAATCGGCTTGCTGGGCATCTCGGCGGCGGAGGCGTCCAAGGGATTGCCGGTCTGGTCGATTCTGGTGTTTCCGGCGCTGTTCACAGTCGGCATGATGTTGATCGATACAAGCGATAGCATTCTCATGCTGGGTGCCTACGGCTGGGCATTTATCAAGCCTATCCGCAAGCTCTATTACAACATGACCATCACCTTCGTCTCGGTACTTGTGGCGTTGGCGGTCGGTGGGATTGAAGCGCTCGGCCTCATCGGCGGCAAGCTTGGTTTGGAGGGCTCTTTCTGGGAATTCATAGGCAGGCTGAACGACAATTTTGGAGTCATCGGATTCGTCATCATCGGCATTTTTGTCTTGGCTTGGATTGTCTCATTCCTGATCTATCGGGTTAAACGATACGACGAGTTAAAGGTGCATATTTGACCGCCGATCTCAAGAGCAAGGCAGAAACGAAAAGAAGGATGAAATGCCGGAATTGACTCCCGCTCAATGCCGGGCGGCGCGTGCGCTCCTCGGCTGGCCCGCGCAAAAGCTTGCGGAGAAAGCAAGGCTTGAACCTTCAACGATCGCCGAATTTGAAAGCGGCCTGCCCCATGCCGGAGCCATGATTCACGCGCTTCGGTCCGCACTTGAACGAGCCGGCGTCGAGTTCATTCCTGAAAACGGCGGCGGCGCCGGCGTGCGGCTACGAAACGCCGGGGCGATGGGCGACCCGGCCGCAGCTATCAAGGTCGAAGATCTGACCAGCGAAAACGACGAGTAGTGGTGCCGTTCAAGCGTGCTTCAACGCGCACGCAACCTGAGGAAGCGGGACAACTGTCCAGAAAAACGCCTTCTACCGAGCGATTTTTCCGGCAGAGCTGGATGGGCGTCCATGTTTTCATCCGTAGGGCGGTCGTACCACATGCCTGTGAAAGTGACGACCGTACCGCATTCGTCTGGCGCGGGTCTCACTCGCTCGACATCCAAGATTGACCTGAAAGCAACGACCTTACCCATTGATCTTGACTCCAAAATAATTTTTCGTCTTGCCAGCGAGAGATCAATCCGCGCCAAGACCGCGCCCAGCCGAGGCGCTAAGGTTTCTAATGTTACCGTTAAATGACATGGGTCAGGTCGCTCCGCATCCCCCAAATAAGCCACTTTTTATCCGTCCTGCTCAGTAAAGTGCGCAATGTTACGGGGGCTAATCCGCAGCCGGGCTTGAGCCGCCCAAGCGGCTGTCACGCTTGCTTCGATATCGGGGCAAATCGCCAATCCTTGCGCTCGCGCCCAGGAAAGAACGCGAGTTCTTCTCACTTTTTTCACGAATGAGGGCGATGAATCGGCTCCGCATGGCATCCTCGGATGGCTGCGTTCTGGAGGGATGAATATGAACAAAACGCTTGCAGTCTTGGTTGCAATCGCCGGCATATCTTGTGCGACGGTCTCGGCGCAGGCGCAGGAAAGGCTGGGAGACGGAGCTCTGGGGGCGCTCGCCGGCGCCGTGGTCGCCGGCCCGGTTGGCTTGGTCGCAGGCGGCATCGTGGGCTATACGGCCGGACCGTCCATTGCGTCGAGTTGGGGCATGCGAGGCCACAGACACTATCATCGCGCGCATTACCGTAGACACGTCAGGTAAATCGACGCGGCCGCCCAAGAACCTCCTCAGCCGTCGCCCTGGTGTCCGGCCGCACAAACACGCGTCCTTGCCATGATAGAGCTGTTGACGACGCGCTAGAGTGGGATGAGGAAAAATGGAAGCCGGTTTTCCGCCCGCATCCCGCTCTAAGCTTTTGGAATCGATCACGATGATTTTGGATTGAGGCAATCCAAAATCATCGTGATCTGGGAGGCGAGAGGTCGGATGCCGCATAGTTTTTCGGAAGAGGATCTCGCCGCCGCCCGCGATGCCGGCGTCTTGAACGACAGTGACTACAATCAGCTTTGCGTTTTCTTGCAAACACGCGCCCGAAGCCTGACGGCGGAAGACCTTCCTGTTGCTGACCAGGCAACGGCGGTTCGCTTCGATCTCACCCATGTTCTTTGGTACGCCGGCGCCCTCATCATCATGTCGGCGATGGGGCTATTTACGACCGAGGCCTTCAATCGCATGGGCGGGTCGGCCCTGACCGCCACCGCAATCATTTATGCCGTTATTTTTGTCCTGTTGGGCAGCTATCTCTGGCGAAAGGGATTGCGCACGCCGGGCGGCCTTGCCATCGCCGTCGCCGTCGCGATGACACCGATGGCCGTTTACGGCATTCAGGACTATCTGCAACTGTGGAACGACGCGTTGCCGAGGCCAGGAGAATACAAGGATTTCTTTCCTTATATCAACGGAAGCTGGCTCTATATGGAGCTCGCGACAATTATTGCCGCGGTCTTAGCGCTTGTCTTCTATCCCTTCCCTTTCATCACCATGGTGGCCGCCGTCGCAGTGTGGTTCATGTCGATGGACCTCGCGGCGTTTTTTTCGCACACGGATCCCTCCGACTTCGAACTTCGACGTCACGTCACCTTGTGGTTTGGACTGGCTGTGATGGCTCTCGCTTGGCTCATCGATCTCGTTTGGCGCGAGCGGCGCTTCGGGTTTTGGTTGCATCTCGCCGGCGCCTCAGCCTTCTGGGGCAGCCTGACCATGAATGAATCGACGAGCGAGTGGCTGGCATTCTTATATTGCCTGATCAATATCGGCTTGGTTTTCCTGAGCGTCTATCTCAACCGTCGCATCTACGCGGTTTTCGGAGCGATCGGCATCTCGATCTATCTGGGCCATCTGGCCTCCACCATCTTCGAGGACAGTCTGTTGTTCTCGTTCGCCTTGTCGGGGATCGGTCTCCTGACCATCGGCCTTGGAATCCTATTTCATAAAAAGCAGGATGCCATCGGCGATTGGATCGACACTAGGCTGCCAAAAGCCCTGCGGATTTTACGTCCTGCCGCGTGAGGCACTCAATCACTTGCCAAGAAAACATGGGACGTCTTGAAGATCGCGAGAACTTGCGCACCGGGCATAGCCGCGACATCGTCCGCGCCCTCGCGCGTGATGACCGAAACGATGGTCTTGCCACCCCCTAAATCAATGGTAATTTCGCTATTCACTTCATCATCGACGCGACTGACGACCGTACCCGCCAGTCGATTGCGCGCGGAAATATGCGGTGTCTCGTTGGGCGCCAGCATAACCGACGATGCATTGACCATTGCAACACAGGATCGACCGGGCGAGAGACCAAGCTCCTGGACGGCCGTATTGGTCACAACGGAGGTCAAGACGGAGCCCGGCGAAATTTCGAGCTTCACTTCGACATCCACCGGCGCCGGCAGGATTTCCACAATTTTGCAATGAAACGCGTTGCGGACGCTAAGCTTGACGCCGAGCCCCCAAAACAAAAGGTCCTGTTCTTTCTCCAGACCTTCCTCGGCGATGGCGGTTGAAATTCGGCCGAGCTTTTCCTCGAGACGGCGGAAGGCCGCTATGAGTCGCCGGCCCTCGTCTGTGACTTCGGCGCCGCCGCCGCGCGAACCGCCCGTCCGCGTAATGAAAGCCGGGCGAGGCAGAAGATTGTTGATTGCATTGACGGCATCCCAAGCGGTTTTGTAACTGAACCCGGCCATCTCGGCCGCCTTGGTGATGCTTTTGTGTTCAATCACTGCTTCCAAAAGGGCGACACGCTCGCGTCCCATCAAAAGTCGTCCGCCTGCGCGCCATGCCAGCAAACTATCGACGCCTTCCGGTATACTACGTACCAATTTCCGCCCCCAGCATTCTTGTTTTTGTTTTAGTATAACTGACACGGCGTGTGAGACCAACTGTCGCAGATCCGAACGAACGGCACACAGCTTTGGTTCGGTCTTAATCTTGGCTTTTTTGAATAGCGGCTGACTCTTTGCGTTTGTTGCGCAGCAGCAAGAAGATTGGACAGACAGATCGCAACGCCATAAGTGATATCGCGACGGGCATCAGGCATTTTGAGTTGACTCTTTAAATTTATGCCTGTCTCGGCGACAAACATCGCGAGTTCCTTCATTGTGACCACGCTTTTTGTAAGCCATTCCTCCAGTCTCGATCACGATACCGGGCCGCATCATCCAGAACGCCCCGATCGTATCCGCGCGATCGATGAGATCCTCGGGCAGCAACGCTTTTCGATGCTGCGTCGAGCCTCCGCGCCTGGCAATGATCGTGCCGCGATTTTACGGGTTCATCCCAAGAATTATGCCGATGCGATCGAGGCCGCGACGCCCGCGGGCGGGCGGGTCCATCTTGATGCCGATACGGTTATGAGTGAGAAAAGCTTTCAAGCGATAACGCATTGCGTCGGGGGCGTAACGGCAGCCGTCGACGAGGTGATGCGAGGAACCGCGTCAAATGCGTTTGTCGCGATGCGTCCCCCCGGCCATCATGCCGAAACCACCCAACCGATGGGATTTTGCTTTTTCAACACTGCGGCCATCGCAGCCCGCCATGCGCAGGCCGTGCACGGTGCGGAGAGGGTCGCGATCCTCGATTTCGACGTCCATCATGGCAATGGCACGCAGGAAATTTTCTGGTCCGACTCGACGGTCCTCTATGCTTCGACTCATCAAATGCCACTATTTCCTGGCACCGGTGCTCTAGGGCAGTGCGGAGATCATGATAATATCGTCAATGCGCCCTTATCGGCGGGGGCCGATGGGGTGATGTTCCGCGAGGCAATGGAGTCGCGCTTGTTGCCTCGCATCGAGGCATTTTGTCCGGATTTGATCGTCATCTCGGCCGGGTTCGATGCGCATCGCCGCGATCCTCTCGGCGGTCTTTATTTGGTTGAAGCCGATTTCGCCTATGCAACGGAACGAATGATGGAAATTGCCGCGCGGCATGCCCGCGGCCGTATCGTCTCGGTGTTGGAAGGCGGCTACGATCTCGAAGGGCTGGCCCTGTCAGTCTCAGCCCATGTCACGGCGCTTGCCGGGGCCTAACGCAATCTCATCGCGCACGGTTCAGATGATGGCCCCTTAATCCAGCCCTTCGCTTGACGAGATTTCAATACCAAAACCTGACAGGCCGACATAGGTCATCGGTGTCGAGGTCCGCAGACGGATCGACGAGATTCCGAGGTCCCGCAAGATCTGCGCGCCAAGTCCGATTTCGCGCCATTCCTTTGTGCGCAGGGTTTCGGAATCCGGCGACTGTATTCCGGGTGAATTGACCGGCACCCCCGCCGTGCCATCGCGCAAAAAGATGAAAACGCCGCGCCCACATTTCTTAAACGCCGCAAAGGTTTTTTGGATATTCTCGCCGCCCGCGATGACGTCGGCGATGATGTCGATACGGTGCAGCCGGGTGGGAATGTCGCGGCCATCGCCGATATCGCCTTGCACGAAGGCGAAATGCTGCACCTGATCATAGGGCGTGACATAGGCATAGCCGGTCAAGGGACCGCTCGTGCCCATGACTTGGAAGGTATTCACCCGCTCGACAATTTTTTCCCTCGCCTGACGATAGGCGATCAGATCGGCGACCGAAATCCATTTGAGACCGTGTTTCGAGGCAAACGCCTCGATTTGCCCGCCGACCATGACCGTTCCGTCGTCATTGGCAAGCTCGCAGATCACGCCGACAGGAGGCAGGCCCGCGAGACGGCAGAGATCGACTGCGGCCTCGGTGTGACCCGAGCGCATAAGCACCCCGCCCTCTTTCGCGATGAGCGGGAACACATGGCCTGGCCGCACGAAATCGGCAGCCCCCATATTGCTGTTGGCCAGGGCCCGCACCGTATTGCCGCGCTGCTCGGCGGAAATCCCCGTGGTCAGGCCGTGCCGCACGTCAACTGAAACCGTGAAAGCAGTCCCGTGCGGGGCATCATTGGCCGCCACCATCGGCTGAAGATTCAATCGCCTTGCGTCCGCCACCGTCACCGGCGCACAGACGATGCCGCAGCAATTGCGGATTATGAAGGCCATTTTTTCCGGCGTGCAAAGCGAGGCCGCGCAGATCAGATCGCCTTCATTCTCGCGATCGTCGTCGTCGGTGACGACAACGATTTCACCCCGCGCGACCGCTTCGATCGCCTCGGTGACCGTATTGGGCATTGAGGCAACCTCCTTATTGATCCCTGATTCGAGAAAGTCGTTCGGCGTCACCGCGCCGCGCGTCTCGCGCAAAATGAGCTGCGCCGTCTCGCGCGAAACCCACGCCGAATCCTGGTTACAGATTTGCGAAATCGAGCCTTTCGACAGCCCGGTCCGCCGAGCAAAATCGGCCCGGCTGATATTCTTAAGTTTAAGCCAATCGTCGAGCTTCACGGCAGAGACAGGCCCAGAGTGTTTATTGCTATTTAACTAGCTTCACCACCATTGTTTGGCAATGCCAAACTGATCCTAGAAGCGAGGGTACGACCCTAAGTTATTAAGTCCATTGCCTCATTCCAGATCCGACGCACGAAATCCCCAGCGGGTTCGGTCCGCGCCATCGCCGCGGATTGCCCTGCCCAGGCCTGCAGCCGGTCCTTGTCGTTTACCTTCTGCGCCTGCTCCCGCATCGCCTGGGTCAGGCCACGCTGGACCGGGTATGGCGCCGGTGGCGTATCGAGTTTGGCAACTGCCCTAAGATAGGCGGTGTCAATCGCCCGTCCAAGCCGCCCGCTGAAGGCGCGGGTCAACACTGTGGATTCCGGCTCCAATTCCGCAAGCGCCTGGGCCCATGCCGGATTGATGTTGGAGTCCTGGCAACGTAGAAACGCAGTGCCGATCTGAACCGCCGACGCGCCAAGAGTCAGGGCCGCCGCGATGCCGCGCCCATCGCCAATGCCTCCAGCCGCTATGATCGGAATGGCGAGCTTGTCGGCGAGGCGTGGGAGCAAGGCGAAGAGACCAACACTTTGCCGCTCGGCGAGCGCCGCATCGAAGGCTCCGCGATGGCCACCCGCTTCGATGCCCTGCGCGACAATCGCGTCCGCGCCGGCTTCCTGTGCGGCAAGAGCCTCGGAGAGGGTTGTCGCGCAGGCAAACCACCCAATCCCTTTCGCCTTGAACGCGGTCACAAATTCGGGCGGAAAAATCCCCATGATCGACGACACGATTTTGGGCCGCGCCTCCAGCAGGGCCACGCATTGCTGGGAGAAATCGGGCGGCCTCGCATCGCCGGCCTCCGGCGGGACCTCCGGGCCCCAGTTGGCAAGGAAACGCCGGATTTTTTCCTCATTGTCCGCATTCCGCACAGGCGGCGGATCGGGAATCCACAAATTGATCTGGAAGGGCCCGCTGCTCTGGCCGGAACTCTTCGGACCATGCCAGAATAGCTTCCGGCGCCGTCAACACGGCGCCCATCGCGCCCATTCCGCCGGCATTGGCAACCGCCACGCTCAAAGCCACCGGACACGCGCCGGCCATCGGAGCGAGTAGGACCGGAACATCGAGGCCATAGCGCGCGCAAAATTCTTTTGCGCGAACGCGAGCAGGCTCCCTATCTTTCACGGTCATGGAGCGTATTTGTATCAGAACTTTAAAGGTAATGCAGGGCCGTTCGACGCGAGGTTAGTTTATTTCCACACGCCGAAGGGCTTCATGCGGAGCGCCAAGTTTTTGCGAACCAAGAGAGGCGCTCGCCTAAAACATGCTCCACATGGGGAGCGGTGCAATGCGACGCGATTATTTACTATCGCCGCCGCACTCCTTTTTACACATCTTTAAATCGTAATCACACATTTCTTCCGAGCCTTGAGCATTAAGGCATTTGGTTTCTTCAGCCTTGCATTTTTCAGTACAGGCTGCGGGGTCCGGATTTGTTTGTGCGTAAGCGCCTCCAACACCATTGAACCCGCCTAACATCAAAATCGCTGCTGCGATTTTCAAGCGGTGACCTGAAAGCAGACGGACAGACCGCGAGCTGGCCCCCTCGGAGCTGATCGGTAGCATGGCATACCCTCCCTATCTGGCGTTTATCCGAAGCCGCGCGCGTGACGCTTCGCGCCCGGCGTTTGGCTCAGTCGAGCCTTTGGCACGAGGCCACCTTGCCTCGGTACCACCTAAAAATTTGGCATTGCCATGACATTTGAGCAACTGTTTTATCAATGCAGCAGGACAAGCCAACGAATTTCGCGTCCGAAATGCCGGGGTTGGACCAGCCGCTGAACGTCGATGGAAGCGGTTTTCCAATCCGCGCTTCACATCACCGCGGCGTTTCGGCCGTCAATCGGCGCTCCGGCGGCCACTGCCTGGCGGTGACATGCCGGTCATTCATGTCCAAAGGGCCAGGTCGTAGGGCGATCGGTGCCCCCTCCCCCGATTTGAGCGCGGTGCCGCAAAAATTGGTCGGCGAGCACGCAAGCGACCATGGCTTCGCCAACCGGAACAGCGCGTATCCCCACACAGGGATCATGACGGCCCTTGGTGATAATCTCGGTCTCGGAGCCGAAACGATCGATGGTTCGGCGCGGCTGCAGGATCGAAGACGTCGGCTTCACCGCGAAACGCGCGACGACGGGCTGACCGGTGGAGATCCCGCCGAGGATCCCGCCCGCGTGGTTCGACAAGAACAGCGGCGCGCCATCATTGCCAAGACGTATTTCGTCGGCATTGGCTTCGCCCGAAAGTTCGGCGGCGGCGAATCCCGCGCCGATTTCGACGCCTTTGACCGCATTGATCGACATCAAAGCGCTGGCGAGTTCGGCGTCGAGCTTGCCGTAAATCGGCGCCCCCCAGCCGGGCGGCACATTCTCCGCTACGATCTCGATCACCGCGCCGATGGAAGACCCCGCCTTACGAATGGAATCGAGATAGGTTTCGAAACGCTCCGCCGCCTTGGCATCGGGGCAGAAGAAGGGATTGCGGGAGCATTCTTCCCAGTCCCAATTGGCGCGATCGATCTTGTATGGACCGATCTGCACAAGGGCACCGCGGATCAACACGCGGTGGATGATCTTGCGTGCGATCGCGCCCGCCGCGACCCGCATGGCGGTCTCCCGCGCTGAGGAACGGCCACCCCCGCGATGATCCCTAATTCCATATTTGAGGTCGTAGGTGAAATCGGCGTGGCCAGGCCGATAGGTGTCCTTGATGTCATTGTAGTCTTTGGAGCGCTGGTCGGTGTTCTCGATCAAAAGCGCGATGGGCGTTCCCGTCGTCACTTGGCCGGTGCTTGGTTCGCCCTGAAAAACACCGGACAGGATTTTGACCCGATCCGCCTCCTGGCGTTGCGTCGTGAACCGAGTCAGGCCGGGACGGCGCTTTTCCAGAAAGGATTGGATCTCGTGCTCTTCAAGCGGGATCAAAGGCGGACAGCCATCGACCACACAGCCGATTGAGGGACCATGGCTTTCGCCAAAAGTCGTCACGCGAAACAGATGGCCGAAGGTATTGTGGGACATGGGACGCCAAGCAGATTGAGAGATGAAAACTTGCAGTCGGCTTGCCTCAGCCTTTTTCTCGTAAAAGCCGCCCCTTTTCGCGAGACCAATCGCGCTTTTTCTCCGTCTCGCGCTTATCGTGCAATTGCTTGCCGCGCGCGAGCGCGATCTCTAACTTCGCCCTGCCCTTTTCGTTGAAATAGATTTTCAGCGGCACGATCGTCATCCCCTGGCGTTCGGTCCCTTGCGCAAGTTTGGCGATCTCGCGCGTTTTCAAGAGCAGCTTGCGCGGCCGTTTCGGCTCATGATTGAAGCGATTGGCCTGCAAATATTCTGGAATATTGGCGTTGATGAGATAAACTTCTCCGGCCCTATCGACGCTGGCATAGCTTTCCGCGATGGTTGCCTTTCCGGTGCGCAAGGATTTTACCTCGGTGCCCGTCAGCATCAGGCCGGCCTCGAAAATTTCGCCGATTTCATAATCGTAACGCGCCCGCCGATTTTCCGCGGCGATCTTGCGCGGACGCTCTGGCTTGACGGTCACTGCAAAACACTCCGGGGATCTCGGTTTAGTATAGCTTCACAGCGCAAACCTGCGGTCACCTTAGCCATGGGTAAGGCCCGCGTGCACCATCGCCGCTTTGATTGCGGCGCGCGCCTTTTCCGAGGCCGGCAGCATGGGAAGGCGCACTTCTTCGCCAATCTTTTTCAGCACCGACAGTGCGAATTTCGGGCCCGCCGGATTTGGATCGACGAACAAAGCGGCATGCAGCGGCGTCAATCGATCATGGAGCTTCAAGGCTGTCCCATAGTCGCCGGCAAGACAGGCTTCTTGCATCTGCGCGCATTGCTGGGGGGCGACATTCGAGGTCACCGAAATGCAGCCATCGCCGCCATGTGCCATCACCGCCAGAGCGGTCATGTCCTCGCCCGAAAGCTGGATGAAGTCCGGGCCCAAGGCATGGCGCTGCAGCGCCGTCCGGGCCAGATTGCCGGTGGCATCCTTGACGCCCACGATGTTCTTCAATTCGTAAAGGCGCTGCATCGTCTCGATCGACATGTCGACGACCGAACGCGGCGGAATATTGTAAATGATGATCGGTATGCCCACGGCATCGTTGACAGCCTTGAAATGCTGAAACAGACCCTCCTGGGACGGCTTGTTGTAATAGGGCGTAACGACCAGCAGACCGTCGGCGCCGTCAGCTTCGGCAAAACACGCAAGTTCGATTGCCTCTTGCGTATTGTTGGAGCCGGCACCGGCAACCACCGGCACCCGCCCCTTGGCTTCGCTGATACAGGCCGCGACAACCCTGCGGTGCTCGTCATGCGACAAAGTGGGACTTTCCCCGGTCGTTCCAACCGGGACCAGGCCGTGCGTGCCGCTGACGATCTGCCAATCGACCAGGGCTCGGAACCCACCCTCGTCGAAGCGACCTTCTCGAAATGGCGTGACAAGCGCGGTGAGAGAGCCCTTGAAAGCCGCCTTTTTTGCCATTGCCCCGCTTACCTTTCCGCTAAGCTGCCCCAGTGACGCCGTAATTTACGGGCCAACTCCCAATTACAAACATGAATGCGCCCGAAATGACGATCCAAGGGCACATCGCCAGAGATAGACGCTGAAGCCGCTTCCGGAAAGGGTTCTTTCAAAAGACCCAACCGGTCTGTGAGACCGGCCAGCAATAAGCCAGATCGCCGGCTTCTTCGTGCCAAACGGGGTTTTATTTCGCTTTTGTTAACGAAGAATCCATCAGGCTTATCCGTTTTCCGGTCGCTTTGTAGGATTGGATGAACCATGCTCGCAAGGCAATTCCTTTTCTGGCGCATGCCGGGAATAGGCGTCATGGCCTGCTGTGCGCTCGCTGCTGGCTGGGTCGCAGGCGAGCGATCGCGTCACGTTCAAGCTCGATTCGAAGTTGCGGCGCCGGCCTTGGTGCCATCGGAACCCGAACCTGACGCCCAAGACCCGGCCCCTCAGCAAGGCGCGGTTTCCATGGGAGGCCAGAACGCGCTTTCCCGCGCGGCGCCCCAACACGGACTTTTCTCCCCGAATTTGGTTTCGCCATCCGACCGCGACTTGACCGGATTCGCTGAGGCGATTGCTTTTTATAAGACCGGGCAACTTGCGCAAGGTGACGCGGCGGCGGCAACCGCGACCGACAAGACCGTCAAGACGGCACTGGAATGGATCGCGCTTCGCAATTTTCCGCGCGAGACCGGATTTGAGCGGTTGCAAGCTTTCATGCAGGCGCATCCGGCGTGGCCCGCCCTAGACTGGCTCAAGAAGCGTAGCGAGGAAGCGCTGTTAGGCGATCGCAAGAGCAATGCGCTCATCAAAAGCTATTTCAGCAGCGTCAATCCTGAAACGCCGGCAGGTAAGCTCGCCCTTGCCAGGGTGTTGAAAGACGATGGCCAAGCCGATGAGGCGGCCGTGCTGGCCCGCGCCGTATGGCGTGACGCCGATCTCAACCCGTGGCTCGAAGCGAGGTTGAAGGCCGATTTCGGTTCTTATTTACAGAAAGCCGACCATAAATATCGCGCCGACCGGTTGCTCTACAAGGAGCAAGTCGGGAGGGCTCTCGTAGCCGCCGCCCAGGCCGGACCCGATGTCGTGGCGCTCGCCAAGGCGCGTGCCGCGGCCATTAAAGACGCCGCCAGCGATAAGCTGATTGCCTCCGTTCCTTCGGCCCTTCGCTCCGATCCCGGTTTTACTTTTGCGCTGATCCATAAATTGCGTCACTCCGAAAAGATCAAGGCGGCGGCAGACCTGATGCTGGCTTCGCCGCGCGACCCTCTTCTCCTCATCGACGGCGATGAATGGTGGATCGAACGGCGCCTTCTGGCCCGCAAACTCCTCGACCAGAATGATGCCACCACCGCCTATCGGCTGTGCGCGGAACACTCCGCGAAGTCGCGCGAAATGCGCATCGAGGCGGAGTTTCACGCCGGTTGGATTGCGTTGCGCTTCCTTAACGATCCCGCGCGCGCGGCGGAACATTTTGCCGCCCTCACCAAACTCGCCGAGACCCCGATGTCGCTTGCGCGGGCCGCCTATTGGCAGGGCCGTGCCGCCGAGGCTTCATCCGCGTCCGACGCCCTCGTAACCGCAAACGCCTTCTATGAGAAGGCGGCGATTCACGCGGCAGCCTACTACGGACAACTCGCCCGCGCGAAACTAGGCCTAACGACCCTGCCGATCCGCACCATTGCAGATGAGGCCAAGGGGGACGAGCGCGAGGATTCGGTCAAGGTCGTTGCAATGCTGTTGGGCGCCGGGGAAAAGGAATTGGCGATTCCGCTTATCATCGAAGCGGCGCGCCATCTTGCCGATGAAACCCAAGTGGCCTCTCTTGCGAGCATCGTGGCCCAGCAGCGCGACGCTCACCTTTCACTGACGGTCGGCAAGATCACCAGCCAGAGGGGCATGGCGATCGATACGCTGGCCTTTCCGAACTATGGCGTGCCTGCGTTCGAGCCCCTGCAAAACTCCGCCGGGCCATCGATGATTTATTCGATCGCACGGCAGGAGAGCGCCTTCAATACGGCCGCGGTCTCCTCGGCGGGCGCCAAAGGTTTGATGCAGATGATTTTGTCGACAGCGAAACGGACCGCACAGCGCGCCGGTGTCGCCTTCGATGCAGATCGGCTTCTCAATGACGGCGCTTTCAACGCGCAACTCGCAGCCAGGCATCTTGGTGAACTCATGGCCGAGCAGCGCGGCTCCTATATTCTAACCTTCGCTGCCTATAATGCCGGCGGAAAACGGGTTAAGCAATGGATCGACGCCTATGGCGATCCGACCAAGCCCGGCGTTGATCCGATCGACTGGATCGAACGAATCCCCATTACCGAGACCCGCAACTACGTCCAGCGCGTGATGGAAAATCTCAGCGTCTATCGGGTCCGCTTTGGCGAGACGGGGCCGGTCTCGGCCGATGCCCTGCTGAAGGCGCAGGCCAAACTTTAGAGCATGTTCCGAAAAAATTGACCGACTTTTTCGATCAGAACATGCTTCAACTCGTTGAACTTGAGCGATTCTTTTTCGATCAGATGATTCCATCTGATCGGGAAGCGCTCTAGTGGCGGGCCTGCGGAGCCACCAAAATATACGGGTCAGCTGTCCGTCCAGTTGACCCAACGGCTTAACGGCTGTGATCGCGTTCCCACCCCCTCATAGCCAAGCGAACAGTTCCGTTTCACCCACGGCTCACGCATGACTTCCCTGATCTGGCGTCGAAGCCAAATCCTTGTACCGCTCCCCCCTGCATCGCTGCCCCACCAACGGCTTCCATTTAAGGTCCGGCTGTTTAAATTGTTGATGAGCGTAGTAGACAGTGCAGTTTTCAGATGATTGTCTGTAACTTATCGCTGCTTTCCGCCGCGCCATTTGTCGAGCGGAGCGTTGGACGATGATATGAGCCTGGCAGAGCTTACCTATCAAAGCCGATTTGTGTCCGCGCAGGACGGTTTGAAATTACATATTCGAGACTATGGCTCAATGAGGGATCCCGGTATTCCGGTCGTATGCCTTCCTGGGCTCTCCCGCACAGCCGCCGATTTCGGTCCCTTGGCCAGCGCCTTGGCCGGTGGAATCGTGGGGCAAAAACGACGCGTGCTTGCCCTCGATTATCGCGGCCGGGGCCTCTCGGAATATGATCCCAACTGGAAGAATTACAGCCTCGAAGTTGAGAACGAAGATGTGCGGACGGCTCTTACCGCCTTGGGCATTGAGCTGGCAACCTTCATCGGAACTTCGCGCGGCGGCCTGCATACGATGACGTTGTCGGCAACCCGACCCACGGCCGTGCACGCCGTTGTCCTCAATGATATTGGCCCGGTGCTGGAGCCGCGGGGAATGGCCCGCATCCGCGGCTATGTCGGTAAAGTGCCGACGCCACGTTCGATCCCCGACGCTGTCGATCTCCTAAAGAGGATGATGAGCGAACAGTTCAGCGGTCTCAGCGAGGCCGACTGGGAGACCTATGCAAAGATCACCTTTACCGATTCGGTCGGACGCATCGGCCTGCGTTATGATAAGAATCTGATGAAACCGCTTGAGAACCTCGATCTCGAGCAGCCGCTTTCCGACCTCTGGGCGCAATTCGACGGCTTGAACGGCAAGCCGATGCTGATCCTCAGGGGCGCCAATTCCGATCTTTTATCCGCGCAGACTCTGAAGGAAATGGCGCGCAGACATCCGGGCGCCGAGGTCCATGTTGTCGAAGGTCAGGGCCACCCTCCGCTGCTTCTCGACACCATATCGATCGGCCGCATCTGCGATTTTGTGGCGCAAACCGATCGACTTGAGCGGCCAAATTAATGGGCTGTTTCGGCCAGCAATTGTTCGATCCGGATCGGTAATTTGCGAATGCGCCTTCCCGTTGCATGGTAAATCGCGTTGGCAATGGCTGCCGAGGTTCCGACATTGGCAAGTTCGGCAAGTCCTTTGATGCCGAGCGGGTTGATGACATCGTCCCTCTCAGGCACGAAGATCACCTCGACCGCCTTGATGTCCGCGTTGACCGGCACAAGATAGTCGGCAAGATTATTATTGACGTAGCGTGCATGCGCGGCATCGATCTCGGTTGACTCGTGCAGAGCCGAACTTATGCCCCAGATCATCGCCCCCATCAGTTGGCTCCGCGCTGTCAGCGGGTTGACGATATGCCCGGCGGAGAAAGCCCCGACAATACGCGGGACCCGCACTTCCTTAGTTCGCGCGTGGACGCGCACCTCGACGAATTCGGCGCCAAAGGCAAGCATGATATTTTCCTTGCCCATCGCGCCGCCGACAAACGGCGGCTTGCCTTTGCGCAATTTATCGAGCGCCTCCGGAGCGCTGCCACGCGGAACGAATTCCCCGACCTCTTCGATCGTGTCGACGCCGAGCCGGGCGAATGCCGCGCTCAGCTCTTCTGTTTCACCGCTTGCAAAGACAAGCCGACCCTCGCGGAGATCAAAATTGGCCCCGTCATTGGTTCCCTCCTGGCCCAATACGAAATGGTTACGGACATGATCGCAAGCGATCGCGACCGCGTTGCAGACGCTCGCGGTGGTAATTGATCCTCCCGCGACCGGCGCCGGCGGCAAGCTCGAATCCCCCAACAGAACCGTGACGCGAGACAGATCAAGCCCAAGTTTTTGCGCGGCGATTTGGCCGATCACGGTATAAGCGCCGGTTCCCAAATCATGCGCCGCGGTTTCAACAAGCGCACGGCCCTCCGCGCTCAGCGTCACGCGCACGGTCGCGGGCGCCATCAAAGCCGGATGGCATGCGGTCGCACAGCCAAGACCGACCAACCAATCGCCCTCCCGCATGGAGCGCGGCCTTGGATCGCGCTGCGTCCAGTGGAACGCATGCGCGGCAGCATCGAAGCAAGCCATCAGCGAGCGGCTCGAAAAGGGCAATCCCTTGATCGGCTCGGTCATCGTATCGTTGACACGGCGCAGCTCCACCGGATCCATGTCCAGCGCCACCGCAAGCTCGTCCATCGCGCTTTCGAGCGCAAACATGTAGGGAACTTCAAGCGGCGAGCGCATGAAACCCGGCGTGCTGCGGTCGGCGCGGACCAAATTGACCTTGGTGAATATGTTTGGTGCCGCATAGATACGGGCGGTCGTTTCGGTGCCAGCCACATAATAATCATCGGCCCGCGAGGTCAGCTCGAACGCTTCATGCCAGAGCGCTTGCAGTTTGCCATCGCGCGACGCGCCGAGCTGAACATGGTGGCGCGTCTCGGCGCGGTAGGTCGAAATCGTGAATCCTTGATCGCGGCTCGCGACCAGTTTCACCGGGCGCCCTAATGCGCGCGCGGCAAGGGCGACCAACGCGCTACGCGGGGTCACGGCAGCCTTGCCGCCAAAGGCACCTCCGACAAACGGGCTTATGACCCGGACATCGGCCGGATCGATGCCAAGCTCCTGAGCAATTCCGAATTGAAGCCCTGAGACGGTTTGGCTCGGCTCATAGATGGTGAGCTTCGGTCCATCCCAGACACAGGTGGTGGCATAGAGTTCAATCGGATTATGATGCTGAGTCGGCGTCTCATATTCCACGTCGATCGTCACTTCGGCCTTGGAAAGTGCCGTCGCGGCGTCGCCGACAACCGGATCGTTGTAGTCCTTTTTGGACTCGGCCAAGGCAATCGTCTCGGTCCCTTTTGAGTCGAACCCCGCCACGGCCGGTTCGGCGCGATAAGAAATCTTGAGCTTGCGCGCGGCCTCGCGTGCGCCTTCGAAGGTTTCGGCGACGACCATCGCCACGATCTGGCTGTCGTGCCATATTTTTTTTGACTCGAATGGCTGGACGGTCGTCGACGCGAAGCCTCTGCCCATGAACATGGCCGGCTTATGCAGTTTCCCCGCGCAATTCAGATGACTGAAAATGTCCAGAACTCCGTCGACCGCACGGGCCTCGACAGAGTCGATCTCCTCAAGCGATCCGAGAGCGATCGTGCTGGTCACCAGGACCGCATAGGCCAAATTGTCGAGTACGAAATCAGCGGCGTATTTTGCGCGGCCGGTCACCTTCGCGGCCGCATCAATCCGCGGTGTGGGCTGGCCCATATTGGCTTCTGGCTGAGACGTCGAAGCCATGCGGTTCAGTCCTCCAGCTTTGCCACTTCAAGCAGAGCGCGTATCAGCGTCTCCTTGCCGAGCGCGACCTTGAACGCATTATGGAGGCGCGGCCGTGCCCCGGTGAAAGCGGCATCCGCCGCTCGGCCTGCCGAAGCCTCGTCGAGGACGCTGCCCGTCAAGATCATTTCCGCCTCTCGGGCGCGCCACGGCACGGTCGCGACGCCCCCCAATGCGATCCGTATGTGCCGCACGATACCATCTTGGCGATCCATGGCCACGGCGGCCGAAGCCAGCGCAAATTCATAAGATTCGCGGTCACGAATCTTGAGATAAAGGGAACGCTTCGTGGAGGCGCCGGTGGGAACCTCAATTGCGGCGATCAATTCGCCAGGCGCGAGCAAAGTCTCCACCTCGGGCGTGCTTTCGGGACGTTTGTGCAATTGCGCGAACGGGATGCTACGCGGACCATTTGGCCCCAGCACCTCGATCTTCGCATCGAGTGCAAGCAGGGCTTGCGCAAAATCTCCCGGGTAGGACGCGATGCAGGCCTCGCTGCCGCCAAGGATGGCATGATTGCGATTGAAGCCGTTCATCGCCGCGCATCCGCTGCCGGGGCGGCGCTTGTTGCAGGCTTCATAGCTTATGTCCCGGAAATAGGAACAGCGCGTTCGTTGCAGCAGATTGCCGCCGAGCGTTGCCATGTTGCGCAATTGCGGGCTTGCCGCCAACAGCAGGCTTTGCGAAAGAACCGGATAATTGCGCTTGATCTCCGGATGCTCGGCGGCATCCGACATGCGGACGAGCGCGCCGAGCCGCAGGCCGTGTTCACTAACGCTCATGCGGCCGAGGTCCCCGTCCGCCAGAGGGTTTATGTCCACGATGCATTCCGGGCGCATCACATCGAGCTTCATCAGATCGAGGAGTGTTGTGCCGCCGGCGAGAAATTGTACCGTGGCATTCTCATGCGATAGGTCCGCCCTCGTCGCGATCTCTGAAACCGCCGCGATGGCATCGGGCGCCTCCCGTGCCGTCAGATATTCGAAGGGCCGCATGTTAATGCTCCAAGGAGGGGCGAACCTCCATCTTTCCCTTAGCCTGCTGGATAGCGGTGACGATGTTGGGATAGGCGGCGCAGCGGCATAGATTGCCGCTCATATATTCCCGGATGGCATCCGGAGATGTGGCCTGACCCGATTGGACGCAGACAATCGCGGACATGATCTGGCCTGGTGTGCAATAGCCGCATTGCAAGGCATCCTGATCGATGAACGCCTGCTGCATCGGATGCAGGGATCCGTCCGAGTCCGCGAGCCCTTCGATTGTGGTGATTGGGTGACCCTGCGTTGCCACTGCCAAAATCAGACAGGAAAGCACGTTGCGGCCGTCGACATGCACGGTACAGGCGCCGCATTGGCCGTGATCGCAGCCCTTTTTCGTACCTGTCAGAGCAAGATGTTCGCGCAAGGCATCGAGCAAGGAAGTCCGCGGATCCAAAACCAACCGGTGATCTTCGCCGTTGATCGTCAGTGTGCAAGACATGGTTTTTTGGCGGGAGCCGGTGTTAATCGCCGTTGGAGGGCGCTGCGTCCCGGGTTTTGACAAGAATTTCGCCAAAAATTCCCGCCAGTTGAACCGTGCGCTTTGCGATGGGGTCGAAGGCATGAAAGTCCTCTCGCCAGCGGGCGCAGCCTGCAGAAAAGAACCACGGAGCCCGCGAATGGTTCCGGTCGGGGTGGGCCGAAACCCTGGCCTGCCGCCGCCGGCGGTACGGCCCTCTTCGTTTTACATCAAAGGGACGCTGGACAATCGGCGGAAGGCTCCTCTATAACCCGGCTTGCGTCGGGCCAGCTTGGCCCCGGCAGCGCCCAGGTAGCTCAGTTGGTAGAGCATGCGACTGAAAATCGCAGTGTCGGTGGTTCGATTCCGCCCCTGGGCACCATAGCCCCCTCGTCATTGACTGGCGTTCTGGTTTTCACGCCAAAAGATCCCTAAGCGTCGGATGGAGGCCGCATCCACGTGTTGAGACAGCTAATCGCCATGTTGGTAAACAAAGATTTGTCCGTAGGATGTTTCTACGGTGTGGATCAATTGGAACTCCGTCCGCTCCCGCAAATAGCGGTTGAGTTCTGGGACCAATGCGTTGACCGGATAGTGCTCCGCCATCTCAGTAATCGCGCCATCACTCGGGATGATGATTAAATTCGCCCGGTTAAACGTTCGAACATAAGTATCGAAATCAGGCTTGATAATATCGGCAGTCGCCCAATTCAAATTTGCAATTTCATCGAGTTTCACACCGCCTCGAAGGAGATTGAACGTGAAGACGCCAGGCGGGACCGGCCAGGGATACAGAAGGAATACGAGGGGGACGGGCTTGGCCGGCACGGACGAGTCAACAAATCGAGGCAAAAGAATAGCACTTACTTCAGAATAATAAGAATTCTCTGCTACAATCAAGCGTTTGTCTGGCCTATACTGAATATCTTTGTAATTATAAACAATGTAAAGGAAAGCGGATGCCAAAAGGATATTTGCAATTTTGAGCGATCTTAACTCAAGCCACTTGACCACGCCGGAAAGCGAAACAATAAGAAGCGCTATCGCGATGCCATAAATGTAGCATCCAAATATAGTCAGTTTAACTTTTGGCAACGAGGTTATTATATATGCAACTATTCCAATTACAATCAACGACGCAATTATACGGACGGTGTCCTCTTTCCTGCTGAGGTTGACGGCAAACAAAAACACCAAGCATAAGGCGAGAACGAAGACGCTCACTCCCATGAAGTAGTTGATATTAATAGCATAATAAGTCGCCTGATGCCAAAACGAGCCTTCAACGCCCGCGACGACTTGGTGATCGACCAAGGCCATATGAATATATGCCAAGAGACGCTTGCCATTGACCAGGAAATAGGGCGCGATCACGCAGATGGCTGCCGCAGTCAGCAAAA
Source organism: Beijerinckiaceae bacterium (assembly GCA_004564215.1). Classification (NCBI taxonomy): domain Bacteria; kingdom Pseudomonadati; phylum Pseudomonadota; class Alphaproteobacteria; order Hyphomicrobiales; family Beijerinckiaceae; species Beijerinckiaceae bacterium. The sequence continues at coordinate 208,412 of CP024846.1, read as the reverse complement.
CTGTATTGAACAATGCCTTCCTATTTATTAGGAAAGCAGACTTCTGACGCTTCAATTCCAGGTAGTAGGAAGCAAGAATCGTTAAAGCTGTCGTCCCATAGAGAGCAAGCACAACTGGGAAGGCGGTTGGTTTGCTTAAAATACCAATGCCTGCAAATACGCCCATCAACAGGGCGGTTTTGCTCTGGTAGGATGAGAGCTTTCCCGCCAGCAGCGCCGTGCAGAACGTGGCTGTGATAAGGCCTGCCAACAGGTCGGGATGAAAAAACGTGATGGCCCAATCATTGAAGGGTAAAAATGAAACGATCGCCGCAATAAGGATTCCGTGACTCAATTCAATGCGACTCAGTTTGATGAGGCTTGCGACACAAATAGAAATCACGACGGCGTTCAGCAGATAGGGTGCAAATTCTCGTGCCCCAAAAAGCCCGAAGCCGAGGAAACCCAGGAGCAGAGAAAGCGGCGCGTGGACCGGTGTTGCATAGAGGTCGTGGAGCAGCGCCGCGGTGCCCTCTTCGTTGAAGAGTCGCAAACGACGCAATGCATCGACAAAATAGGTGATATCGTCATAAGGAGGTGGAAACGAAAGGCGACCTTCTAACAAACTGTTTGTCAGTAGAAAGCCAGCCCTGCCGAGGAATATGAGAAGAACCGCAATATAGAGAACATGGTCTCGGGTCAGGCTAAAAGTTTTTTGGCGCAATGGTTCGGATTTCATGAGCGGGGCCGATTTCCTGAATAAGCCAGAATAAATGAGTGTCATCCTTAGCGGCGCACCCTCGGCGACGCGCTGAACAATAAATTTCCGGCGGGGGCCGAACTAGATGAAGTCTGCTCAAGCCGTCAAAGTCCTTTATTTTACCTCCGTTCGTCTGGCGGAGCCGGACCATGGCGGATCCATTGTTTGCAGGCACCATGCCCAGCGGCTGGCGGCTTGTGAAGGGACCGAGCTCCACGTCTCGACGTTCGGAAGTCTGAGCCAAGCCCAAGGCGAGCGCAAGTTCGTTGATACGCTCGGCGCTCAACATCATCCAATTCTTCCGCGGGCGACACGCAAGCTCAGCACGTCTGCGAAGAACTGGCGACCCGCAGGGCGTTGGCCCTTTATGTTAGAAGTTGAAGCGCTTGCGATCCCCGATGTCGATCGGCAATTCTGCGCGCTCGTGAATAAATTGAAGCCGGATATTGTCGTCATCGATTATCTATTGTCGGCTCTGTTCATCCGGTCCGTATTCTCGATGCCGGTACGAATCATCACCATTACGCTCAACAAGGAAGCCGAGTTTCACGCAGAAATGCGCCGTGCCGGAAGGCTGGGGGCCGGTGTCTCAGATTCAATCCTCGCGCAATGGCGACTGGCTCGCTTCGAGCGAGCCGTTTGCCGCAACAGCGATGCGTTGGTTGTTCTTTCCGAGGGCGATCTTCCCTCGGATCGTCGGGTTCGCGAACATACCGCAATCCTTGAACCCGTGTTGGATGAGAGCCAGGAGCGATGGCGATATTCCTGCAACCGAGACCTCTTTTTCGTCGGCAATATTGGCCATTATCCGAATTTCCTCGCGGTGAAATGGCTGGCCGAGCAATTTGCACCGGCCCTCGCGCAGCGCTGCCCCGAGGCACGCATCCGCATTGTCGGAACATCGATCAATCAAATCCAGCCTCATTGGAACCGCGATAACATCGATTATATGGGGCGCTGCGACGAGCCAACGCTCAACCTTCTGTTCAATAGTTGTGATCTTTTCATCGCCCCGATTGAAAACAATTTCGGAGCAAAGATGAAAGTCATGCAATGTCTGGCCCGTGGCACGCCAATCCTCGCCACATCTGGCGCCCTATCGGGCGTCACGTTTAATGACCTTATTCCGCAATTCGCCTTGAACAATGCGGAGGGGGCCGCAGATGTCGCCGCCGGTCTGCTTGGCGACGAGCCGCGGCTCAACGAGATGAGCCGCATCTTGACAAAGGAGTATGCGAGTCTGCTCGCCTCGCGCAACGACGCCTGGCATCGGCTCATCACGAACGTCAAAGCCCAGCCGCTGCGGCACATCCGGCGTCCTTCGATCTTCTCCCCTTTGCGGCCGGCACGGAATGATGATGTCGACGTATCGCGTCCATGGTCGAAGAGGATCGAGATCGGTGTGGAAGAACCGCTCGGCGTCGTGACAACGGGAATGTATGGGCTGGAGCAGGTGGACGATTCGCCGCTGCGCTGGACGAGCGAGATTGCGGAATTGGAGGTGCCGCTCAATCAGAAAACATTGCCGACCGCCTTGGCCTTCCGCCTTTTTGGCATTTCCCCAGCGGGTGGGACCGACCTTCGCATCCTCGTCAACGGCCTGGAGATGTTCCATGGCCAAGTGCGTGGAGAGCCAATCCACCGGACCATCCCGCTACCCAATCTGACTGGTGTTCCCAACCTCCGCATACGGTTGGAGAGTTCGGGATTTCAGCCGGAAGGCGACGTTCGCAAACTTGGGGTGGCGATCAGGTCAATCGTCCTCTCGCGTTAGGCTCATAAGCTCGATCATTCGGCCGCGCGGCCCTCACGGCACGCCCATCCAATTAGCCCTAAGCAGCGCGGGACGCGCTCAGGCCCAAGGCGGACTTGAGGCGCCGAAACAGACCTTGCTTGATCTCTGGACTACACTGCGTCATCTCGTCGGCCGCCGCTTGCAAGGGAGCTAGGCTCATAAGATTTACACGTGGTTCGTGAAGAGCCGGATGACGAAGAATTTCGAGCAGGCGAAAATGAAGGGGATGCCGTGGATCACTCACATCATTTTCTTCAAACGCCGCCGCGGAGAATGAGCCTATGCTGAGCAGTCGAATAAAAACTATCGAATGGACATCCCACTGCTTCCCAAGCTCGACGAATTCAACCATTTCCTCAAAATTCTTTTTTTGCACGACAAAATTGATGCCTAGGCCGATCTTACCCTCTCGGCGCAATTGGCTTAGGAATTCCATGTTGCGGGTTATTACGCTCCATTTTCCAGGACGCCGCAAATCCTCATAGGTCTCCTGGCGGGCGCCGTCGATGGAAACCGTGACGGTCTTCACCAATTTCTGAACATTGCCGAGCGCCTCCCACTCTTTCGGAGTCAACAGCAAACCATTGGTCACAAGCTGCAACTTCACGCCGGTATAGCGCTCCGCATCAAGGCTGTGGATCAGACGGCGATAGTGCTTGGAGGCGAAAGCGTCCCCGTCCGACGACACCGTAAGTGAGACCGAAGAGTCCGCAATAAGCGGCAACAGAAGTTTTTCCGAAAGCTCATCGAGCTTCTCTCTTTCCTCGTTCTTGACCGCTATGACCTCGCAGCGGCAAGAGGGGCAAGCAAGGTTGCAACTCGGGTCATGCCCGAGCGTGACCAGGGCCGGCTTTCTGTCGACTTCAGTGCGATGATTGTCGATGACGTCACGTAAGAATGGATCGGTGATCTCGTTGCGCTTGGGCAACGTTCCCTGGGCGATGTAGGAACACATCGTGCGGCTGCAATAAGTGAAATCTCCGTCGAGAATCGAGCGCCTTATCTCCTGGATATCTTCTCCATTCCAAAGCTCGTCGATGGTCACATCGTTCTCTGCGTAGGAAAGAGGGTAAGGCAAGGTCGCCGCGCATACGCATGCGAAAAACCCCGTGCGGCCTCCCTGACGAAGCGTATTTGTAGAAAGTGTGCCGAAGGGATGCTCACAGAAGCGATCGGACAAATCATGAGTGGAGACATCGCCACCCGGAACTTCGACGCCGTTTTCCTCCTTCGCCCGCACGCTTTTTAAGAGCAGGTATTCACTGGTTGGACATAGCCTCACGCTCCGGTTGCTCTTAGCTGCTGCAATCGCTTCGTCGAATTGCTTTCTCTCAAGGTAGAGTGGGGCGGCGATCAAATTAGCAAAGAAAGCTACTTCGCCGTCGTCGAGTAGCGCCATGGCCTGAACGGCCGTGAATATGCTGTCGGCATCGCCGCGTGCCAGTGTTTCAAGAAGCGCCTGCCCGATTTTCGAACAGACATTCGCGTCACTGTCCGAGTCGCCGAAGCCCGCTGAACGCAAACGTATATCCAAGCCCAAGAGGTCGTCCCGATCGGACGTCTGAGCCGCGCGCAGCAAGAGCAAACCCAGAGCCCTTGCTCCGTCAGAAGTTCTCCGGTCGAGCCAAGCCATGTGCAAGGCTGGCCAATGTTCGCTCAGACGATCTATGAGCGCAGACATGCCGGCTCCACCCTTGCGCGAGAACAGTCGCTTGGAGAGTGGTTCGGCAACGTCTTCAGTGGGAAACGAGTACGGTCTGCTGACCATCATATGATGTCTCGCTAGTGTATGAAGAAAGGCCTCTGATCTACCTCTGAACCTTCATCTGACTGCGGTACTGGTAGCGTAAGCGAATTGTCCATAGAGTGTCGAGATTGGCGTGGAAAAACCGCTAGGAGCGCGCCATAAGATAGGTGAGTCTCGCGTTTTTTTCTGTGTCCCTGTCCTCTAAACTTCAACCCTTTGAAAAATAAGGACTTGCGGATATAAATACACACTCGGTGCGTTTGTCCTCCGCAATGCATCGACTTCCGACCAAAACGCCTCAACAGTGCCAAGCGGCGTGGTAAGATTTTCGTCGACCCATTTTGTAACCCCAGGATCGTTCGGCGCGCTGTAACTCGCAAATTCATTTCCGTTATAGGTGTGGGGAATGACACCCGCTAAGAGGAAACCTGAAGTCTGCACCAGATCAACATAGGCTGACGCGGGATAGGCCCATTCGTAAGAATTATATCGTGTTGCAGTAGGATGATTGTTAAGAGCCGTTAAGAATTCGCGTGGCGTGTTAGCGAAATATTCCGAAATCATGAGCCAATAGCCACCGGGCCTAATAACCCGGCGCAGATCGATTGCTATGCGGGGAATATGTTGCCAATGATGTACTGTGCCAGATGAAACGACGGCGTCAAAGGTGCAGTGGTGGTCGCGCCAGTGATCTAAGCTATTGACGACTTTTACATTGTGATCCGAGCGCGATTTAAGATAGCCAGTGCCGGTAAACCATTCGCTGTTCGGATCCATCGCCGTAACGTTCTTGTGCCCGAGCCGATTTATGGCGAACGCCAAATGGCCGCGTCCGCATCCCACGTCAGCAATAGGCGCTTCTAAAGATACTCCCAATCGGCCTAATAGTTTGGAGATGGCCGCCGGCGCGCGGGAATCTTGGAATCGCTGAAACGAAGCGCCAAGATCCTTTTCAAGGAAATTGCATCGCAGCACGTCAGCGAAAGCCTCATCCTCCTCTGCATCCTTGAAGGCTTGGTGGATCGTATTTTCCCATTGCACCGGATCTTCGAACCCGTCGGTTAAGGCGAAATGATCCATATCGTCTGGGCCAACGCCGATTGGCTTGGATACAATGATTGGCGGCTTGGTTGGGGTTACTGGCGCCTCTGCTGGCGGCAGCGCAGATCGAAACCATCGATATCCAAACATAAACTCCCCCGTGACTCAGGTCATCCTACTGCAGCGTTCCGCAGCCTCGCGCATCAGGTCGCCAATGCCCCCATCCCCTTGCTTACAGCTTGCTGCAAAGGGCCTTCCACAACCGGCGGCCAATATTTTCAGCTGCGTTTGCCGGCGTCACTTCGGCTGCCGGCGCGGCGACCGTGGCCGCATTCTTAGCCGCGTTCACGGCCGCCAACAGAGCTTCGCGTTCGGCGACCATCGCTCGCAATGAAACAACTTCCGGATCATAGGAACAAAAAAAATCGAGCACATTCACGGGTACATTGAATTCCTTGGTGAGGTAATCGCTTTCCGAGCTAATCCAGAAATCATTCACACCATCAAAATAGGCGAATTTGTAATGATTTTCTTTCAACACATCTTGCCACGGTTCTTTTCGCCTGATGTTCGTATAGGGCTCCGTGCTCTCGATCACGACGACCTCAGGCCGGTGCCGAGACCAGTCTGCCGTTCGAACAATTGCGTCTTCCGCACCTTCCGCGTCGATTTTTAAAAAGTGGATGTGTTTCTCTTGGGCGTAGCGATCCAAAATCGCGGGGAGAGTTGTTACTTCGACTGTCACCGCCTGTATCTCGCCGGCCTTTTCGGCAACGATCGTCGGCACCGACTGGGACAATGTGGAGGTGCCGGTATTTCCGCTATGCACATAAAAGGTTGTCTGCCCTTCGAAATCAGCCACAGCGGCTTCAAGGTTGATGTCACGAGGCCGGTCCGCCCTTAATGCTTCAATACCGTCCCCTGGCTCGACGTTGATGCCTGACCATCCCCGATCATAGAACCAGCGGGTGATTGAGGCATTGGTTGGATGATGCGCGCCGATATCGACATAGAAGCCTACTGGAACGTTACGGAAACAACGCTCAAGGAGCACATCTTCGAAATTCGGTGTAAAGCTCATCATGGATCAATCCCCCTTCCTGATTGATCTGCACATCAATCCGCATTGGCGCGGAGGTAAATGTCGTTAGGTTCGAGGCGCCGCCACAGTTCGTAGCCATGCCCCTTCATGAATTCCACTATGCCGACATCAAGAAAGAGATTCTCGATTATAGCTACCTTTGGTGCTAGGGATCCAAAGGAAAATCCCTTCAGGCACTCCAACTCCCAGCCTTCGACGTCCACGGCCAAAACATCAAGCCTATTTAGGTCTTCGAGGTTCGCGAGAATTGTATCGAGCCGCCTGGTCTTAACCTTTATCGTCCGCGTGGAGAATCGATCCTTCATAGTTGAAAGGAGCTTTTCGAAGTCCCCGCGAATGCCTAACGACGAGAAGGATTCAGCGCTTATTTTTTCGCCCTGATATTCAATATCGCCATCTGCCTCGGCAACCACAAAATCTACGTCATCGGCATCCGTATCCGAACATGCGAATTCCAAAATTTCGTGATTGAGTGACCGATGGATACTGGCAAACGCGGGATTTGGTTCGATGCTGATCACCCGCCATCCCTGAGCGCGGAATGAGGCGCCGATGGATAAAAAGTCCGGGCGTGCGGCTCCGATTTCAAGCAGAACGCCATTATGCTGGCCAGGAAAGAACTGGTCGAAAACAATTGTATCCACATTACTCTCAGCCGCCATCTCCCCAACCCTTCCTGTTCTTTGATAGCGGCCCATGATCCGCCGATTCTGTCAAAAAAGCGCCGTCGCTTCTCAGCGTCGTATCAAGATCTACTCGGGAATCTTGGACAAGGAACACTAGGGTGCTTTGGTCCCCAGGTCGAGTACTTCCATCATGCGTAACGACGCGCTCCAACGGGCTTGAGGCCGATATTTGCATTCACAGACTTGATGACGGTGGTCTCAGCCGATCCATTCGAGGGGATACGAACGGCTAAATCGGTTGGAGCAAAATCTCCCACCCCTTGGGCTCAAGAAGTTCCTCTCTTTCGCTCCTAGAGGCTTCAAAAACGCCATCGCGTCTTTCGGCCGCAGTTAGGGTTTGATAAAGCTGGGAGCTTCGGCGCCCGGTCGGCCCTTTATATGGCGGTTGAGCTCAAAACCAGGCTCGCGAGGTCTTGACCGGGACGATAAAGCGGTTCCACCCCTGCCCTGCATGTGATCGGGCGATAATCAGTCCCCCGATGCTGCAATTGCGGGTTTGCTTTTCATCGATTAATTCTAGAAAATAGCGCTCGCAGGAGTGATGAAGATGAGCAAACTAGACCGGCCCCGCGAAATCATCGAATATTGTCTGATGCCGCTTGGGTTATCCACGACAACGGATGAATATAAGGAAGTCTATCGTAGGCTTGAGCATGTGATCAAGACACTTCAAATCATGGCCGCGCGAGAAAACAAGCCTGTTGCGATCGATTTTTCCAACATGCGAACGATCAATATCAACGAGGTTGCCCATGGGGATGACGCCTAAAAGGGCTTTTCTCCCCAAAATCTAGATCAGCTCCCGTCGCCCGCATAGCTTGGCTGCGGCGGCGAATGGGAGAGGGACCCTTTTTGGCTCCCGCCCCCTGCTGGTCTCAATATCGGATCATTTCCATCCCTCAATCCGCGCGACCCTCCCCTCAGTCCGATTGCGCCAGAGCCACGTTTTGTCCATGCTTAAGGCGCGCGCGGAATTTTCCGGGGAAGATCAGGCCATGTTCGACAGCGTCACGGTGACGGCGGCGGCCCGTCTCCACCTTGGATTCCTCGACATGAATGGGGGGCTCGGCCGCCGCTTCGGCGGTCTTGGGCTCTCGATCGACGCTTTGTCCACCCGGCTGACGATTCGTCGTGCCGCGACAGGAACCACCATCGACGGCAGCGAAGCAGGCCGCGCCGCGCGCCATCTCGAACTCCTGACCCGCCATTTCGGGCTATCTTCGGCCTATGCCCTGACGATCCACGACGCCATCCCGGCCCATGCCGGACTTGGATCGGGAACGCAGCTTGCGCTAGCGATCGGGGCGGCGCTGCGGCGGCTCGAGGGCATTCCCGTGAATGCGTCGGATGATGCTCTTTTGCTGCAACGAGGCGCGCGCTCGGGGATCGGCGCCGGCCTTTTCGAGCGCGGCGGATTGGTCGTCGACGGCGGGCGCGGCGAGCGGACCACGACGCCTCCGATTATCGCCCGCATGGATTTTCCCACGGAATGGCGGGTTATTCTCGTCCTTAATCCGAAAATTGCCGGCGTTCACGGCCCGAAAGAGCGCGACGCCTTCGCCACATTGGCACCCTTCGAGGCGAGTTCGGCGGCCGAAATCTGCCGGCTTGTCTTGATCAAGATATTGCCCGCCCTTGCCGAACGCGATATCGAGGCCTTCGGCGACGCGATCGCACGCCTCCAGGATATCATCGGCGGTTATTTTGCGCCCGTCCAAGGCGGAGCGCCTTTTGCGAGCGCGGCCGTCGAAGAAGTGATAAGGGACCTTCGCAGGCATGGCGCAACAGGAACCGGCCAGTCTTCATGGGGCCCAACCGGTTTCGCCTTCGCCCGCGACGAACGACAGGCGCACGACCTCTGCAAATCCGTGCACGAAAAAGTCGCAACCTTGGGTTTAGACATCGCAATATGTAAGGGAATTAATCACGGCGCATTGGTGAGGGGTGACTCCTTCGCAGCCGTCAACTAGGGGAAAATGCGTGGCCACGAAAAACATTTTGCACATGCTCAGTCCGTTGAAGCACATGAGCCCGTTCGACGTGAATATGGCGCTTGATGCCGGTTTTGATTCCGTCACGCCGTATACGGGCGTCACGCTCGACGAAGTCACGCCCCTGGTTCAGGACGCCATGTTTTCGCGTTCCCCGCGAGATGCCGTCCGCACATGCGTTTTCTTCGCCGGAAAAGATGCCGGCCTCGCCCTCGACATGATGGAGCGGCTGAAGGCGACATTGTTGAAGCCGTTCGAGATTTCCTCTTTCGCCGATCCTGCTGGGTCGTTCACGACCGCCGCCGCCATGGTCGCCTGTGTGGAGAAGGTCCTGAAGAAAAAGAAAGGCCGGGATCTCGCCAAATCCAAGATTTTGATCTTCGGAGCGACCGGCGTGGTTGGCTATGCCTCCGGCGTCATTGCCGCGCTTGAAGGCGCCGAAGTGACGCTCGCCGGTTATGATGGAGCCGCCCGCGTTCAAGGCAAGGCGGATGACATCAAGAAGAGGTTCGGGGTTCACCTGCACGCCGTCGATGCGAGCACGCCCGAAAAACTGTTGGACGCGCTGGTCGACGCCGAGATCGTGTTTTGCGCGGCGGCTGCGGGCAAGCAAGTCTTGTCAGCGCAAGCTCTCGCCTCGGCGAAATCCCTCCTCATTGCCGCCGACGTCAATGCGGTGCCTCCGGCGGGAGTCGAGGGCCTGCAGCTCATGGACAATGGTGTCGAAATGCCAGGCGGCATTCTCGGAATCGGGCCTCTCGCCATCGGCGACGTGAAGTATAAGACGGAATCGGGTTTGTTCCAGCGCTTGGCGACGTCATCCACCCATCTTGCGCTCGATTTCCGTGACGCTTTCGCACTCGCACGTGAAATTGCCTAAGCCAGGCGCTGCGATTCTTATCGCGGCGCCCTCTGGGCGAGCTTTGGCGGCGGCGGCGCGACGCGCCGGTTACAGGCCCCTCGTCGCTGATTTTTTCGACGACTTGGACACCCGTAGCCTGGCCGCCGCGAGCCGTCTTGTGGCCGGCGATCTCGAAGTCGGTTTCGAGAGCGCCGCTTTGCTTTTAGCGCTCGAAACCTTGGCCGAGGGAACAGATCCGATCGGCCTCGTCTATGGCGCCGGGTTCGAGGATCGCATCGGGCTCCTCGACGAACTTGCGCGGCGCTGGACTTTGTTCGGCAATTCAGCCGAGGTCGTGCAAAGGGTAAAGAATCCGCTGGTTTTAGCGGCTCTTTGCGCCTCCCTGAACATTCCGCATCCCGAGATCAGCCCGTCTTTACCGGGCGACAGCGAAAACTGGCTCGTCAAAAGCATCGGTGGATCTGGGGGAAGTCACATCGCGCCGGCCAAACATTCGCAGCCGGGGCAGCAAAACGCTTATTTTCAACGAATTGCGCCGGGACATCCGGTCTCGATCCTGCTGCTCGGCAACGGAGCCGATGCGCAAGTCCTGGGACCCAGCCGCCAATGGCCGACGCCGACAGAGGATGAGCCGTTCCGCTTTGGCGGCAGCCTGCGCCCTGCCGAGCTTTCGGGAGATCTGGAAGGCCGGTTGACGAAGCTTGCCGAAACCGTAGCCTGCGCCTGCCGCCTTCGCGGCCTGAACAGCATCGATTTTCTGGTCGAAGGCGACAGTTTCACGCTGATCGAAATCAATCCCCGGCCCGGCTCGACGCTCGATATCTTCGAAGATCGCGACGGACTTCTGTTTCAGGCCCATCTTGATGCCTGTTGCGGGCAACTGCCTAAAAGCCCGCTTAAATTCGATGGCGCCGCCGCTGCGGGAATAGCCTATGCTCGGCGCTCAATTGCCTCTATGCCGGCAGTCGATTGGCCCTATTGGAGCTCGGACCGCCAGAAACCACAGACGGCATTGCGACGGCATGATCCACTGTGCACCGTGAAGGCGCACGCCGCAAAGGCGCGCCGCGCGCGCATGCTCATGGACCATCGGACCAATTTGATCCTCGATCAGCTGGACCAGCTGCAAACGAAACAAGCATCATGGGGAAGGGAACTGCATCTTGAGCAATCATGATCTCAGTATCAACACACTGACCGGGGAAATCGTCGACCGCATGCTCGCCAACGCAGGACGGCTACGGATTGCCGTGTCGCGAGGCGAAGCCGGCGAGACCATCATCGACGCCGGCAAGAATGCCCGCGGCGGAATCGAGGCGGGACTGCGGGTTGCCGAAATCTGCCTTGGCGGAATGGGAAGCGTTGAACTCGCGCCGACCGGCACCAATCCGAAGTGGCCCTTCGAGCTTTGCGTTCGCACGGCCGATCCCGTCGTTGCCTGTCTAGCCAGCCAATATGCGGGCTGGGCGCTGTCGCATGGTGAAGGTAAATCGGCATTTTTCGCGCTTGGCTCCGGGCCCGGCCGCGCGCTTGCTCGCAAAGAACCTCTGTTTTCCGAATTGGAATATCGCGATCACGCCAAACGCGCGACACTTGTCCTTGAGTCCGAGCGCGCGCCGCCACGTGAAATCGTGGAAAAAGTGGCGCATGATTGCGGGGTTCCGGCCGCAAATCTCACCTTCATCTTCGCGCCGACACAAAGCCTCGCGGGCAGCATTCAGGTCGTTGCCCGGGTGCTTGAAGTCGCTCTGCACAAAGCACATGAGCTAAAATTTCCGCTGTCCCGCATCCTCGACGGCGTTGCCTCCGCGCCGCTCTCGCCGCCGCATCCCGACTTTATTCAGGCGATGGGACGCACCAATGATGCGATCATCTATGGCGGCCAAGCGCATCTTTTCGTCAGCGGGCCCGCCGAAGATGCAAAGGCGCTGGCTGAAAAACTTCCGAGCGTGACATCGCGCGATTATGGGCGACCATTCGCCGAGGTATTCAAGGCTTACAAGGGCGATTTCTATTCCATCGATCCGATGTTGTTCAGCCCCGCGCGGGCGATCGTGACCGCTGTGGATACCGGCCAGACGTTCCATGCGGGCCAGATCGATCAAGCACTGCTCGATGCCTCTTTCGGATAGATATCAGACGGCGCGCGGGACTCTTGGCGGGCCTAAAATCGCGATAGCCGTCGATCTTTACGATTGGCATGCGCGCGATTTGGCCGCCGCCTTTGCTCGCGCGGGCGCGACGGCGGTGCCTATCCGGCTCTCGCAATGCGGGTTTGATACACAGCGTCCGAGCGGTCTCATTATTCCGGGCTTCGGCGCTGAACTGCCGGATGCCGTTTTCGTGCGCGCGATCGGCTCCGGCACCTTCGAGAGCGTGACCTTGCGCCTTGGGGTCTTGCACAGTCTCGGCGCGATAGGCGTGCCCGTAGTCAACTCGGCGCGAACGATCGAACTCTGTGTCGACAAGGCGGCCACGAGTTTCGCACTTGCGCGCAACTCCATTCCAACCCCGCCGACCTGGACCGTTCAATCGGAACAGGCGGCTCGCCAGATCGTGCGCCGCGAAGCCGGGCGAGGCCCGCTTGTCCTTAAACCCTTGTTCGGCGCCCAAGGGTTTGGACTGAAACTGATCCGCCGCGAGGACGATCTTCCTGCCTTCGACGCCGTCGAGTCGGTCTATTATCTTCAGCGTTTTGTCGCGGTGGAGCGCAATGGATTTCACGACATCCGGCTGTTCGTCTCGCATGGCAAAGTGATCGCAGCGATGACGCGCCACGCACAACATTGGATCACCAACGTCAAACTCGGCGCGCGGCCGGAATGGTTCGAAGCCGACTCCGAAATGATCGACCTTGCCCTGCGCGCGGCGGCGGCGGTCAAGGCGGACTTCGCCGGCGTAGACATTATTCGCGACGCCACCAACTCCCCAAGCGTCCTCGAGGTCAACAGCATGCCCGGCTGGCGCGGCCTACAAAAGGTGGCGCCCTTCTCCATCGCCGACCAGCTTGCTGGCGATCTTTTGACAAGGATCGGCCGGCCGAGGGCGGAGGCCGCCGGTTGAACGCAATCGCCGAGGCGTTCATCGCCGCTTGCCGCGACGAGATCGAAGCCCCAAAGCCCGGCAATGTCCATATTTTTGCAGATGGACACGGCATGACGGCCCATGATTTTTTGCGCAGTGCCGAAGCCGCCGCCCCTGCCTTAATCGATCCCTCCGCAACGGTCGGCGCACGCATCAGCTCAGCGGTCGAGGCAACATTTGAAGCAGTTGGCACGAACACCAATCTCGGCATCATTCTGTTATGCGCTCCGCTTGCTGCTGCGGCGCAAAAAGGCGGGGACCTGAAAACGGGATTAAAAACCACTCTCGCTGGGCTCACCCGCGCGGATGCGGCGGGCGCTTACCGGGGCATTCTTCGCGCCTCGCCGGCGGGACTCGGAACGGCGCCGCGCCACGACGTTCGTGGACCCGCGGATGTCACGCTCCTGGAGGCCATGCGAGAAGCCGCCCCCAGAGACCGGATCGCTTTTCAGTATACAACTGATTTTTCTGACATATTCACGACAGGGATGGGCGTGCTGGCTGACGCTTTCGGTAAGCATTGGACGGCCCCCTGGCCGGTCGTGAACGTCTATCTCGCGTTTCTTTCGAGCTTTCCCGACAGTCATATCAGCCGAAAGCATGGTCTTGAAACGGCCGCTCACGTGCAAAATGAGGCCAGGGACGCCTATAAAAGCTTCAAGACATATGTAAATCCAGAGGATGCGCTGCCAATTCTCCTGAGTTTCGACCGGTGGCTAAAGACCTCCGGTTTCAATCCGGGGACCAGTGCGGACCTTACCGTTGCGACGGTTTTCGCCGATCGGTTAACTCGGATCTTGATCAAGTGACGCAATGATGGTTGAGTGCGCCGGCGGCGGAAATCTTCGTTGCTATCCAGCTCAACCGGCCCGTCAAATGTAGGACGTTGACAACAAGGATATTCGTCTGCATTTGTCGAGCTCCTTCGACGGCAATTCGGAGCGAATTTCCTCAGGGAGGTTTTAACAATGGGGGTTTTAAGCATGGCGAAAATCAATAGGCTCCTCGTCGGCGAATCGCTCGTCGGAGACGGTAATGAAGTCGCTCACATCGACCTCATCATCGGACCGCGCGGCAGCCCGGCGGAAACTGCCTTCGCAAACGCGCTGACCAATAACAAAGATGGTTTTACCACATTGCTCGCCGTGGTAGCGCCCAATCTCCTCGTAAAGCCAGCGACCATCCTCTTCAACAAGGTGACGATCAAGAACGCGACGCAGGCGGTCCAGATGTTCGGTCCGGCTCAGCACGGCGTTGCCAAGGCCGTTGCCGACAGCGTTGCCTCCGGCGTCATCCCGGTCAAGGAAGCCGACAATCTGTTCATCTGCGTCGGCGTGTTCATCCATTGGGACGCCAAGGACAACCAGAAGATTCAAGACTTCAACTACCAAGCGACCAAAGAGTCGATCGCGCGCGCCGTCAATGGCGAACCGACACCGGCCTATGTCGTTGCGCAGCGCAATGTTGCGAAACATCCTTTCGCGCCGAATTAAATCGTCGCTCGATCAAAAGCATAAAGGGGCCCTGGCCCCTTTTATTTTTCCTTTGGGGCCCCTTGTCGCGCGGCTGCAAGGTCGACGCCGGTCAGCCGGCCATCGTGCAATGCCGACGCAACAAGGACTCCTCGGACTCCCGCGCTTTCAAGACGCTTGAGATCCGAGGAGCCGCGAAGGCCGCCCGCCGCGAAAAGACCGGCGTTCGGCGCGCACCCCGCGACCTGGGCAAGCCGATCCAAGTCGGGACCCGCATCGCTGCCGACCCGAGCCAGCGTCATGACAATGATCCGCGCAGGCCACAGATCCGGCCGGTCAAGAATTCCCTCCGGACCCAGAAATCCTTGGTTGCCAAAATCGAGGGACAGAACGAGCCGGCGCTCTCCGGCAAGTTCGGCAAGCGCCTTGCTGTTGAGGAGCGACTCGGTCCCCAGAACAAGATGCGCATTTTGGTTGCGATCGAGCCAAGAACGGGCTTCGATGGCATCGCGCACACCCTCGTCGACCCAAAAATCGATGCCCGGAAAAGCAATTTGCAAATCATCGAGCGTCGGCCTCCGCTTGCCGTGCGATTCGATGCGATCGAGATCGGCAACATAGATCGTGTCGAAAGGATAGAGCGCCAACAACCCGGCAACGACGTCGAGGGGCCCGCTTGTCCGCGCGAGCGACGTTGAGATCGGCGCATAGCTCTCGCGCAGGCCCTGACGAGCTCGAACGACCACGCCGCCTTTAAGATCGATCACGGGAATGACTTTCATCGCACGCTCCGGCATGATCTGCTCGATCATGGATCAACGGGATATTCCACAGACAAATGCAAACGATTATCGGATGGGATGTGGGCGGCGCGCATCTTAAGGCCGCCCGTGCCGAAAATGGGATAATTACGCAAGCGGTGCAAATCGCATCTCCGCTCTGGCTGGGCCTTGAAGAGCTGGAACGCGCCTACCAGCAAGCTCGGGCGGAAATCGGCTCGGCTCCGCTCAACGCCGTCACGATGACGGGCGAATTATGCGACGCCTTTGCAACACGCGCAGAAGGCGTTGCGGGTCTGGCCACGCTCATGGAACGTCTGCTGGCCCCTGCAAATGTATTTTTTTATGCAAGCCGTGCGGGCTTTGTCCGTCCCGAAGCAACCGCCGCGCACGCGGTGGATATCGCCTCCGCCAATTGGCACGCGAGCGCGGCCCTGACGGGCATGACGAAACATGCCGCGCTGTTTGTCGACATGGGCTCAACCACGACGGACATTATTCCGGTCGCGCAAGGCATGCCGGCAAGTCGCGGCTACACCGATGCCGAACGTCTCACCCAGGGAGAGCTGGTCTACACCGGCCTCGCCCGGACTTTCTTGATGGCAGGCCCGAAGCGAGTGCCTTTTGCAGGTCAATGGACGCCGCTGATGAATGAATGGTTCGCGAATACCGCCGATATTTATCGTATTCTCGACCAATTGCCGGAAGGCGCCGACCTAATGGATGCGGCAGATGGGCGCGACAAAACCAAGCAAGCGTCGCGCGCGCGGCTGGCACGCATGATCGGACGCGATGGCGCCGAGGCCAATGATGCCGCTTGGGACAGGCTTGCGCAGTTCTTTGCGGAGATACAATTGCGCGACATCTTCGACGCCGCAAGTCTTGTCCTTTCCCGCGGTCTTATCGACGCCGAAGCTCTCGTCGTCGGTGCCGGCGTTGGACGCGGTATCATTCAGAAGCTCGCCGGAAGGCTAGACCGACCCTTCGTCGCATTTGCCGATTTGATAGAAGTGACGCCTCACGCAAGGGACAAAGCGTCCGATTGCGCGCCGGCGGCGGCAGTCGCCCTTGTCGCGGCCGCTCAATTTCCAGCGTAAAAGGCTTCGTATTTTTGCATGAGCCAGGACCAAGCCTCACGCTCTTCGGGACCCGCCGTCTTCTCAAGAGCAATCGAGAGATAGGCGATCTCGCGATCAATTTTTTCGCGCGGTAGGATATGCAGCCGCGTGACAAGAATGGCAAATTCAAGGACCGCGTTTCTCGCCCGATTAAACCCCTCGAAAGGCGCATGCTGCTCTTTGTGCAAAATCTCACAGTGGAATCGAGGCCGCTGCGGGTCTTCCTCCACCCGCGTGACTTTCAGTTCTGCATGGGCGAGTGCTCCGGCCAGGCGCGGCACAGGCGCCTTTGTGCCCGCCACCAGCGGCCAGTCATGCCGGCCCGTGACCAAGCCCGCGAACATGCGCGCGTTATCGGTATAGTTGGCGACAGCGAAAGGATTGTCCACGAGATTGTCGAGCGTCGTCGAGGGATGAAACGGCGCAATGATCCACCCCTGCCCGTCCTCGGTCAAACCCAGCGGCGCAATGTGTGTCCTGCCTGAGCGATTACTCGTCGTGACAATCGTTTCGCGGATCATCGGCATCGGTTGGCGCCCCGCGAGAAATCCGAATTTCCCTGCCCCCACACGTGTGATTGTTGGATCATGTCAGGGCTTTTTCCGCAAGGTGTGACCGGCTTCGCGCAAACGGTCCGTGTCCTCTTGCAATTTATCCACGGCGCAGCCCCAATCCAGCGGTTCATCTTGGGTGTAGCGCTTGCCGAGCGCAAAGGCGATCTCGGCCTTGGCGAGCTCAGTCCCCAGATAGAACGCATGCGCACCATCCGCTTCAACGTTGAGTTTGGGAAACAGGGAAAGCGCATCGTTGGCGATGAAATGGCCTTCGCGGTTGAAGACGTGAATACCATCCGTGGCTGTCATGATCCGAAAGCTCACGTCCCGCACTTCCCGCGCGAGTTCGGCGATGTCCTCACTCGACAAAGGATAGGGCGCCAGATCATGAAGCTGCAAAAGCCCGGCGCCATAGCCCTTGGGCAAGGCGCCGTCGGCGGACGCAGCAAACATGAGACGGCGTGCTGCATCATGCTCCTGGATCGTGCGCCTCGTATACGGACTGACCTGAACCGTCAGCACGTTGCGAATATTGAGTTCCGAACAAACTCCCAGAAGCATGCCGGTGACGCCGCTCGAATCCGCCTCGGTCAATTCCGTGAGATTACCGCTTCCCATCATGATCTCGGCATGAGGCAAACGGCGTCTCACTTCGGCATAGCGCTGGAGCGATTCCGTGAAGCCGAATTGGATAGGATCGAGAATAGGATCAAGAATAAAGGAAAGCCCCAACGCCTCTGCTTGTTCTGCGGCGCGGATCAGCGAGTCGAGGTCGCCATGCGGTCTTGGCACAAGGACTGGCGTCGCGGCTGACCCTACCGCTATATTGAGCGTCGTTTCATCAAGGCTCAGAAGAAAATCGGCGCCAGCCTTGGCCCCGCGGGCGAGTTCACCGGGATCGGCGGAATCGATACTGACCAGATGACCCGCGGATTTGAGGGCCTTGACGGACTCTTCAAGATGCGGAAACGGCGTATCGGGGAGGCATCCGACATCGATCACGTCGGCGCCGGATTTTTGCATCGCGGCCGCGCGGGCAAGCAAATCCGGAACTGCAAGCAGGGAAGCATCGACGATTTCAGCAAAAATTCGAACTGAAAAACCCGATAGATCCCTGATGTGTCCGCCGCGCCCCAGATAGGCCGGAAGATCGCTCAATTCATCGGGCCCGCGCGCAACCGGAACCCCGAGATCGCTCGACAGCCTGGCAAGATCGGCGCGGCAGCGGCCAGGCAAAATAATGCGGTCGGCATCGACGGGCCGCGCCAAGCGGCGCGTGATGATGGCTTCGGTCATCAAGGCGGCCACTTTGACGCCGATATCGCGAACTTCCCAGCTGAACGGGGTTTCTCCCATGGACTTCAAAATCCTATCCAATCGCGGATAGGCGAGATGACCGGTGAGAAACAGAACGCGTTCGTTCATGTCACCTTCAATTCGCTCCGGCGCTGCGCAATAAACGCTTGTAGGTCGCTCAAGCTTTCAGCCACGCTGGTTGCTTCGAAGCTTTTCAGCTTCTCGGAATTTTCCAGATCGATCCGCCGCGGAAAGACCTTGACCATGCCGTCAGGCGCGCGCGTCTCAAGCTCAGGCGCCGTGTCGCAGGCAAAAACAATGGTGGGAACCCGGCATTTGCCCGCCTGCGCAAACACGTTGCTCGCAAGATTATCTGATATGCCATAGACGAATTTGGCGACGGCATTCGACGTCGCCGGGGCCACGACGAGCGTATGATACACCCCATGATAGAAATAGCCGACCTGCGGGGAGCTCGCTGCCGAATCCTTAAAAACCCGCGCCGACTTCGGCATGTCGAGCTTCTGCTTATACATGCGAAGCACCTCGGCGGCGGCTTTGCTGACGAACAGATCGACATGCTCCAGTTCACGCACGAGATCGAGGCACTCGTTGAAAAAGTGCCCTGAACCGGTGAGCGCCCAACCCCAGCGCGGCGTGACGACTTTGCTCATTTTCCTCCCAATCTAAAGTTCGGTCCGCGTGGCCGCCGCTTGTGGTTGCAGCGCTGGCGATTGGCCGATGGCTATGCCCGGCATTCCGCCACTTTGCAATATCAGCAGAGCCCCAGGCAGTGACGCCGGGCCCGCCAACCAGATTTCGGCTTGGCTTCGCGCGGCAAAAAATGGAAACAGTGGATCGACAATTTTGGCGGCAGCAATTTCATCAACCGAGACCATCGCCGGATCGCAGGATTTGATCAGCAGGATACGGCGCGCGTGCATTGCTCCGGCTAACCAGGCTGCGAGGGAATCCGAGGTCATGTCCCAGGATGTGGACACATCCAATGCACCAAGCACCATCGCCGATGGCAGCCAGACCGGTATCTTGCGCGCGTCCAAAGCGCTTGCGATTTCAGCGGGGGAGGCCGCCAAAGCGAACTTCTCCGAATAGGCCGCGATCGCAGTTGCGAATTGTTCCATAGCCAGGAGCGCCATGCGGTGGGCCGCCGAATCGGCAAAGCCCAATTGCTCCTGTGCAGCGCGTACGCATCTCGCAAAGGGACCGCCGCCCGGAACCAGGACAAGCGGCCCGCCCCAAGCCACCAGGGCTTCGAGCCAGGCCTTAAGCAGTGGAGAGGACGCGAGGCTACCGCCAAGTTTGACGATCGTCTCGCTCAATGATTTCTCGTCTTGCCAGTTTTGCCGGGAAATCCCAGGAAACGCTGATCGGCGACTGCCGATTCCGCTACGCGCTCGCGTTTGATCTCGACCCCGACCATGCCGTTGACGACGTCGAGCTTTTCGATGCGAACGCAAGCTCGCGTCACGCTTGGGTGACGCAGGATTTCATCCGCGAGATCGCCTGCGAGGGTTTCGATCAAATCGACATGGCCCCGGCCAAGAATGATTTTGATCGCATCAATGATGACGTCATACGAAAAAACGCCGCGCATGTCGTCCAACCGGCGTTGGGCGCGTCGAACATCCACATCGACATTGAACCGTACGTTCTGGTTGCGACCGCGTTCGAAGTCATAGGCGCCGATTTCGCAGGGGAGCACGAGATCATGTACGAAGACCACATCGGTCTCGACGAATTGCTCGTCGGGGAGAACATAGCCCCGCCCCAGGAGGCGCCAATCGACGCCCGGCTCATCGCCCACGCTCAGTCCCGCTGCTTCAAAAGGAATAAGGTCCCGAATAATCCGGACCGACGCAGCATCGATCGCCGCCTCACGCGATCGCCCGATGCAGAGGCTTCCGCGAAATCCGAGATAATTCGGCCCTAGCGGGAGCAGACGCGGCACATCGGGAGCTTCAAGCGATCCCGCAAGGCCAGACAGCAGCCCTTCCTCTCGGCACCTTGCGACGAACCGATCGAGTTCGGCAACGCCCATATGATCGAGAAGACGGCCCGCCGTCTTTTTCTCCGTATCCAGCATGGCGCCGGCAAAGCCATGTTGGGCCATCAGCCGCAACAGATTCAGATCGGGCTGACGATCAGCAAAAAGAACGCCAACCAGCTTGGTGTTTTTGGCGAGAGGCTCCAGCGCGCGGATCGTATCGTGGTCGGTTTTCTTCGATAAAAAACCAACCTTGACGTAATCGACCCCCGAAGCGGCGGCAGCCGCGACGGCGCCGAGGACGGCGTGCGGCGCATCCGATGCGGTCCCGGCCGCTGCGCTCACCGGTTTGCGCTTGCCGATCGCACGCACGATCTCGGCGGCGACATGCGCATCGAGGACGCCGAGTGCCCCATTTTTGGGGTCCTTGAGATCGATGATGTCGGCGCCCTGGGCCCAAACCGTCTCCGCCTCGGCCGGACTGGTTACACTCGCGAGCATCAATGTCATTCTGGCATTTCCTCGAATGGCGTTGCCTGGCGGCCGTTGTTAGCAAGCTCGCGGGGACCGGCGTATCCGGCAAAGATGCCGCATGGAACCTGGATCGCGCCGTTATTCATGAACTTGCCGGTCTCTTTGCATGTTTTCGAAAAATATGAAAGCGGTCCGCCACGGGGCCACCTAGACCGCATCAAGCTGTTCCGAGATGGGTCGCAACAAGCGCGCGCAGCCGTTCCAACGCCTCGCCTGCTCGCCGCTGAAGCGGTAAGCCATTGCAGGATCCGGCTTCCATCGCACCGCGAACGCTATTTGTCAGAAAAACCTGATCCGCCGCAGCAAGGTCGGCCGCCTGAAGCGAGGTTTCGACCGGAACCAACCCCGCCGACGCGGCCAACAGCAACATCAACGCCCGCATGGTGCCCGGCAAGGCGCCGTCGGAAACCGGCGGGGTTTCCAGTCGCCCGTCCCGAATGACGAACAGGTTGGCGACGCTGGCGCAAGCGATCGTGCCGCGCGTGTTGAGCATCAGCGCCTCGTCGGCGCCCTGCCCGCGCGCCTCCCGCAGCGCGACAAGATTATCCAGATAGGGCAGCGCCTTGATCCGGGAGCAAGGCGAAAGTTCGTTGCGCCGCGTCGTCGTCGCGACACGGAGTGCCAGTGGCGTTTCCCTGGGCGGCGGCGGCGCGAGCGACATCAGAATGGCCGGACGCGGCGCCTCCGGCGGGACGAGGCCACGCGGACCGCTTCCCCGGGTCACGGTGAGGCGGAGCACCGCGGAAGAGACGCTCTCGGCCACAAGATAATGCGCAAGCCCAGCACGGAGCTTGGAAAGATCCACGGCTCCTGCAAAGCCCAAGACGCCGAGGCCCGACGCCAGCCGCTCAAGATGGGCCTCCAGATCGACGGCCCGACCGCCATGGACCAGGATGGTTTCGAACACCCCGTCCCCGAGCAGAAATCCGCGATCCATGACCGAGATATGCGCCGCTTCCGGCGCCACCATGTCTCCGTCCAGCCATACCCGCATCATTGCGGCCGGATGTGGCCGAGAAAATTGCGGAGCATTTGATGACCATGGTCCGTAAGGATCGATTCGGGATGAAATTGCACCCCGAAGGTCGGATGCTCACGATGTTGGAGAGCCATGATCTCGTCTTCGATCGACCAGGCCGTCGGCTCGAGTTCGGTGGCACCGGCGTCCAGCTCGACGATCAGCGAATGATAGCGGCCAACGCCAAGCGGATCCGGCAAGCCAGCCAGAATTCCCGATGCTTTGTGGCGTACCAGGCTCGCTTCGCCGTGCATCGGGCGCAGAGCCCGCAAAACCTTCCCTCCGAAAACTTGCCCGATGCATTGATGGCCAAGACAAATCCCAAGGATCGGCACGCGCCCGGAATATTCCCGCACAAGCTGCATCGAGACCCCCGCCTCGTTCGGCGTGCATGGTCCCGGCGAAATTACGATCGCTTCGGGTATTTCGCCGGGGAGGTCCGCGTCGTTGCGGACGACGACCGGCGAAGCCCCGAGTTCGCGGAGGTAATTGGCGACCGTGTGGACGAAGGAATCATAGTTGTCGATGACCAGGATCATCGGGCGAGTTCCTTGGTGCCGAAGGCCTCGAAAATGGCCCGCGCCTTGTCGAGCGTTTCTTCGTATTCGGCCGCGGGATCGGACGCCGTGACGATCCCGCCACCCGCCTGCACGACGCAGGTCCGGGCCCGAAAACTTGCCGTGCGGATGACGATATTCGTATCCATCGTTCCGTTGAAGCCGATGTAGCCGATGCAGCCGCAGTAAGGGCCCCGCGCATGGCCTTCCAATTCGGTGATGATTTCCATCGCGCGAAGCTTGGGGGCGCCGGTGATGGAGCCTCCGGGAAACGCAGCCGCCAAGACATCGATGGGGCCCATGCCCTCGTTCAGGCGACCAACAACCGAGGAGACCAGATGATGCACCGATGCAAAGGTCTCAAGGCCGCACAATTGCGGAACCTGCACCGAGCCGGGCTGACACACTTTCGAGAGATCGTTGCGCAACAGATCGACAATCATGACGTTTTCGGCGCGATCCTTGCGGCTTTCAGTCAGCGCCCGCGCCTGCAATGAATCGAGAATGGCATCCGAGAAGCGCCGCCGCGTGCCTTTGATCGGCCGTGTCTCGACGCGATCGCCCGCAACCCTGAGAAATCGCTCGGGGGAGGCCGAGGCGATGACGAAATCGGCGTGCTCGAGATAGGCCGCAAAAGGGGCTGGATTGCGTTTACGCAGGCGGCGGTAGAAACCGAAATGATCGAAATCCGCCGGAACGGCAGCTTCAAATCTTTGCGACAAGTTCGCTTGAAAAATATCGCCGGCAAGGATGCGCTCGATCACTTCGCCAACCGCCCTCTCATATCCGGCGCGGGTGAAATTGCTGTGCCAGCCGAGAAGCGATGTATTTCCGTCCCTGGGCGCCGTGCCAGCGCGGCGCAGCAAATCCTCGAATTTACGCCCACGCTCGACGGCACGCCGAATTTGCGCGGCCGGCTCCATCTCGGGTAGACCCGTCGAAAGCACAAAACCGCGGCGTTCGCTCAAGTCGAAGGCAACGACCACGTCGTAGAGTCCGAGCGAAAGGTCCGGAAAGGCGAGATCGTTCAACGCCGGTTTCGGAAGATTTTCCAAACTGCGGCCGAGCTCATAGGAAAACAAACCGGCGATGCCACCCTGAAACGGGGGCAAGCCAGGCGAAGGCGCGATCTTATATTTGTCCAGAGCGGCCTTCAGGCGTGCGGCCCAGCCGCTCCCGGCCTCTGCGGCTTCAAGTCGCGCAAAGGGATCCGCGGCAATAAAACTGTAGCGGCCAAGCTTGGGGTCCGCCATCGCGCTATCGAGAAAAGTCAGGAACGGCAGATCGCGAAGCGCAAAAGCAGCCTCGGCCGGGTCACAAAAATCGATTTCGATGACGTGCATCGAGCTGCCTTTGCAACTTCCCGGCCATGATGAAAACCCTCCCCGGTTCTTCGGCCGTTGCCGGGAACTCATTGGATATGGGAGGTGCCCACAGATTCCAAAAGCCCCGTTCAAACACGCGACGGCCGACGCCAAGACAATCGGCTAACGGCGGGACTCACCCAATATGACGAACCGGAGCGCGTCCGCCAAGCCTAACCCGAGGGTCGCAGCAGGTTTTCCGCCAGCTATCTCGCAATTTCCCGTCGCTGGCTCAACGCCTCGGTCATTTTCCGGGCTTTTTTGGAGGTTCCGACGGCTTCGGGGATTCCGGGGCTGGTGGTGCGGATTTCTTATCCGGCGGCGGGGGGCCGCTTTCTGAGGAGCCGCTGGACGGGCGGCCGGGCGCCCCTTGTAGGCAAATCGATCGGTCCGCCGTCTCGTAGAAGGCGACGCTGCTCGCAAACCCAAAGCGGTGGCGGGCGCAAACTGTGTTTTCTTCAGAATTCCGTTCGTGTGTGGCATGGGCCCTCCTGCTGAGCCTTATTCGGCTCGAACGCGATTTTCGTCAAGGCCGCAGCCCGCATGGTCTGTCTGTGGGAAAAAACGGCCACCGGCTGGCCTCTGACGAATTTTTGAATCTCTCGTCATTGTCCGCTTTGCCAGAAGCCTGCGAAACCTGCTCCGCAGAAAAAAAACTCAATCCCCGTCTTGCACCGATGGGTCGCATGACGTAGCCGTGAGCGTCCAAATGCCGGGTGACGACGGCCGCGGCCATTTGCAGAACACTTGCGTGCTTCAGGAGGAGAGATGAGTGAAGCCGAAATAGATGGCAAGCCGGTTTCGCTCAAAGCGGCAGCCGAGCGATCGGCGGAAATCCTGCTCAGCGCGCGCATGCCCATCGTAGCCGGGCTTGGAACGGACGTTGCGGGCGCCCGCGTTTCAATCTCGCTCATGGAGCGGCTGCGCGGCGCCTATGATCATTTGCAGTCGGACAGAATTTTTGCTGACCTCGACGTCATGCGGCAAGCGGGCCTAATGTTCACCACGCCGAGCGAGGCGCGGCTGCGGGCCGACGTTCTGCTTTTCATCGGCAATGATCTGACGCGCATTTGGCCGGCAATGATGGAGCGGCTTTCGCCCGGCGAAATGCCGCCGTTCGATCTTGCCCACCAAAAGCGGAAGGTCTTGTGGATCGCCCCCTCCCGGAGCGCGGCGAAGGCCGAGAAGTTCCCCATCGAAACGCTCGACACCACCAATCTGCACGCGACGCTTGCGTCCTTGCGCGCTCGCTTCTCCGGCAAGCCCATCAATGCCGGCAAGGCCGTGCTTCGCAAACTCGACGAATTTGCCGAAGTCTTAAAGAACGCTCGCTTCGGCGTCGCTGTCTGGGGCGGCGATATGCTCGATAGTCTTTCAGTTGAAATGCTGTACGGCCTCATCACCGACATCAACAAGACCACGCGATTCACGGGTCTGCCGCTCGGCGCCGAGAATAATGCGGGCGGCGTTTTACAGACGTCGGGCTGGATGACCGGCTTTCCCATGCGGACATCCTTTGGGCGCGGCTATCCGGAGCATGACAGTTGGCGCTTCGACACAAACCGCATGATCGAAAGCGGCGAGGCCGATGCCGCTTTGTGGATCTCGTCTTACGGCCGCGAGGTGCCGAGTTGGAAGAAGCAGGTTCCGCTCATCGCGCTAGTTCCACCAAAAACCAAATTTGCGCGAGTCCCGCAGGTGCGAATCGAAATCGGTCAGCCGGGGATAGATCACGATGCGGCGGAGTTTGCGCGTGAAACGGGGACGATTGTCGGTCGGGACGCCTCGCATACCAGTGAAGCGCTTTCGGTTGCCGCCGTAGTCGGCCAAATTGCACAACACATCGGGAGAGACGCCTAAATGCTGATACTTCTCAAAGGCGGCCGCATCGTCGATCCCGTGAACGGACGGGATGAAGTCGCCGATCTTTGGATCGAGAACGCGCGCATTGTCGCGGAGCCGCGCGGCAAGCTCCCTGACGAAGTGCATGACGTCTCCGGCAAGATCGTGATGGCCGGCGCGATCGATATTCACTCCCACATCGCGGGCGGCAATGTGAATTGCGCCCGGCTTCTGCTCCCCGAAAAACATCCGGCCCGCACTCCGGCCCCCGCCGCCCTGCCGCTCTCCACGGCCGGATGGTCGACCTATCAGACCGGGACCATCTATGCGTCCATGGGCTTCACCACGGTGATCGAGCCGGCCATCGTTCCGCATCAAGCGCTCCAGGCGCATCTCGAGCTTTCGGACATCCCGATCATCGACAAGGGGACGCTGACGGTCCTCGGCAATGACGATTTTCTGCTGTCCTTGCTGCGCGATGGCGAGGGGCAAGCCGCCGTCGCGGACTATGTCGCCGCGTCTGTCTCTGCAAGCAATGGCCTTGGGGTCAAATGCATCAATGCCGGCGGGGCGACGGCGTTCAAATATAACGAACGCGCGTTCAGTCTCGATGACGTCGTGCCCTACTACGGTCTGACCTCAAGACAGATCGTCGAGGCCCTGCAACGCGCGGTGATCGATCTTAAGATTCCGCATCCGCTGCATTTGCACGCCAATAATCTCGGTATTCCAGGCAATGTTTCCACCGCGATCGCAACGATCGAAGCGGCGCGGGGACAGGCTTTGCATCTCGCGCATCTGCAATTCTACGCCTATGGCGACGAAGGCGACCGGGGCTTTTCCTCCGCCTCCGCCGAGCTTGCAGCGGCCGTCAACGCCGCGCCGAATGTTACGATAGACGTGGGCCAGATCATGTTCCGGCAGACCGTCACGGTCTCGGCCGACGTGCTGCGCCAGTTCAACAGCACCGGCATGGCAAAGCCCAGGAAGTCGGTGATTCACGATGGCGATGGCAATGGCGGCGGCATCGTGCCCTACCTCTATCGAGAGAGCGATTTCGTCAACGCGGTGCAATGGGCTTGCGGTCTGGAACTGTTCTTGCTCATCAATGACCCATGGCAGGTCTTTTTCACCACGGATCATCCGAACGGCGCGCCCTTCACGACCTATCCCGAAATTTTTGCGCTGATCATGAGCCGCGATGCGCGCGCCGAGGCAACCGCGCGCTTGCCGCAGGATGCGGTTTCGATGACGACCTTGCCGTCCATCGGGCGCGAATATGACTATAATGAAATCGCCATCATGACCCGCGCCTCGCCGGCAAAACTGCTTGGCTTAAAAGACCGCGGCCACCTCGGCGAAGGCGCTCTCGCCGATGTCGCCGTCTATTCGCCCGGCAAGGATTTGGCCAAAATGTTCCGGTTTGCGCATCTGGTCTTCAAGGATGGCGATCTCGTCGTGCGTGACGGACGGGTCACCCATTATCGTTGGGGCAAGGCTCTCAAAGTGAACCCAGGCTATGACAAGGCGATGGACCGCCGTCTCGCCGGCTACTACGACCGGCATTTCGGTATCCCTCGCAGTACGTTTGCGGTCAAGGAGCACATCCTGCCGCATGCAGAACCATTTCAGGAGGTCGCATGCGCCCGATAAGCAGGAACGGCGTTCGGATCGACGATTCATTTGCCGAAGCCTTTCCAATGCGCGGCACGGCGATCCTGATCACCGCGCCCAATCGCCGCTGGGCCATGCAGGCGGCCACCACGATGACCGGATTTGCCACCTCCGTCATCGGCTGCGGTGCCGAAGCCGGTATCGATCACGAAGTATCAGAGAAAAGCACCCCGGACGGCCGCCCCGGCGTTCGGGTTCTCCTGTTTTCGATGTCGAGCGACACTTTGCAGACGCAGCTCGTCAATCGTGTCGGCCAATGCGTCCTGACTTCGCCGGGATCGGCCTGCTTCGCCGATCTTCACGGCACGGACAGGCTGCAGATTGGCGACGCGATCCGCTATTTCGGCGACGGTTGGCAGATCTCCAAAAAATTCGGCAACCGCCATTTCTGGCGTGTTCCGGTCATGGACGGCGAGTTTCTCTGCGAGGCGACGACGGGCCTGACCAAGAACGCGGTCGGCGGCGGCAATCTGCTTCTCATGGGCGCCGATCCGAAAAACACCATGCGTGCCGCCGAACTCGCGGTGGACGCGATGAATGAGGTCGAAGGCGTCGTGCTGCCCTTCCCCGGCGGCGTCGTCCGGTCGGGCTCCAAGGTCGGCTCCAAATATAAGATGATGATGGCCTCCACCAACGATGCCTATTGCCCGACCTTGCGCGGCGCGGTCGCCACCAGCCTCGACGATGATATCGGTTGCGTGCTCGAAATCGTCATCGACGGATTGACTGAAAAGGCCGTCGCGGACGCCATGCGCGCCGGACTCGCGGCCGTCATCGAGCTCGGACCGGACAATGGCGCGGTGCGCGTCGGCGCCGGAAACTACGGCGGAAAGCTCGGGCCGTTCCATTTCCATCTGAAGGATCTCTTGCCGTGAAGCCACTTGTCCTCACTCTCAAACAAGAGCCAGACCAGCGGCTTGATCTCGGCCAGCTGACACCCAACCAGATCGAGGGCAAATCGGTGAATGAGATCGCCGAGATTGAACTGCAGACAACCCGAGAAAAACTCACGGTGGGGGATATTTTCAAGATCCGGGCCGGGAGCGCGCAATCGATCCGATTCGAGGGCGGCTCGCTTCGGCTCGACAATGTCGGGCATGAGATGAAGAGCGGCGAAATTCTCGTTGAAGGCGATTGCGGGAAAAATACCGGCCGCAACATGAGCGGCGGTACCGTCACGGTGGTTGGCGATTGCGGCCCCTTCGCCGGTTCTTGCATGTCGGGCGGAAAGCTGGAAATAGGCAACAACGCCGGCGACTTTCTGGGCGGTCCGCTCGACGGCGAAATGGAAGGCATGAGTGGAGGGCTTTTAATTGTGCGCGGCTCGGTGGGGAAACGCGCCGGCGACAGGCTTCGCCGCGGAACAATCGTGGTCGAGCGCTCTGCCGGAGATTACCCCGGCAGCCGCATGATTGCGGGGACGCTGATCGTCCTTGGGAATTGTGGCCAGATGCCCGGCTATCTTATGCGCAGGGGCACAATCGCGCTCGCGCGTCCGCCTGAGCTGGCGCCAACCTTCACCGATTGCGGGACTCACAAACTGGCTTTCGCCGGCGTCTTCGCAGGGCTGTTGCGGCCCGAAAGCCCCGGCGCCGCAAGACTTTTTGCCCGGCCGCTTTATCGCTTCGCGGGGGACATGGCTGCCCTCGGGAAGGGAGAAATCTTCTTTCCAGCTTAAAAGCTACGTCGTTGCCAATCGTCGCCTGCGCAACGCGGCTCTTCGTTCCTCTATCAAGGTCATTGAGATTTTGTGCGCCAAAAGCCCGGCCGAATATAGCAGTCTAGGCATTTATCCATGATCGAGCGGCGCGACCAATTCCTGGCCCTTCTTGGCACCAGGTCGGTCATCATGGGCATATTGAATGTAACCCCAGACTCATTCTCCGACGGAGGCAAATTTGCTTCCCTCGACACGGCCTTGAAGCAAGCAAAAAAACTCGCGGACGAGGGCGCCGATATCATTGATGTCGGAGCAGAATCGACACGCCCCGGCCACACACCGGTCCCCGTAGAAGAAGAGCTTGCGCGCCTTGAACCCATCCTCGGAGAATTGATCAAATCCGTCGAGGTTCCGTTTTCAATCGATACATCCAAAGCGCACGTCGCGCGCCGTGCCGTGGCGCTCGGGGTCAGTGTCGTCAATGACGTATGGGGATTGCAAAAGGACCCGGACATGGCCGCCGCAATTGCCGAGACTGGCGCGGCGGTGGTCGTTATGCATAATCGAGACGCCGTCGATCCGGAGCTCGATATCGTCGCGGACATGCGCCGCTTCTTCGATCGGTCCGTGAATATCGCCGAGAAGGCGGGCATCGCGCGCAACCACCTCATTCTCGATCCTGGTATCGGTTTCGGCAAAAGCCGTTCCCAAAATCTCCAAGCCTTAGCTAATCTTTTCGCACTCAAGGACTATGGCATGCCGATCCTCGTCGGCGTATCGCGAAAATCCCTGGTTCGCGAGCTCGCTTCCGGCCCGATCGATGCCGATCTTATCGGGACCCTCGCGGCCAATCTCACGGCGGCTTTCCATGGCGCATCCATTTTCCGGGTGCATGACGCGGCCGAACATGTTGCCGCTTTCAAGGTTTTCGATGCCATCGCCCGCGCCTGACCACTTAGGCACCGGGCCACTGACCGCGATCGGTCTCGGCCTCGGGAGCAATATCGGCGACAAGGCGGCCAACATCCGGCGGGCGCTGGCTCTTCTGCAAGATCGTGGAATTGTGAGATTGACCGCGGTTTCGTCGATCTACAGGACCCCGCCCTGGGGATTTTTGGACCAGGATTTTTTCGCCAATGCCTGCGCCATCGGAGAAACCTGCCTGCAGCCCCTTGAACTGCTGGCCGCGACCAACGCCGTTGAGATCGAAATGGGCCGGCAGCCGACCGTGCGCTGGGGACCGCGGCTCATCGACATCGACATTCTGTTCCATGGCGAAGCCGCCTTCGAGCACGCGCAATTGAATTTGCCGCACAAGGATTTATTCGAGCGCGCTTTCGTGCTGGTCCCCTTGGCCGAGATCGCGCCGCAATTGCGCCTCTCGGGGCGCTCCATCGCAAAAGAGGCCGCCCGCTTTGCCGGAGAACCGCTCGAAAAATGGTCCGATGTCCGGCCACCCTCCGATCAAGTCTAAGCGACCCGATGGCAGGGCTTTACTGCGACTTGGCGACACCTTCTTCGATGAAATCCAGCATGAACGGATTCAAACCCGGCCAGCGCTTATGCGGCTCGGAGGTTTCGCAATAGGTCACCCGCTTCCCTTCGGCACACCCGGAAAAATCGTGGCATCCATAGGTTAAGCTGTCCAGATGAGCCGGCTTGCAGAAGGCGCAACTGCCCCAATAGGCCGCGGTGCCGCGACCGAAATCCGGAAAACGTCGGTCCTTGTGGTTGTGTACGATCAATATGGAACGGATGGGCGGGCACTTGACTGCATTGAGATCATCAAAGGTGATCCCCGCTGCGCTTGCGACGATGGCGCTTGGAGGGGGACCGCCCGCCGGCGCAAAAGCAGGTATGCCTTCAGCCATCGCGCCGCCGTCGGAATGACCCAGATAGGCAATCGCGTGCGTGTCGACACAGAAGCGCGCCGCGACGGTGGCGGAGACTTTTGCCTGTGAAAAAATCGCGTCGCGCGACAACGGCAAATGATTGCTATAGGACACGATGAACCCGCGCCGTGTCGCCTCGGTTGTCAGACCGTAAAAACGCTCCGATTGGCGGCGGTCCGACCCGGCCGGCGGATAGACCACGAGAAGTGGATAGGCCCGCGTCGGGTCATAATCGCTCGGTGTGCGCACCAGGAGTCTCAGCCCGTCCGAGCTTCGCACACTGTCGTCGCGGTTAGCGTGGCCGGTTCGGCTTCCAGGCTCACAAGCTGCCGGAATTCCCGCGTTGGGACCGGCCGGGGCAGCGTCGGGGCCGGTCGTTGTGAACAACACCGGCAACCCATAGCCCGCAAGAAGGACGATCAAAAACGTCCCTATTTCCCAACCTGAAATGCCCACCCGCATGGGAGCCTCCAAGCGCTCCGGTCAGCGCCGCATCGAGGATATTGCTCGATCGCTTGCCCGGTTGCCCTTGCGCTCCCATGTCAAATCCTTGAACCCCCAACACCTCAATAGCGATAATGATCCGGCTTGAAGGGACCACTCTCCGGCAAGCCAAGATAGGTTGCCTGCGCCGGCGTGAGCTTGGTCAGTTTGACACCGATCTTGTCGAGGTGAAGAGCGGCGACTTTTTCATCGAGATGCTTCGGCAAAGTATAGACTTTGCGATCATAGTGACCCTGCTTGGTCCAAAGCTCGATCTGCGCCAGGGTCTGGTTGGTGAAGGATGCCGACATCACGAAGGACGGATGTCCGGTCGCGTTGCCGAGGTTGACGAGGCGTCCTTCCGACAGAAGAATAATTCTCTTGCCATCGGAGAATTCGATCTCGTCCACTTGCGGCTTCACATTGTGCCATTTGAAATTGCGAAGGCCGGCGACCTGAATCTCGGAATCGAAATGGCCAATATTGCAAACGATCGCACGATCCTTCATCGCCCGCATATGATCGACGGTAATGACGTCGACATTGCCGGTGCAGGTGACGAAAATATCGGCGCGCGGCGCGGCCTCTTCCATCGTCGTGACTTCATAGCCTTCCATGGCCGCCTGCAAGGCGCAAATCGGATCGACTTCGGAAACGAGGACACGGCAGCCGGCATTGCGCAATGAGGCCGCCGATCCCTTCCCGACGTCGCCGAAACCGGCGATCATCGCGACCTTTCCGGCCATCATCACATCGGTTCCGCGGCGAATCCCGTCGACGAGCGATTCGCGGCAGCCATAGAGATTGTCGAATTTCGACTTGGTGACGGAATCATTGACATTGATCGCAGGCCATAGAAGCTTGCCATCGCGCTCCATCAGATAGAGCCTGTGCACGCCGGTGGTCGTCTCTTCGCTCACGCCCTTGATGGCCTGACCGCATTTGCCGTACCAGCCGGGGTTAAAGGCAATCCGCTTCTTGATCGCCGCGAAGAGAACTTCCTCTTCCTCGTTGCCGGCCTTGTCGAGAAAGCCAATATCCCCCGCTTCCGCGCGCATCCCGAGATGAATGAGCATGGTTGCATCGCCGCCATCGTCGAGAATGAGGTTTGGCGTGCCGCCATCGCTCCACTCGAAAATCTTATGCGTGTAGTCCCAATAATCGACGAGACTTTCGCCCTTGATGGCAAACACGGGCGTTCCCGTGGCGGCGATCGCGGCGGCGGCATGATCCTGAGTGGAATAAATATTACAGGAGGCCCAGCGGACGTCGGCGCCCAGCGCCTTCAACGTTTCGATCAGCACGGCGGTCTGGATCGTCATATGGAGCGATCCGGCAATCCGCGCGCCCTTGAGCAGCTGGCCCGGACCATATTCGGCGCGCACGGCCATGAGCCCAGGCATTTCGGTTTCCGCGATCGCGATTTCCTTGCGGCCCCAACCGGCGAGTCCGATGTCGGTTATGGCGTAGTCATGCGACGAATGGGTCATGGGCTGTGGCGCTCCAGATGAAGTTTCCGCGTCTATAGCAGGCTCCCGGCCAGGAGGCAATAAAGATATAAGCAAGTCTTTATGTGGCCAGAGAAGCAGACTAAGCCTTAGGCTTGACCCATTTGAGAATGGGATTTCGGGCCGCCCGGGTCTCATCGAGACGGCGGCGGGGCGCAAAATACGGCGCCCCCAAAAAGCGCTCCTTGTCGCCCTCTCGGGCAGCCAAGGCGAGATCGCGCAGAGTCGCGATGAAAAGATCGAGCGACGCCTTGGATTCCGACTCGGTCGGTTCGATGAGCATGGCGCCATGCGCCACCAGCGGAAAATAGATCGTCATCGGGTGGATACCCTCATCGATCATCGCCTTGCCGAAATCGAGGGTGGTGAGACCGGTCGGCTTCAGCCAGGCCTCATCGAACAAGACTTCATGCATGCAGGGCCTGTCGCCGAACGGCTGCGACATCAGATCCCTCAGGCTCGCGCGGACATAATTTGCATTCAGAACAGCATCCTCGGACGCCTGCCGCAAGCCATCGGCGCCATGCGACAACATGAAGGCGAAGGCCCGCACGAACATGCCCATTTGGCCGTGAAACGCAGCGATCCGGCCAAACGCATCGGGCGCTTCGCCGCGATGCTCGACAAGATGATATCCCCGCTCATCCCGGCGCAGGAATGGGACCGGCGCGTAAGGGGCCAGCAAGGGCGAAAGGACGACGGGGCCGGCGCCCGGACCTCCGCCGCCGTGCGGCGTCGAAAAGGTCTTGTGGAGATTGATGTGCATCGCGTCGACGCCAAGATCGCCTGGTCGCGTCTTGCCCATGATCGCGTTGAAATTGGCTCCATCGCAATAAAAATAGGCGCCGGCCGCATGAACCGCGGCGGCGATTTCGACAACGTCTTTCTCGAACAATCCGCAGGTGTTCGGATTGGTCAGCATAATCGCAGCGACATCCGGCCCGAGGCGGGATTTGACGGCAGCCGGATCGAGGGTGCCGTCGGCCCGAGCCGGAACCGGGCGGACCTCGAATCCCGCACCCGCCGCCGAAGCCGGATTGGTGCCGTGCGCCGATTCCGGTACCAGAACAATCCGGCGGCTGGCGCCCTCGCCTTTTGCCGCAATCGCCGATTTGATCGCCATCATGCCGCAAGCTTCGCCTTGCGCGCCGGCCCGAGGCGACATCGCCACCGCGTCCATCCCGGTCAGGGTCATCAGCCAATGGCCAAGCTCGGCAATGAGCTCAAGCGCCCCTTGAATGCTGGATTGCGGTTGCAGAGGATGAATATCCGCAAAGCCCGGCAGCCGCGCCATCGCCTCATTGAGGCGCGGATTGTGCTTCATGGTGCAAGAGCCGAGCGGATAGATATTAGCGTCGATCGCATAATTCATCCGCGAGAGCCGAACGTAATGGCGGATCGCTTCAGGCTCGCTCAAGCCCGGAAGGCCGGTCTGCTGCCGGCGTTCGTGCGGCCCAAGCCGATGTTTGAACGGCGCGGGTTCGTCGAGATCGACGCCTGTGGTCTCGGGACGGCCGATCTCGAAGATCAGGCCCTCTTCGATTTCAAGGCCGCGATTGCCCGTGAAGGTCCGCGGCTCCGCCGCCGCAATCTCGGCTGCTTGCGTCGCCTGCACCTGCCGCATCAACATGAAAGCGCTCCTTGCAAAGCCTTGGCGAGGGCCTCACGGTCGGCATTCGTATTCATTTCCGTCGAGGCCACGAGAATAAGATCGTCCAATCCGGAGTCCGGCAGAAGCCGCGACAAGGGGACGCCACCGAGCACGCCTTTTTCCGCCATGCGCTCGACCACTTGCGCGGCATCGCCCTTAATCCTGATTGTAAATTCATTGAAAAATGTCTCGTTCAAAACCTCGACGCCCCACAGGGATCCCAGCCGCTCGGCAAGTTCAACCGCGTTGGCATGATTGATCCAGGCAAGCCGGTGCAGACCGGCCTCTCCGAGCAAGGTCAGATGAATCGTGAAAGCGAGACTGGCGAGACCGGAATTGGTGCAGATGTTCGAGGTGGCCTTGTCGCGCCTGATATGTTGTTCGCGGGTGGAAAGAGTCAGCACGAAGCCGCGTCGGCCGGAAGCATCTACGGTCTCGCCGCAAAGGCGGCCCGGCATTTGCCGCAGATATTTGGCTTTCGCCGCGAAAAGCCCGACATAGGGGCCCCCGAAATTGAGGCGATTGCCGATCCCCTGGCCTTCGCCAACGACAATATCGGCGCCCATCGCTCCGGGCGGCTGGATCAGACCCAGTGAGACCACCTCGGTAAAAACCGCGATCAGCAAGGTGCCTTTCGCCTGACAAAAGGCGGCGAGCTCCGAAAGGTCCCGCAGATTGCCGAACACATCCGGGCTTTGTACAACGACGCAGGATAAATCTCCCTCAATGAGCGCACCGAGATTTTCGGCCGCGAAAACATCGGGCGGAAGCGTTACAACCTCGTCGCCGCTCATCTGCGCAAACGTGCGCACGACTTCGGCATATTGCGGATGAAGGCCGCCCGACAGCAGGGCCTTGCGTCGTTTGGTGATGCGATGGGCCATGGCCACGGCTTCAGCCGTGGCGGTCGACCCATCATACATCGAGGCATTGGCAACCTCCATTGCCGTCAAGGCCGCCACCTGCGTCTGGAATTCGAAAATGGCTTGTAATGTCCCTTGCGCGATTTCAGGCTGATAGGGCGTATAGCTTGTCAGAAATTCAGAGCGTTGGATCAGATGATCGACGCTTGCAGGGACATGATGCCTATAGGCCCCTGCCCCGACAAAAAACGGCACCGAACCCGCCGCGACATTTTTTGCCGCAAGCCCGGAGAGCAGCCGTTCGACGTCCATCTCGCTTTTTCGTAAAGGCAAATCGAGGGCTTGCTTCAGACGCTTGTCTTCGGGGATATCAGCAAAAAGCGCGTCGATGTCGCTGACGCCAATGCGCGCAAGCATATCGGAGCGGTCGTTCTCGTTGATCGGAAGGTAGCGCATGCTTAGCCCTATTTTCTCTTCACTTCGCCAACCGGACGCCCCACGTCGCGCGAGCTACGCGAGCGTTTTTACAAAATCCAGATATGCAGTTTCATCCATCAAGCTTTCGAGCTCAGCGGCATCGCTGAGCCTTATTTTGAGAATCCAGCCCCGTCCAAATGGATCTTCATTGACGAGACCTGGCGTTTCTTGAAGCGAGGTATTGACCTCGATCACTTCGCCGGAAACCGGAGCGTTGACCTCGCTCGCGGCTTTAACGCTTTCAACCGTCGCGGCCTCGGCCCCTTTCACCAAAGTCTCGCCGATCGGGGGAAGCTCGATGAAAACAATATCGCCCAGCAAATTCTGCGCATAATCGGTGATTCCGACGACCCCGGCCTCGCCTTCGATGCGCACATACTCATGGTCCGTGGTGTAGCGAATGGTCGACATTAAGATCCCCTGAAGTAACGATGCGGTACAAATGGCATGAGCGTTTGTGTGGCCGAAAGGAGCTTTCCCCGCGCCGTCAAGCGCACTTCCGTTCCGAGCGAGGCATAAGCGGCGTCAACGTAGCCCATCGCGATAGGACGCTCGAGAGTGGGCGCGAACCCTCCCGAGGTCACGCGCCCGATCATTTGACCGCCATCCAACGAGAGAATTTCAGAGCCTTCTCTGGCCGGTGCTTTGCCTTCGAGCATGAGGCCGATACGCTTCCGGCGCGGACCCTCGGCGATCGCGCGCTTGATCGTCTCATAACCAGAAAATCCGCCTTCCTCGCGGCGTCGTTTTGAAATCGACCACAGAAGTCCGGCTTCGACCGGATCGGTAGTTTCATCAATGTCATGACCATAAAGACAGAGACCTGCCTCAAGCCTGAGCGAATCCCTGGCGCCAAGCCCGATAGGGCAAACCTCTGGATCGGCGAGCAGCGCTTTCGCAAAGGCCGTCGCAGCCGACGCGGGGAGGGAAATCTCGAACCCATCCTCGCCGGTATACCCGCAGCGCGAAATTTCGAGGACAATGCCGCCCCACTCGACGCTTTTCGACGACATGAAAGGCATCTTGGCAAGCTCAAGACCCGCCGGGCCCGAAACTTGGCGGCGCAGCACGTCGACAGCCCTCGGGCCTTGCAAAGCGAGGAGCGCCCGGTCGTCGAGAATGGTGAGCCTGCAGCCAGGAAGGCGGGAAGTCAGAAACGCGAAATCGGCGGCTTTGGTCGCGGCGTTGACGACCAGGAAGAAACGCTCGCGATCTTCGCCGTCGGCGAGTCGCGTCACCATCAAATCATCGAGAATATGGCCGTGATCATCCAGCAGCTGGGTGTAACGCATTCGCCCACGTGACAGCGTCGCGATGTCGCCCGGTACAAGCCGCTCCAAAAGCTTCCCGGCGCCAGGACCTTCGAGAATCGCTTGGCCCATATGGGAAACGTCGAACAAACCCGCCCGCGCGCGGGTGAGTAGATGTTCGCTTATGATGCCCGCGGGATATTGCACCGGCATGGCATAGCCCGCGAAGCCAACCATGCGGGCGCCCAGATCCCGATGTAGATCATACAAAGGCGTGCGCGCGAGTTCGCAGGCGACAGCGGGCTGACTATGGGACATGCAAATCCACTCGGCCGGACAAAGCATAAGGCGATTGATGGCGCGAATGCCACCAGGCTATGCCCCCTCTGTCCTGGGACCTGAAAGATTTCCCCCGCTCGCCTAAGAGCGAAGTTAACTCCTTCGGTGGACCTTCCACGCAGGGCGAAAAGTCGCTTTCCAGAGTGTCATCCTCGAGCGGTCCATTTGCCTGAGCGTTTCCGGGGCGGTTGCGCCTTCGGCGCCAGTCCGTTTAAGCGCGAACTGGACTCTTCCGCTGAAGTTTTGATCTGACGTTTAAAACGTAACGCGTCGAGCCCTTTTGTCAATGGCATCGCTTCATCTTTGCACCGCGCCAGCGCTTGAATGCCTCGCTGTCAGGCCATCAAGGTTTAGAGTGTTTGCCGGCCGACTTATCCGCGCTCGCCGCCTCGTCAATTCCGACCTTTATGCTGTAGTCCTCTTCGGCGTGGTCCTGGGTGAACGGCACATGCAACGGTTCGGAGACGATCGTGAAATCGCCATCGGCGGTGGTCATGCCGACGCTGACCGACGCGCGATAAAGCTTGCTCACGAGAGGCTCGTTGCCCTGTTCACGGACAATCGCCATCCGCACGGGCACGGTGTAGGTCCCGGCGGTTCCCGCAGGACCGAGGAGAACCCTTCCGGCAACCCCGATCTTGATCGCGAGTTGATCGCCCTCGAGCGAGCATTCCCGCGCGGCATCGGTCAGCCCGAATTGATATTTCAAGTTCGCGCTGGAAGGCGGCGTTCCAGCATGAACCTGGGACGCGGCGGTTCCCTCCAGAATTATGATTTCCGGACAGAAAATATGCCGAACCTGGGTGCCTTCGGCAGCGGGCGCGTCGTTGTTTTTGAATCCGAGCAGCGCTCCAAGTTTGGAGCCGCTGGCCTCCGGAACGTCGAAGTTTCCAAGATGCCCGCCGCAGCCAGCCAGGCTCACCGCCGCCGACATTACCAAGGCCATCTTTCCAAGGAAACGAATCACAGTTGGCCAATCCATTGATGGCTATCCCCAAACGGTCTCCGCAAGCCACGAAAGCCTAAACTCGCGCCCCCGGCCGCGCCGAAGCATTTGACCAAATCGTGGGTTAAATCATGGCAAACCCTCGAATCCTTCCTTAAATCCGGCCAGGGTCAGCGGGATGCCGATTCCCTCTTCGGGAGTCTGAAAAATGATGAAAGTGGCCTTTTGGCCATTTTTCATTTGTCCGATCAGTTTTTCTTCCATGACCACCTCGGCGACGCAGCCGGTCGGTAGGCAGCGGACAAAACCCGCCCGTCCGACA
The DNA here is from genome assembly GCA_004564215.1 of Beijerinckiaceae bacterium. Classification (NCBI taxonomy): domain Bacteria; kingdom Pseudomonadati; phylum Pseudomonadota; class Alphaproteobacteria; order Hyphomicrobiales; family Beijerinckiaceae; species Beijerinckiaceae bacterium. Next base: position 169,761 of record CP024846.1, on the reverse strand, counting down.
TCGACATCGTCGATTTTCAGCCCCAGTCCCGAGGGGAGCAGCACCCCAAGCGGCGCAATGACGCGCAACAGGCGGCTTTTCCCATCCGCTGTCTTCAGAACGATGACAACAAGATTAATGTTGGGCTTGTCCTCGGCGGCGACGCTTTGCAACAAAGCGCATTGCTCGCGCGCGGCGCCGGGCGGCGTTTCGCACCGCAGCTCCCAGTCGCCATGCTTGGATTTGACCACCCCTTGGCAAGCCGCGCCGAACCCGCTCGCCAAGAGGAATGCTACGCCCAGTGCCAACCCGAAGGGGCGCCGTGCTCTGCTGCCTTGTAATGCTTCGATCGCCCACGCCACGGATGGTTCCCGCCTTTTTTAGCAGTTAAGCCGCTAGCTCTTTGAATCCGTGGAAACTCCCAGCCGCCACCTTCGCGCGCCAAGCGGTGTGCTGGGACCACTAGCAAATCAATGCGGTCTGTCAAGCAAAGGCCCCGCCTCTCCGCGTAAACAGCGCGGACCTTAGGCAAATACTTCATATCGGGCAAAGTCGCCTCTAGGCTTGCATTCGACGCGCTTTTATGCCGCAACGGGGTTGGTTGCGCAGCAATTGGGTTTGTGGTTTTGAACCAGCGGCCCCACCGATCCCAAAAGAGTGGGGATGGATAGGCGCGCCTTCCGTGGCCGCAGCCGGAGAGTTGACTTATGAGATTTGCCGGATTGTCTGCGCGACGCATCGAAGCTCTCGCGATCGGGTCCCTGATTTGGATCTTAGGACTTGCGGTGCTGCCCGGTTTGGCCTGCGCAAATGGTTATCCGGAACCCGGACAGATTGGCTTTCAGGAAGCTGTGACGCCGATTGCGCATGAAATCGATTTCTTCCACAATTGGGTGTTGTTGCCGATCATCGTCAGCATCTGCGTGGTGGTTCTAGGTCTGCTCGCGTATGTAATCGTCAACTTCAACGAAAAAGCCAATCCGACCCCGGCGCGGACAACCCATAATACGACTCTCGAGGTGATCTGGACGGTTGTCCCCGTGATGATCCTCGTTGTGATCGCGATTCCGTCGTTCCGCCTGCTCACGCATCAATTGGTGTTGCCCCCGGCGGATTTGACCCTGAAGGTGACAGGCAAGCAGTGGTATTGGTCTTACGCCTATCCCCAGGATCAGGGCGGCGGCTTTGAATTTGATTCCATGATGATCGCCGACGCGGACTTGAAGCCCGGCGATATTCGCCAGCTTTCTGTCGACAATGAAGCCGTGGTTCCGGTCGGTAAAGTCGTGCATGTCCAGGTGACGGCGGCGGATGTGATTCATTCGCTCACAGTCCCCTCGTTCGGCATTCGAATCGACGCGATCCCCGGCCGCATGAATGAAACCTGGTTCAAGGCCGAGCGCGAAGGCATTTATTATGGGCAATGCTCAAAGATTTGCGGCCAGGGCCATGCCTATATGCCGATTGCTTTCCGCGTCGTCAGCGAGGAAAAATACGCTGAGTGGCTCGCCGAAGCGAAACAGAAATTCGCCTCACGCCCGGCCGATTCCGCCCATTTCGCGGCCAATGAGGCACCTGCCCTTACGCATTGATTCTGCGTTGGGCGGTTGATGAGCTATAGTCGAAAAGCAGAGTTCTAGGAGATGCGCGGTGCCCGTAAAGACAGTGGAACAGCATGAAGAACACGCGGCGCATGCCCATCCGACGGGCTGGCGGCGCTATCTGCTTTCGACCAACCACAAGGATATCGGCACCCTCTATATCGTCTTTGGGCTTGTCGGTGGCATTGTCGGCGGCATCATGTCGATCCTCATGCGGATGGAGCTGCAGGAACCCGGCATCCAAATCTTCAATCATCTCGCCCAGGTGATCAACGGCGCGTCGCCCGATACCGCGATCGATGCCGCGAAAAACCTCTACAACGTCATCATCACGGCGCATGGCCTCATCATGATCTTTTTCATGCTGATGCCCGCGCTCATCGGCGGCTTCGGCAATTGGTTCGTCCCGATTATGATCGGCGCGCCGGACATGGCCTTTCCGCGGTTGAACAATATTTCGTTTTGGCTGCTTCCCGCCTCCTTGACCCTGGCCGTCATCTCGATGTTCGTCGAAGGCGCGCCCGGCATGAAGGGCTTCGGCGGCGGCTGGGTCCTTTATCCGCCCTACTCCTCCAACACCGGCGCGCCCGGCCCGGCGATGGACTTCCTGATCCTATCGATCCATTTGGCCGGCGCTTCCTCGATCCTCGGCGCGATCAATTTCATCACGACGATCTTCAACATGCGCGCGCCGGGAATGACGCTGCATAAAATGCCGCTGTTCGTCTGGTCGATTCTTGTCACCGCATTCCTGCTGGTGCTGACGCTGCCGGTGCTTGCCGGTGCGATCACCATGCTCCTCACCGACCGCAATTTCGGCACGACCTTCTTCGATCCGGCCGGCGGCGGCGACCCGCTGTTGTTCCAGCATTTGTTCTGGTTCTTCGGTCATCCGGAAGTCTACATCCTGATCCTGCCCGCCTTCGGCCTCATCAGCCAAATCATCTCGACCTTTTCGCGCAAGCCGATCTTTGGCTATCTCGGCATGGCTTATGCCATGGTGGCGATCGGAATCGTCGGTTTTGTGGTCTGGGCCCACCACATGTACACGGTCGGCATGTCGCTCGACACGCAGCGCTATTTCGTCTTCGCGACCATGGTGATCGCGGTGCCGACAGGCATCAAGATCTTCTCCTGGATCGCGACCATGTGGGGCGGCTCGATCTCGTTCCGCGCACCGATGATCTGGGCGACCGGTTTTATCTTCGTGTTCACGGTCGGTGGTGTGACCGGTGTCGTCCTGGCCAATGCCGGCGCCGACCGGGCTTTTCACGAGACCTACTACGTCGTGGCGCATTTCCACTATGTGCTGTCGATCGGAGCGGTGTTCGCCGTATTTGCCGGTTTCTATTATTGGTCGCCGAAGATGACCGGCTACATGTACAATGAATCCTTGGCCAAAGTGCATTTCTGGCTGATGTTCGTCGGCGTGAACCTCACCTTTTTCCCGCAGCATTTCCTTGGTCTCGCCGGTATGCCGCGCCGCTATATCGACTATCCCGACGCCTTCACGCTTTGGAACCAGATTTCCTCCTATGGGTCCTATATCTCCGGCATAGGCGTCATTTTGTTCTTCTATGTGATGTACGACGCCTTCGCCAAGAAGCGACTTGCTGGAAACAATCCTTGGGGCCCCGGAGCAACGACGCTCGAATGGACTTTATCCTCGCCGCCACCGTTCCATCAATTTGAAATATTGCCGATCATCAAAGGGTCCGAGCATTGAGACGAAGGTTTTGATGCAGTGACGGGATCCCTCTCTCGAAGCGTATCGCGAGCGCGATCATGAAACGGTCCGAATGAGCTTCATTAGTGAAAGCCACGACGGCATCGTCCCGAGTCCCTCGGTTTCGATTGCCAGTCCTTCCGATTATCTCGCGCTGCTAAAGCCGCGCGTGATGTCGCTGGTGGTTTTCACGGCCTTCACCGGGATCTTGATTGCGCCGTCGCATGTCCATCCAATTCTCGGATTTGCGGCGCTGCTCGCGATCGCAATCGGCGCCGGAGCCTCCGGCGCCCTCAACATGTGGTATGATTCCGATATTGACGCGCTGATGCGGCGGACGTCCCGGCGTCCGATCCCAGCCGGCAGAATGTCCCGTGAGGATGCGCTGGGATTTGGTGCGACGCTGGCGGTTCTGTCGGTTTTCACCCTCGGTGTGGTCGCCAACTGGCTCGCCGCAGCGCTACTTTGCTTCACGATTTTCTTTTATGTCGTCGTTTACACGATGTGGCTGAAGCGCTCGACGCCGCAAAATATCGTCATCGGAGGCGCCGCCGGTGCCCTGCCGCCCATCGTCGGCTATGCGGCGGCCACCGGCCAAATCAGCCTTTCCAGTATCGCGCTTTTTGCCATCATCTTCGTCTGGACCCCGCCCCATTTTTGGGCGCTCGCGCTGGTGAAGTCCGAAGAATATGGCCGGGCCGGCGTGCCCATGCTTCCCAATGTGAAGGGGCCCGACAGCACCCGCCGAGCGATTCTCTTGTACACGCTCGTCCTCGTCCCGCTTGGCCTTACGCCATGGCTCATCGGCTTTGCGTCCTGGGGCTATGGACTCATCGCCGTCATCCTGGGCGCCATTATTTTGGCATTGGCCGCACGGGTCTATTGGTTCCGCAAGGGTCCGAAAGCCAATCGATGCGCGATGCAAATGTTTGGCTTCTCGATCCTCTATCTTTTCCTGCTTTTCGCGGAGATCGCCGGCGAACGGCTCGCCGCCCTCTCGGGCGCGAATTGGCCATGGGTGACGCTATGATGGAAAGCAAATTGCCCGGCATCGTGCTGACTCCGGAACAGCAAAGAGCCCGTCGCCACCGCAATATCGCAATTGGTTTTGCAATCGCGGGCTTTGTTCTTCTGTTCTATATCGTGACGATCGCCAAGCTCGGTCCGGGCGTGCTCAACCGGCCCTTGTAATAGGCCTCGCGACGTGAATCCGAAGCCATGAACCCGTCGCCCGCTCTTTCTTTTCGGCGCAAATATATGATCGCCGCGCTTGCGGGCGGCGTCAGCTTGGCCATGCTCGGCCTTGCTTTTGCGTCTGCCCCGCTCTACCGGCTCTTTTGTGCCGCAACCGGCTATGCGGGCACGACGCAAATTGCCAAAGTCGCGCCAACGACCACGGGGACGAGGGATCTCATCGTCCGCTTTGACGCGAATGTCGCTCCCGGACTGGCTTGGAAGTTTGTGCCGGAAACCCCCGAAATAAAACTGCGCACCGGCGAGACGGCAACCATTTTCTACCGGGTCACCAATATGTCGGGGCGCGATACGGTGGCGCGGGCCATGTACAACGTCAGCCCCGATAGCGCCGGGGCCTATTTCGATAAGATCGCTTGTTTCTGTTTCAACGAACAGCGCCTCGGACCTGGTGAAACTCTGGAGATGCCCGTGGTCTTTTTCCTGGATCCGGCTTTGGAACAGGACGCAACCATGGCGGGCGTCCAATCGATCACGCTGTCCTATACGTTTTTTGCCGCCCCCTCGGCTGACAAAGGCCTGGCGGCAAAGGAGAAGCCTCTCTGAAACGAGACCTTTGGTCGCCTTGACCAAGGGACTCAAACACGGCAAATCCCTTCCGTCAGATTTCGTGGCTGAACCTCAAGCTCGCCTCTGATCTTCGGCGGAATTCTTCAATACTGGCTCGTGAGCCTCGAAGCGGGAGTAAAGTTGATCTGATGTCGGATGCCCACGCGAAACCGAACCATGATTATCACCTCGTTGCTCCGAGCCCTTGGCCTATTATTGGAGCGATCGCTGCCTTCGTGATGGCGCTCGGCGCCATCATGTGGATGAAGCATATCTCCTTCGGCGGCCTCAAGCCCGGCGCCTATATTTTCGGAGCGGGCCTCCTCGGCATCTTCTACGTGATGTTCTCCTGGTGGAGCGATGTCATCGCCGAAGCCGAGCACGGCGGCTTCCACACTCGGGTCGTGCAGATCAGCCACCGCTACGGCATGATTTTGTTCATCGCCTCGGAGGTCATGTTCTTCGTCGCCTGGTTTTGGGCGTTCTTCGACGCAAGCCTGTTTCCCGGCGAGGCGGTCCAATATTCGCGGCTTGAATTTACCGGGGGGACATGGCCGCCCAAGGGAATCGAGGCGCTGGATCCCTGGCATTTTCCGCTCCTCAATACACTTATCCTTCTCACCTCCGGAACAACCGTGACCTGGGCGCATCATGCCCTGCTCCATGGAGACCGTTTTGGGCTGAAGGCTGGCTTGATCCTGACCGTCCTTCTTGGCGCGACCTTTACCGGTGTTCAGGCCTATGAGTATGCGCACGCGCCATTCGCGTTCAAAGGGTCGATCTATGGCGCGACCTTTTTCATGGCGACGGGGTTCCATGGTTTCCACGTCTTGGTCGGAACGATTTTCCTGATCGTTTGCCTGCTGCGCGCTTTTGCGGGACAGTTTACGAAAACCCAGCATTTGGGCTTCGAATTTGCCGCCTGGTACTGGCATTTCGTCGACGTCGTCTGGCTGTTCCTGTTCGCCTGCATTTATGTGTGGGGTTCCTGGGGGGCTGCCATGGAGGGCTGAGCGCCTTCAGCCGAGCGTGAGTGTGAGGGCGGTTGCAAAGCCGCCCTTTTATTTTGCGGGCAAGGGTTGTGGCTTCCATTTGGGAGCAATGCTGTTATGGAACTGGGATGAGCCTGAAAAACGATCATCCGCCCCAATCGGCTTTGATCAGCGGCCTCAGGGGCGTTTGTCCGCGTTGCGGCCAGGGCCAATTGTTCGCTGGTTTCATCACGCTTGCACCACGCTGCGGCACGTGCGGGCTTGACCTTAAATTCGCCGATTCCGGAGATGGTCCGGCGGTCTTCGTCAGTCTCATCGGCGGCTTTATCGTGCTCGGCGCGGCTTTATGGGTAGAACTGCGTTACGAGCCGCCGTTTTGGGTCCACCTTGCGCTTTTTCTTCCTTTGACAGGCATTGTTTGCCTCGGCCTTCTGCGGCCCCTCAAGGGCGTGCTCATCGCTCTGCAATATGCCAACAAGGCAGAACAGGGACGCCCAGAACACTGAGCATGCCCTCGCACCGTAAAAGCCTCATATGGCCTGCTGCCTGGACCTGCCTGGCCTGCGCCATTCTCGTTTGGCTGGGCGTCTGGCAATTGCAACGGCTTGCTTGGAAAGAAAAGATCATCGGCGAAATTGAAACCCGCGCGAAAGCTCCCCCGCAACAACTGCCGCCGCTCGCTGCTTGGCCTGACCTTCGCCCCGACGACTATGCCTACCGCCACGTTGAAGTCGATGGCACTTTTCTGAACGACGATGAAGCCCTTGTCTTCACGCCGAGCAGCGGGCGCACCGCCGGCAGCCAGGATTCCGGCTATCTTGTGCTGACCCCGCTGCGTCTCAAATCGGGCGGCTTCGTCATCGTCAACCGCGGGTTCGTGTCTCTCGACCGCAAAGATCAAAGCAGCCGGACCGCCGGGCTTATTGAGGGCGAAACCCATTTGACCGGACTGATGCGTCCGCCGGAGGCGCGCAATTACTTCACGCCTCCCGACGAGCCCGCCGCGGGACGCTATTTCACCCGCGATCCCAGCTTGATCGCGGCGCATTTCGGCTTGGCCCCCGCCGCGCCTTTCAGCGTCGACGCCGACGATGTTCCCCTCCCGGGCGGCTGGCCGAAAGGCGGGACGACCTTGCTGAATATTCCGAACAATCATTTCTCCTACGCCTTGACCTGGTTTGGCTTGGCCCTGACGCTGCTTGGCGTTTTCGCCGCTTTCGCCTGGCAAAAGCGATGAGATATCGCATATCTTTCACAGGGCGTGGCAAAGTCAGGCCATCCTGTCCTTCATGGTGTATTTTGGGGGCTAGGCCGGTCGCAGGAGGCGCGTTGAGGTGAAATTTATTTCGACACGGGGTGAGACACCGCCCGTCTCCTTCACGCAGATGCTTTTGGCGGGCCTCGCACCGGATGGCGGACTCTATCTGCCGGAGGCCTATCCGCGCCTGTCGAACGACACTATCGCCAGTTTCGCGGGCCGTTCCTATGCGGACGTTGCCGAGGCTCTTATCGCGCCATTTGTGGCGGGGGAGATCGAGCCGCAAGCCTTGCGGGAGATGCTCAAGGCTGCCTATCGCAAGTTCCGCCATCCCGCGATAGCGCCCCTGGTTCAGCTCGATGCCAATTTGTTTGTCCTCGAATTATTCCACGGGCCAACTCTCGCCTTCAAAGATCTGGCGATGCAGCTCCTTGCAAGAATGTTCAATCACATTCTTGAAGCGCGGGGGCAAAGAGCGACAATCGTCGGCGCAACCTCGGGCGACACCGGCGCTGCGGCGATCGAAGCGTTTGCCGGCCTCCGGCAGGTCGATGTGTTCATTCTCTACCCGCATGGCCGCGTCTCGGACGTGCAGCGCCGCCAAATGACGACGGTTGCAGCCGACAATGTCCATACGATCGCGATCGAAGGGACCTTTGACGACGCGCAGGCTCTGATAAAAACTATGTTTAATAACAGCAGCTTCCGTGATACACTTAATCTTTCAGGTGTCAATTCGATCAATTTCGCGCGAGTCCTGTTCCAGACCGTCTATTATTTTACCAGCGCGGTCGCGCTCGGTGGTCCGCGTCGAAAAATCTCCTTCGCCGTGCCCACAGGAAATTTCGGTGATATTCTTGCCGGTTGGATCGCCAAGCGCATGGGTCTGCCGATTGAAAGGCTTGTAATCGCAACAAATTCCAACGATATTCTCGCTCGGACCCTGAAGAGCGGCACCTACGCCGTGAAGCAAGTTCAAGCTACCCAATCGCCCTCGATGGATATTCAGGTTTCCTCGAATTTCGAGCGTCTTTTGTTCGAGGTCTACGCTCGCGACGCGGACGCGCTCCGCGTCCTGATGGGCGGATTACGGCAATCGCAGACCTTTACGATTGCACCCGCCGCGTTGGAGGCCATTCGGGCCGACTTCGATGCGTTCAGCATCGACGAATCCGAAACCACGGCGGAGATTGCGCGGACCTGGCACGACGCGGCCTATCTCGCCGATCCGCATACCGCCGTCGGCCTGGGGGCCGCGCGGCGGGCGCAGGCGAGCGCAACAGCGACCCCGATCGTTTCCCTTGGCACTGCGCATCCAAGCAAATTTCCGGCCGCCATCGAGCACGCCACGGGCGCCCGGCCGACCCTGCCTGCCCATCTGGAAGGTCTTTTCGAACGCAAGGAGGTTTTCACGGTCTTGCCGAATGATCAGGCTGAAATCGAGCGGTTTATCCGAGCCCGCGCTACGCCGGCGCCGAATCGGGCCGCATCATGAGCGTCGAGGTCACCACTTTGCCATCCGGCCTCAGGATCGCCACCGATCGGATGCCGCATCTGGAAACAGCTTCACTCGGCGTCTTTGTCGGTGCGGGTTCGCGCCACGAGATGGCCAATGAGCATGGTCTGTCGCATCTGCTCGAACACATGGCCTTCAAGGGAACGCGGCGCCGCTCGGCGCGCCAGATCGCCGAGGAGATCGAGGCCGCGGGCGGCGATCTCAATGCCGCAACAAGCACCGAACATACCGCCTATTACGCCCATGTTCTTGCCGAAGACGCCGTCCTCGCCCTCGACATCCTTGCCGATATTCTGACCGAAAGCACATTCGACAGCGCCGAACTCGAACGCGAGAAAGGAGTTATCCTTCAGGAAATCGGCGCGGTCGAGGATACGCCGGACGATCTCGTCTTCGAGATGTTCAACGCAGCCGCCTTTCCCGATCAGCCGATCGGCCGACCGATCCTTGGCACACCTGAAAGAGTTTCCGGGTTTGGCCGGGACGCGATCAACACCTATCTCCATACCCATTATCGCACGGGAGTAACCGTCGTTGGCGCGGCCGGCGCCGTCGAGCACGCCGCCGTTTGCGACGAAGCGGCGCGGCGTTTCGAGCGTCTTGCTCCGCAAGCCATTCAATCCGACGCCGCACCCGCGCGCTACAGAGGCGGCGACAGGCGGCTCAAGCGGCGGCTGGAACAAGCCCATATCGTGATCGGCTTTGAAGGGGCGGCCTACACGCATGAAGATTTTTATGCCATGCAAATCTTCGCCAACGCGGTTGGCGGCGGCATGTCCTCCCGGCTTTTTCAGGAGGTACGCGAAACGCGCGGCCTGGCCTATTCCATTCATGCCTTCCACTGGGGCTATTCGGATGCGGGGTTATTCGGCTTTTACGCCGCGACCGGTCCGAAGGACGTCGCCGAATTGATGCCCGTCTCGATCGAATGCATGGCCAAAGCCGCTTTCGATTTGAGTGAAATGGAAGTGCGCCGCGCCAAGGCGCAGATGAAGGTCTCTCTTCTTGCGGCACTCGAATCCCCGGCTTCGCGCTGCGAGCAGATCGCCCGGCAATTGATCGCTTTCGACCGGGTTCTGACTCGCGAGGAGATCATCGCAACGATCGATGGTTTGGATGTTGCCCGCATTCGCGCCGCTGGCGCCCATGCGCTCCGATCCCCGCCTACCGTGGCGGCGATCGGACCGGTGGCTAAGGTTTTTACCCCTGACCGCATCTCCGAGCGGCTCGGCGGAGTCTAAAGGAGTAGCGAAGTGGCACTCTTCCGTCTCAATCCGGTGGGCCGCGCGACCACCCTCGTGCGGGGCGAAGGCATTTATCTTCGGCCCGCCGAAATGCGGGATTACGAAGCCTGGGCGGATCTCCGCGAACGCAGCCGCAGGTTTCTTGCGCCATGGGAACCGACCTGGCCTGGCGATGATCTGACCCGCGTCGCCTTCCGTCGCCGATTGCGCCGCAATCAACAGGAAATCGACAATGATGAAGCCTATCCTTTTTTGATCTTTCGAGACAATCATGAGCTTGTCGGCGGTTTGACCCTCGGTCAAATCAAGCGCGGCGTCGTCCAGTCGGCCACCATTGGCTATTGGATCGGCGAGCCCTACGCTGGCCATGGATTGATGTCGGCCGCGGTCCGGGCGGTCATCGGCTATGCGTTCACGACCTTGCGCTTGCACCGCATCGAGGCGTCCTGCCTGCCCCACAACGACCCTTCGATGCGATTATTGGAGCACCTCGGTTTTACACGAGAGGGCTATGCGCGCGCCTATCTACGGATCAATGGCGTCTGGCAAGACCATTTGCTCTATGGTTTACTCGAAACCGATCCGGCCCCGCTCCGCCTGCCCCGCCGCAGCAACTGAAGGCGCGCCGGTCGCAAGGCTTCTGCGCCACGAAAGGTCAGGAAGGGTTTCGCAATGATCTTTCGTCGAACCGTCGTTTGGGGCCTTGCGACCCTGACCGGCGTATCTTCCGCTTTCGCCGTGCCCAAGGTCAGCTAAAGCTGCGAGGATGGTCATAAATTCACCATCACTTTCCTGCAGGCAAACAATCATGAGTCCGCGCGCCGCCTCTTTGCCGGAAGCAAGCAAGCTATCGTCTTGAAAATCAAGGCATGGCCGAGTGGTATCGCCTATGCGGGAGGCGGTTTCGAGTACCATGAATGGCACGGCCAGGCGTCTTTGTAGGACTTGCGATCCACCGCGCCGAAAGAAGTCGCTTGCCATACACGGTGAGTTTAGTCTTGCCTTCGCCGCATTCCATTGTCTTGCTAGGCAAATCAACGCCGTTTTCATGGCGAACGGTTTTCGCTGCACTTGCCGGGTACCACGTTAAGCCTTACCAATCTTTGCCGCCGGCTGGGTCTCTTTGCTCATGTTCGTTGGCCCGGCTTACCACGCAGGACAAACGCCTTTTGTCGAGCATCGTGTATTATTTGCGTTTCTTGGCTGTGATCGCGGTGCTGGCGGCGGGGCTTCTCCCAGCCCACGCGATCGAATCCGTGCGCGTGCCGCTCGAGGCGCAGGCCATCGATCTCACCAAGGCTTTCGAGACCTATCATTCCGAAAGCGACCGGCTCCTCGTTTCGACGGCGCCCGGTTCCGACGGCATCGTTCGCCGCATCGAAGTGCGCGCGCGCGATGAAGGAACCCGCCCGGATTGGATCGTCTTCGCGCTCACCAACGACACCAGCGAGCAGATCGAAAGACTGCTCGTTGCGCCCCATTTTCGGCTGGTCGGATCCGGCGTGATCTGGCCCGATCTCGGGTCTTCCCGTATTTCGGCGATTACGGCCAGCCAGGGATTTCCGATCGAGCGCGACGAAAGCTCCGACGCCGACGTCTTCCGTTTGACGCTCGATCCGGGCACTACGGTGACCTACGTCGCGGAACTTCGAACTCCCAACCTTCCCCAGCTCTATCTTTGGGAACCCGAAGCCTACAAAGACAAGGTAACGAGCCTTGCCCTCTATAAGGGCATCGTCATTGGGGTGGCCGGCCTACTGGCCCTTTTTCTTACCATCGTCTTTGTCGTCAAGGGCGCCGTAATCTTTCCGGCCGCAGCCGCCCTCGCCTGGACCGTGCTTGCCTATGTCTGCATCGACTTTGGCTTCTGGAGCAAGATCTTCGGCACGGAAGGCCAATCCGATCGAGTTTGGCGTGCATGCACCGAGACCACCCTCGCAGCAACGCTGCTTGTTTTTCTTTTTGCCTATCTCAAGCTCAATCGTTGGCATGTGCGCGCCTCGCATGTGGCCGCTGCCTGGTTGATCTTTCTTGCCGCTTTGGTGGGTCTCGCCATTTATGACGCGCCGGTCGCGGCCGGAGTGGCGCGCATTTCGCTCGCCACCATCGCGGGCGCCGGCTTTGTCCTCGTCCTCTATTTGTCGACCCACGGTTACGACCGCGCCGTCATGCTGATTCCAACCTGGTTCCTGCTGCTTATCTGGATTATCGGGGCCGCCTTCACAGTCACTGGAACGCTGACCAACGATCTTGTCTCGCCGGCGCTGATTGGCGGCCTTGTCCTCATTGTGATGCTGATCGGTTTCACCATCATGCAGAATGCGTTTGCCGGCAGCGCGCTTGGATCCGGCGGCCTATCCGATAGCGAACGCAAGGCGCTAGCCTTGACCGGAAGCGGCGACGTCATTTTCGATTGGGACGTGGCTTCCGACCGCGTTTACGTCAGCCCGGAAGTAGAGTTGCAATTGGGCCTTCCCCGCGGCGCCCTCGAAGGGCCGGCGGCGGCTTGGCTGAGTGTCCTGCACCCCTCGGAACGAGATCGCTTTCGCGCTTGCCTCGACACCATGCTCGAACAAAGGCGTGGGCGGATCAACCAGGAATTCCGGCTGCGGGGAGCCGGCGCGGACTATTACTGGTTCCGCATGAAAGCCAGGCCGGTCGTCGGGGCCGACGGTGAAGTGGTACGGATCGTTGGCACCCTCGGAGATGTCACCGAAGCCAAGATCGCCGAGGAACGGCTGCTGCACGATGCGGTCCACGACAATCTGACCGGCTTGCCGAACCGGGAGCTCTTTTTCGATCGCATCGATGCGGCACTCACCAATGCCCAAACCGACAATCGGATCCGACCTTCCGTCGTCAGCATAGACATCGACCGGTTCAAGCAGATCAATGAATCCGCCGGCCTCTCCGCCGCGGATTCAATTCTTCTGACCGTCGCTCGCCGACTTGCCCGCATTCTGAGGCCGCAAGATACGCTTGCCCGGCTCACCGGGGATCAATTTGCCATTCTGATCGTCTCGGAATTCGAGACCGACCAGATCAGCGCGCTCGTCAACGTCATCCGCCGGGTTGTGTCGACGCCCGTGATCTTCAACGAAAAGGAAATCCCGCTCACGGCTTCGATCGGCCTTGCGCTTTTCGATCCTCAGCTGCATCCCACGCGCGAAGAGATGCTCAAAGACGCGGACATCGCGATGCGGCACGCCAAGCGGATGGGCGGCAATCGGATCGAAGTGTTCAGGCCATCCATGCGGATGCTGCGCTCGGATCGCTTCGGCCTCGAAGCCGATTTGCGCCGCGCGCTCGATCGCGGCGAAATAAAGGTTCTGTTCCAACCGATCGTGCGGCTCGAGGATCGAACCGTCGCAGGTTTCGAATCCTTGCTCCGATGGGATCATCCGCGTCTAGGGCGCCTCGGTCCAGCCGACTTTGTTCAGGTTGCCGAAGATACCGGTCTGATTGTCGATCTTGGCCTCTTCGCGCTGGAACGAACCGCGCGGGAGCTTTCTGCTTGGCAAAGCGCGCTCGACGTCGAACCGCCGATTTTTGCAAGCGTCAATATTTCCTCGCGCCAATTGCTTCGCCATGAGCTTCTGCAAGACGTCAAGGCGGTGCTGGCCCGCTCCAATGTGAGCCCGGGCAGCTTAAAGCTCGAATTGAGTGAAAGTCTCGTGCTGGAAAATCCGGAATACGCGGCGCAGATGCTAAATCGTATTCGCGATTTGGGCGCCGGCCTTTCGCTCGATGACTTCGGCACCGGCTATTCGTCTTTAGTCTACCTGCAAAGATTTCCGTTCGACATGCTCAAGATCGACCAATCCTTGGTCCACCAGAATGGAAAAGGGACGCGGCCCACCATTCTGCGTTCGATTGTGACGCTCGCGCATGACCTCGGCATGGAGGTCATTGCCGAAGGTGCCGAGACTGAATCGGATGCCATCGAACTCTATCAGCTCGGTTGCGAATACGCGCAGGGCTATACGTTCGGACATCCGATCAGCGCCATCGAAGCGCGCAAACTGGTCGGGGCCGCGACGGCCGCAGCCTAGAGTTGGATGAGGAAAAGTGGAAACCGGTTTTCCGCCAGCATCCCGCTCTAAATTTTTGGAATCGATCACGTTCATGATTTTGGATTGAGTCATTCCAAAATCATCGTGATAGAGCGGGATGAGGAAAAGTGGAAACCGGTTTTCCGCCAGCATCCCGCTCTAAATTTTTGGAATCGATCACGTTCATGATTTTGGATTGAGTCATTCCAAAATCATCGTGATCTAGAGGAAACTGCTTTAGGCGTGCCCGGCATCCGAAGACAGCCGACCTGGATCAATGCCGACTTTCCGCAGGGCGCGCTCATATTTGGAACTCAACGCGGAATCGAAAATGAGGCTAGGATCGGCCGGGCACGTGAGCCAACCATTGTGCTGCATTTCGTTTTCCAGCTGGCCCGCCGACCATCCTGCATAGCCGAGCGCCAATAGAGCCCGGTCGGGACCTGAGCCGTTTGCGATAGCGCGCAAAATGTCGATTGTCGCCGTCAGCGATACGCCGCCGCCGATTGCCAGGGTCGAATTATCGATCGAAAAATCATTGGAATGCAGGACAAAGCCGCGGCTTGAATCGACGGGGCCGCCGTTCAACACTTGAACGGAACTCGCCACCGCCGGCAAGCGAATGGCTTCGTCGGGACCGATCACCTTGAGTTGGACAAGAAGTTGCGGAAAATCGACCTTCTGGGCTGGACAATTGACGACGATGCCCATCGCGCCTTCCTCGGAATGGGCGCAGACATAAACGACCGAGCGGGCGAAACGATCATCCGCGATGCCCGGCATGGCAATAAGCAACTGCCCATCAAGAAAGCCGCTCTGGTTTTGCGGCGGGGCGGCGGGGGGAACAATCGAGCCCATGTCCAAGTCCTCGTCAGGTCAAACTTAAGTGAGACAGTCCCAGTTGCGACATGTCGAGATGGGACCTAAATTGCCTGTCTCAGTCAACGATCGGTTAGCTCCATGCAAAAGTCTTTCCAGCTTACAATATTCGCTTGGAAAGCTGTATTTGTGCTTATTTGCACAATTCTCGCGCCTTCCCCCTTTGTAAAGAAAGCCCAGTCCGAACCTTATGCGAGTACCTGGACGGAGGGACAAAAATCTTCCTTGCGGCTGATCGCCGCTGGGGATGGCTCCCCGGGGCGCTTTTATCGAGCCGGTATAGAGCTCCGCCTCAGTCCCGGAGCCCTCACCTATTGGCGCATGCCGGGGGATGCCGGCGTCCCTCCGGTCTTTTCGTTCGAGGGCTCGACGAACGTCGCTGGTGTCGAGGTGTTTTACCCTGTCCCCCTCCGTATCGATGAAGCCGGAACCGAAGCCTTCGGATATCGCGACCGTGTCACTTTTCCCATTCACGTGATCCCAAAAGACGCCAATCAGCCTTCACTTCTGGTTCTGAACCTTTCCTATGCAGTCTGCGAGCGGATTTGCGTGCCGTCCAAGGCGGAGGCTAAGCTGCCTCTCCTCCCTGACCATCGGGGGCCCAGCGCGGAAGCCAGCGCGATCGATGCGGCGGAAGCGACGGTGCCGCTCCGCCTGCCACCTGAAGAGCGCGACGCCAAAGTCAAGATTGATCGCGACAAAGCCGCATCTGTGCCGACATGGCGCGTTTCCTTACAAAACGACGCCCTGGATCTTTTCGCCGAAGGGCCCCCCGGCTGGTATTTTGCAACCCACAAGACCGGCCGGCCCAATGAATTCTTTATCGTCGAAGTCGAACAGCCGGGCGCCGAAACACGGGTTCCTCCCGTGACCTTAACCGTGCGCAACGAAAAGCAAAGCTACGAATTCGCTGTGGAACTCGACGCCATTTCAGCGCCTTGAATCGCTTCTAAGTGACCTTTGCCGAGACGCCGTCGCGATGAGCCGCGCGGCGTTATCGGTTCCGGCGCAGCCTTGTTGGCAAAAGGAAACAGCGATGTCGATCCAAACAGGCGATCCCATTCCCAAGGCCACCTTTACCGTCATGACTTCGGACGGCCCTCAATTGAGGACAACGGATCAGATTTTCAAAGACCGGAAGGTGATCCTGTTTGGCGTGCCAGGTGCCTTTACTCCCTTGTGCGATAAACAGCATTTACCTGGATTTATTGCCAACAGCGATGAATTCAAAGCACAGGGCGTTGATGAAATCGCCGTGACCAGCGTCAATGATATTTTTGTTATGGATGCTTGGGCCAAAAGCTCCGGAGCTGATTCCAAAATCAGTTTCCTCGCCGATGGAAATGGAGATTTTGCAAAAGCCATTGGGCTTTCGCTCGATCTCACCGACCGCGCGCTCGGCGTCCGCTCGCAGCGCTATGCGATGGTCGTCGACAATGGCGTGGTGCGACGGCTCAACGTCGAGGCGGGGCCAGGCAAGGTCGAAACCTCAAGCGCGGAAGCCTTATTGAAGCAGCTTTAAAAAGCCGATTGCTTTTTGCTGCTTAGAAATGGCGCCATGCCTTTGCGCGCCAAAGCATCCGCACGCTCGTTCATGACATCCTCCGCATGGCCCTTCACCCAACGCCAATCGATGGTGTGCCGGGTCGTGGCGGCATCGAGCCTCTGCCATAGCTCGATATTCTTGACCGGCTTTTTATCGGCGGTGCGCCAACCATTGCGCTTCCACGAGTTGATCCATGCGGTGATACCGCCCTTCAGATAATTGGAGTCGGTATAAAGATGAACCGTGCAGGCCCGATTGAGGGCCTCGAGCGCTTCAATCGCGGCCAACAGCTCCATTCGATTGTTGGTGGTCAACGCCTCGCCGCCCGAAAGCTCTTTTTCCTGCGCTCCGAAACGGAGAATCGCGCCCCACCCTCCGGGACCTGGATTGCCGGAACAAGCCCCGTCGGTCCAAATGGTTACTTCCTCGCTCATCGCACCAAACCGAGTTCGCGCGCGTTCCCGATGGTTTGATGGAAGCGCAGTTTCTTTACATATTCGAGCGGGTCTTTAGGGTGAACAAGGGCGTTTGGCGGAACGTTCAACCAATCGACCAAGCGTGTCAGAGCAAACCGCATTGCAGCGCCGCGCGCCAGAATCGGAAACACCTCCGCTTCTTCTGCGGTGAGTTCACGGATCTTGCCGTAAGCGCTGAAGAAAGCCGAGCCCTTGGTGATGTTGAATGATCCATCCGGCTCGAAACACCATGCGTTCAGACAGATTGCGAGATCATAAGCAAGCTGCTCCGTGCAGGCGAAATAGAAATCGATAAGCCCGGATAATTTGCTTTCGAGGAACAACACATTATCGGGAAAAAGATCGGCATGGATAATGCCTCTTGGCAGATGCTCGGGCCAGTTCGCCGCGAGAAAATTCAGCTCTTCGGCAATTGCGGCAGACAGTCCCGGCTGAACGCTATCGGCGCGCGCGCGCGCCTGATCGAACAGAACGGGCCAAGCATCCGGACCCAGCGTATTGCGCCGGGACCCGTCAAAATCGGCGCCAGCCCGATGCAGCTTGCCGAGCGCGTCGCCCACGGCGGCACAACGCTCGGGACTTGCACCGGTGCGCCAAATCCCTTCGAGAAAAGTTACGATGGCAGCCGGGCGTCCCGCGATCCGGCCTAGGGCGCCGCCATGCCTGTTTCGCACAGGTTGCGGACAATTCAGTCCATGGCTGGCGAGATGTTCCATCAGCCCCAGAAAGAACGGCAGATCCGCTTCGTCCACCCGCTTTTCATAGAGAGTGAGGATGTAATATCCGGCGTCGACGTGGAGAAAATAATTGGAGTTCTCGACGCCTTCGGCGATTCCTTTCAAAGACAGCACGTGGCCAAGATCATACTCACCGAGAAAGACGGCAAGCTCCGCATCGTCGATTTCCGTGTAGACGGCCATAGGGCATCCGCCGCAATCAGTTAAAGCGCGGAGAATCCGCAGCCCTTGCTCCTGTTAGCGATACAAGCGCAAGAGTCAAACCCGAGCCTCAGGCTTGAAGTCGCCCAAGCGAGCCGGGCTACACAGGCGCATGCTCCCGGCTTTTGGCAAGATGCGCCAGAACCGTCTTGGCCTCCGGCTGAATGACACCGCAGGACATGATGAGCTTGGCGGCATCGTCCGGGCTCATTTCCAATTCGACGACATCGCGCACCGGCAAAAAGAAATAGAACCCCGTCGTCGGATTCGGCGTGCAGGGCAAGAACACCGAAATATGCTCTCCATCCGAGAGATGCTTGGCGATAGACGCGCCAGGTGGCGTGCAGATGAAAACAAGCGACCACCGGCCTTCGCCAGGAAACTCGATCATCCCCACCTTGCGAAATGTTGTCCCCGATTGGGAAAACACCGTTTCAAAAATTTGCTTCACGCCTTTGTAGATCGAGCGGACGACCGGCATATGCGTGAGCGTCGCCTCGCCAAGGCGGATCAAGGTGCGGCCCGCAAGATTGGCGGCTAAGAACCCCAACAGTGTAAGGCCGATGAAGGCAAAGATCACTCCGAGGCCCGGCAGCTGAAAGGGCAAATAGCTATCGGGCAAAAATCTGACGGGCACGATCCGCTTGACCCAATTGTCGATGGTGTCGACGAACCACCAGACAATGTAGGCCGTAATTGCCAGCGGGCCGGCAACGACAACACCGGTCAGGAACCAATTGCGGATGCGGCCTCCGAGACTGAGACCCCACGGGCTAATGGCCGGACTGATTTCCGGCAAGGGAGGTTGTTCCTCTGGCGGCAAAATCGTCATCGCTCGTCCCACGACCCGACTTCCATTTATCAGGTCGTGCGTATCGCGTCGCAAAATTTTTGAGATCAAAATCAGCTGGGCAGCAAATATTTTTTGATTCGTGCTTCACAGGAGACAAAATGCCTAATTGTGCGTGGACATTGCCTCTTGTGTGAGCTAAGTTGCCGTCGTAAGCCGTTCAAGGTCGAAGCCGTTATAAGTTCGGCGCAGTAGTCCAAGTCTTGGGAGGACGCCTATTCTTTTGGCCGCTCGCCGCAGTGGCGTAGCCTTCGTGGCGAAGGCAAGGACGAAAGAAGAGGTCATGGACCGGACTAAAAGGGGCGGAGAGTTTATCTTCGCCCCTTTTTTTATGCGCATTTCCGCTAGGCAATAGGACTTAAAATCAACTGCTGTATCTATAACTTTGCTACCACAAGATTCCTACTGTGTAAATCTTTTCGTCAGTTATCAGATCATAAAAAGCAGGAATTCGAGAGTCTCACTCGGGCTTGACGCTTTTGGAATCGGCATTGGGCGACGTTGGAGGCAATTGCGACGGCATCGTCGAATCGCCAGGGGGCGGCGGCGACTTGGTCCCGCGGGCAGCGCCACTCGGCAAAAAGAGATCTCCCGCCTGCTCGCTCATTTCCAAGCAGGTCAAAATTTCAACATAGCTCGGCATCGGCTCCGCGCCTTGCGCAACGCAGTCCTGCCGGTCCGCCGCCTTGAACCGACTCCATTTTTTGACCATCTCCGCCCGCGCATCGGTTTCGTCTTTCATACAGCCGCGATAGGCGAGGTCCTTGTCATCGCCGGCATAAGCCCGCGCAGCCTTGCAAGAGCTGGCGACATCGAATGTCGGCACCCCGTCCGACTTCGCCTTCGCCGCCAATGCAGGCTCCATGAGGGTCAGCAGAAAAACCGAAATCAGCCCCGCGATGATGGCTTGCATGCGACTCTCCCTGGTACGTTTGTTCCACCTCAAGCAGAAAGCTCGATCGGAAGCCCTTAAGAGATGGACCGCTGTAGGTGCAAAGTCGAGCCCCCAGCGCCCGAGGCGCCAGCGCAACGTTAGTCCTCGTAATAGTCCGCGATGAAACGGTCGAGAAGTCTCACCCCAAACCCCGAGCCCCAGCTTTGATTGATGTCGCTTGTCGGGGAGCCCATTCCCGTCCCTGCAATGTCGAGATGCGCCCACGGGGTTCCGTTGACGAAGCGCTGCAGGAATTGCGCCGCCGTGATCGACCCCGCGTGTCGCCCGCCCGTGTTTTTCATATCGGCGAATTTCGAGTCGATCATTTTATCATAGGCCGCGCCGAGCGGCAGGCGCCAAAGCTTTTCGCCGGTGAGCGTGCCGGCGTCGAGGAGCCTTTCAGCCAATTCATCGTCATTGGCAAAAAGCCCGGCATGCTCCTGGCCGAGGGCCACAAGAATCGCGCCGGTGAGGGTGGCAAGATCGACGATGAATTTCGGTTTGAACTTTGCCTGGACATACCACAAGAGGTCAGCAAGCACGAGACGCCCTTCGGCATCGGTATTGATGACCTCGATCGTCTGGCCGGACATGGATTTCACGATATCGCCGGGACGCTGCGCGCGCGGCCCCGGCATGTTTTCGACAAGCCCAATGACACCGACCACATCCGCCTTGGCCTTGCGTTCCGCGAGGGCCTGCATAAGCCCAACGACGGTGGCGGCTCCCGCCATGTCTCCCTTCATATCTTCCATGCCGGCGGCGGGTTTGATCGAGATTCCGCCCGTGTCGAAACAAACGCCTTTGCCGACGAAGGCAAGAGATTTTCGCTTCCCTTTGGGGTTCTCTTTCGGTTCTTCCTTCGCGCTCTTCGACCCGCGCCAGCGCAGAATTACGGCGCGGCTCTCGCGCACGGACCCCTGCCCGACCCCGAGGAGAGCGCCCATGCCGAGTTCACGCATCGCGTTCTCATCAAGCACCGTGACTTCAACGCCGAATTTCGCAAGCGCCTTGGCGCGGTTTGCGAACTCTTCCGGAAACAGAATATTCGCGGGCTCGTTGACAAGCGAACGCGCGGTCAGCACCCCGTGGGTGACCGCCTCTTCACCCTTGGCATCGCGGCGGACGGCGGCCGGCTTATCCACGGCAAGCACGAATTCCGCTGCTTCATTGGACGCTTCGTCGTCCTTTTTCTTTGTCTTGTAGTCATCGAAGCGGTAGTCGCGAAGCCGCATGCCAAGCATGAATTCGGCAGCCGCACGCGCGGGATCCTTGGGCGCGCGCGGTAAGTCGAATGCTATAATCGCTTTTGTTCCGCGCCCCAACTTGCCAACAACGAAGCCTCCGAGGCCAGCAAAATCTCCTGGTTTCGGCAGCGATTCTTTTTTGCTTTTGCTTTCGCCACCTTTTTCAATGTTGTCTGGCGGGGAGCCGGTCCCGATCACGAGCAAGCGCGCGGCGGTGAAGCCGGAGGGTGCGATCAGATCAAGCGCACTCTGCGCTTTTCCTTTGAATTTGACGGCACTTGCGGCCTTCTTAACCAAGGCCTCGCCTTGCGGACCGATGACGCGAAGGGTAGCCGCGCCAAACGCAAAATTCTGGTCGGTAAAAATAACCAGGGCGCGCTCGTCGGCAGGCAGGCCGGTGGGCGCCGATGGCGCCTGCGGCTCCAATTTATTCAGGGCGACAATTTCGATGTTCATCGGTTCGTTCATCTGTTCCCCAGCACGATCGTGCGATCACGGCAAATTGACACAATTATCTGGTCTCGGATTCAGCGAGCTTTTGCGGAGACGGCGCCGGTCTGTTCGCATCGTGTTCTCAGAATGCGTCAGCTCAGCAGGTTAAAGAGGACGTCCGGCACCCGCAAACGCCGCCTTCCCGTGCGTCGGAGCCGCCCCAGCGCGCAAAACGATTTGAAATCCTTACCTTAAGACCATTTTATTCGCCTAAAAACCGCCATTCCTTATTGTTTGGGTTCTACCGCACATGCGTAGTACCAACCTCAGCGCGGGCCGTCCCCCCAAAAGCGACGCCTCTATAAGCCAAATCGCGCAAGATGAAACCGCCGGCGGGAGCCATAATGGCTTGCTTCGAGCAGCACAAGTTTGTAGCGGGAGGCGGCATGACCTTGGGTAAAATCCATCGCTCGGGTAGCGTCCCCCGAAAGACCAACGCCGACTCGGCTTGCCGCTTGCGGAAGCCGGCCTTCAGAGCGCCGTTGGGTCGGCCGGCCGAAGCCGCCCTGCCCGCCTTGACCGGACTACTCCTTGGCAATTTCGACCGTCGGACGGGCATCGCATGATCGGATTCACTTTCGGTCGTTACCTTTCCTTGCGGTTTCTGCAGATGATCACGGCCGTGTTTCTGATGATCTTCGGCATGGTCTATGTCATAGATTTCGTCGAACTTTTACGCCGCACGGGGGACATACAGGGCCTCTCGGTTCATTATATCGCCTATCTCACCTTCCTCCGGGTTCCCTCGGTTTCCGAGCAAATCCTTCCGTTCTGCGTATTGTTCGGCGCCATGGCGACGTTTCTCAGTTTGACCCGCAAGCTCGAATTGCTGATCGCCCGAGCCGTCGGCGTCTCGGTGTGGGGGTTCATGCTCCCCCCCGTTGCCATTGCCGCCGCAATTGGAATCATCTGGGTGACGCTGTTCAATCCGATGTCCGCGGTGATGAAGCATCGCGCAGACCAGATCGAGGCGACCCTGTTTGGTCGCGACAGCAAGCGAAACGATGACGCGAGCCTATGGATCCGGCAAAAAAGCGTCGATGGAGAGGCCTTTATCCGAGCCAAGCAAGCGTCGGCAGACGGCACTCGCCTGACGTCGGCGACCGCCTACATCTACAATCGCGCCGGCGTCTTCGAGCAATGGATCGAGGCGCGGGTAGGCAAGCTCCTGCCGGGGGTCTGGCAGTTCGACCACGTACAGGTCATGTCGCCGGGCGAAGAAAGCTTTTCCGCGGGCACCTATCTTCTTGCGACCAGCCTCTCGGCGGACCAGATCGTGCAAGGCGCGGTTGCCCCGGATTCCGTCCCGTTTTGGGACTTGCCAGCCGTTCGGGATGTAACCGAGGCCGCGGGCCTCGATGGAACCGGTTATCGGCTGCAATATCATATGCTTTTGGCGCGCCCCCTGCTCTTTATTGCGATGGTTTTGATCGCCGCGGCCTTTTCCTTAAGGTTTTTTCGTTTTGGTGGCATTGAAAAAATGGTTTTCGGTGGCGTGGGCGCAGGCTTCGTGCTTTACGTGGCAACCAAATTCGTGGGCGATCTGGGCGGGGCCGGCTTGCTGAGCCCGCCTGTCGCCGCTTGGGCGCCCGCGGTCGTTGCCAGCCTGCTCGGCGCGGTCGCTTTGCTAAACCAGGAGGACGGTTAATGGGGCGGCGTTTTTGCCCCGGCAGCGTAATCGCCCTCGCCCTTCGCGCGGGATGCGCCGGCTTGGGAAGCGGAACGCGGTTTCAGACCCAGCAGCCACAGGGCTCGGGGCTGGAAAGACAGCGTCGACAAGCAACGGTCGAGAACCGCCCGAGCGCGGCGGCCAGGACGCCGCGTTGCGTGACGATTTCGCTTGCGCTGTGGCTCGCCTTGGTTTGCACGATGGTCGCCACGGAGCGCCCCGCCGCGGCGCAAACATCCAATGATCGTGCAGCGGCTCCGGTCCAACCTAAGAAGATGTTCGTCGAGGCGACCGAACTTCGCTACGACACCGACAAAAACACCGTGTCGGCCGAGGGCAATGCAAGAGTTTATTACAAGGACCGGATCCTCGAAGCTGATCGCGTCGTGTATAATCGCAACAACGGCCGCGTTTATGCCGAGGGTCATGCGAGACTGACCGAGGCCGATGGCACGGTACTGCACGGAGATCGGTTCGATCTAACCGAAGATTTCCGCGACGGCTTCATCGAAAGCTTGCGCGCCGAAACGCCTTCCAAGCCAATTCGGCCCGTCCCGGGCGTCCCGGTCAACACCTCAGGCGACCCGCCCGGCACCTACAGAACCTATTTCAGCGCCCCGCGTGCAGAGCGGATCGAGGGCGATACCACGGTCTTCGACAAGGGAACCTACACCGCCTGCGATGCCTGCAAAGATAATCCCGACAAGCCGCCTCTGTGGCGGGTGCGTGCAAAGCGCATCATCCATAAGAACGACGAGCACATGATCTATTACGAGGATGCCGCGCTGGAATTCCTCGGAATCCCGATCGCTTATGTGCCTTTCTTTTCCGCGCCCGATCCGACGGTCACGCGCAAGTCCGGAATATTGTCTCCCTACCTCGGCTATAGTTCGGTGCTTGGCGGCGGCATCGGCATTCCAATATTCTGGGCGCTCGCCCCCGATTATGATTTGACATTCACCCCGACCTATTTTTCCCAGCAGGGCTTCTTTGCTAGCGCGGAATGGCGTCAAAGGCTGGAAAATGGGGAGTATTCCATCCGAGCCACCGGAATCGCTCAGCAGAATCCGGCAGCCTTCGCCCCCTCGCCCTATGGTGCCGCTGATAGAACCCTGCGTGGGTCGTTCGAAAGCAAGGGCTTGTTCCAGATCGCCGATCAATGGAAATTCGGCTGGGAATTCACCTTGTTGTCCGACAAATGGTATCTCAACGATTACCATGTGCCGAGCCAGACCCTTTCAACGAATTATTTCAGCGAAACGACGTCCTCCGTCTACCTCACCGGTCAAGGCGAACGAGGCTATTTCGATCTCCGCGGCTATTATTTCGAGGGGTTGTCGAGCCATGATTTTCAACCCCAGCAGCCTTTGGCCCATCCGGTTTGGGACTATAACAAGACATTCGACATCGACCCGGCGCGTTCTTTCGGCATTGGCGGACAGGCGGAACTCGATTTCAATCTGACAAGCCTTTCGGCAAGCTCGGCGAGTTTTCAGGCGGTCGGGCCACGGGTTCTGGACAGGGCCTATGGTCTCTATGATATCTGTCTGAACTATATTCCGGGCCAGGTCACCGGCACCTGCCTTCTGCGCGGAGTGGGCGGCGATTACACCCGCGCCACGGCCCAAGCGTCCTGGAAACGTCAATACATCGATCCGATCGGCGAAGTCTTTACACCGTTTGCCTTCGCTCGGTTCAACGGCGAATGGCTCAACTTTGATACGTCGCGTTCCTATACGTTTGCGTCGGCGGCAGGCATCTCGACCTATTACAATGCCGCGCAGCAAAACTTTCTCGGTACTCAGAACGCGAGCTTCTTCGGCGAAGTCATCCCGGGGGCCGGCCTCGACTATCGCTATCCGTTCTACGCCAAGACGAGTTTCGCCTCGATCGTCTTTGAACCCATCGGCCAGATCATTATACGGCCTAACCAGCAAATCGGTTCGAATTCGCTTGTGAATCTTGACGCGCAAAGCCTTGTCTTCGACGAATCCAACCTGTTCGATTGGAGCAAATATTCCGGTTACGATCGGTTCGAAACCGGCACCAGATTGAATTACGGCGCCCAGCTCACCACCAATTTTAATGGGGGTGGCTACGCCAATCTGATCGCTGGACAATCCTATCAGCTCGCAGGCCCGAATTCCTATGCGACCCCGGATGCGGCCAATGTCGGTCTGAGTTCGGGGCTGGATACAAGGCTTTCCGACTATGTGGCAGCCTTCACTCTTGCGCCGACCTCAATTTTCTCGTTCATCGCCAAGGCTCGGTTCGATACCAGCTCACTGGCGGCTCGCCGCGTCGACCTCGTGACGACCTATAATTTCGGGGCGTTGACCGGCTCCATTCAATTTGCGAATTATCAGGCTCAACCGGTCATCGGCTATGACGTGCGGCGCGAAGGCCTGGCGGTCTCCTCGCGCTATAAAATCAGCGATAATTATTTCGCGCAGGGCAATATTACGTTCGACATGAGCCGCCATCTTTATCCCCCCTATATCATCGGCTACTCGAACCCTGGTCCCTTCGCAGTCGCCTCCTACGGGGTAGGCGGGGGCTATCAGGACGAGTGCACAACATTTACGGTGAACTACAGCTCGATCTATCAAGACGCAGGAAGCGGCACGCTGGCGCATAATCAGACCGTGCTCTTCCAACTGCAGCTGCACACTTTGGGGGACGCCAAGGTCAAGCAGACCTTCTTAAACACCTCCACCTTGGATGGTGTAAAATATTGATGCCGCCAGTCCCGCCCATGGCCTTGGCCGGCGTGCCGTAATGGCCGCAAGTTCAGGCCGCAATAACAAGGAGAGAAAACGCCATGGAAAGTGGACTCGATGCGCGCAAGCGGTTTGACGTGCGTATCGCCAATGCGGCCTTCGGCCTGTGCCTCGCCCTCGCTTTGACAATAGGCTTGGCGCCCTTCGATGGCGGCAAAGCGTTTGCTCAGGCGATCGTCGCCAGCATCAACGGCGATCCGATCACCAACATCGATATCGACGAACGCATGAAAATGCTTCGCGTCCTTCGCAAGCCGGCAACCCGGGACGCCGCGATCGAAAGCCTTTTCACCGACCGACTCAAAATCCATGAAGCGGGGAAGTTTAGCGTCTCCCCGAGAGACAGCGATATTTCGCAGGAAATCATCAAGGTCGCGCAACAAATGAAAATGTCTCCGGACGCGCTGGTCGAGGCCTTGCAGCGCGCCGGCGTAACGCCTGACCACTTCAAGGCCCATTTCCGGTCCGAGGTCGCCTTTTATGTTCTGGTCCAAGCCTTGAACAAGGGAGTCGAGGCGAGTGAGGCGCAAGTTCGCGAGGAGATCGCCAAGCAAGGTGGCAAGTCAGCTGCGGGAACGGAATATCAAGTACGCCAAGTCATCTTCGCCATACCCCATACCGCGACCGTTGCAACGTTGAACGAACGCGCCCATGAAGCCGAGCAATTGCGGTCGCGGTTCACCGATTGCGAGACGGGTCTTCCCCTCGCCCGCTCTCTCAATGACGTAACGGTCCGCGATCCTTTGACGAAAACTTCGGCGGAGATCAGCGAGGCTCTGCGTGAGCTTCTGGATAAGACGCCAACCGGCCATTTGACGGCACCGCAACGCTCCATGGAGGGGGTCGAGATGATCGCGCTCTGTAGCAAGGGTGCCGCGAAGGACGATAGCGCCGCGCGTGCCGCAATTTCGCAAAAGCTGCTTGCGGCCCATATCGCGGCCGATAGCGAACGCCGTTTGAAAGAGATCCGTGCAAAAGCGGTGGTTGTGAAGCATTGATGGCAGCTTCCTGATGGCGCGACGGGTGCCGGCAAAAATTCTTCCTTTGGCTTTGACGCAGGGTGATCCTTCGGGCATCGGTTGCGAAATCTCGTTGAAGGCTTGGCTCAGGACGCATGAAGACATCGACGCGCCGCCTTTCATGGTGGTGGCCGAACCAAACCATCTTGCCGCGATCGCGCGCGATTTGGACCTGAAGGTTCCAATCGAGATCGTCGGCGCTGGCGCGGAGGCTCGGCAGGTATTTCGTCGGGCGCTTCCGGTTGTCGTCTCTCAGCATCCCGTGGCAGGACTGCCGGGCGCACCGGATGTGCGGGACGCCGTGGGAACGATCGCCTCGATCGAAACAGCGGTTCGCCTCATTCGGACCGGCGAGGCTTCGGCCATCGTCACCAATCCGATCGCCAAGGAAATTTTCTATCGGGCAAGTTTTCGCTATCCGGGGCACACGGAATTCTTGGCCGAATTGGCGGAACGCTACTTCGGTGAGACCGCCCGTGCTGTGATGCTGATCTGGTCTCCCCAACTCGCCGTTGTGCCGGCCACGATTCATGTTCCGCTGTCGCGCGTTCCAGCGATCCTGACGCGCCAGCTTCTCGTGGAGACAGGCCTCATTGTCGCGCGAGATCTGGCCTTGAGGTTCCGGATCAGAAATCCGCGCTTGGCATTTACGGGGCTTAACCCTCATGCGGGCGAAGGTGGCACGATCGGACGCGAAGAAATCGAAGTCATCTCACCTGCGCTCGCCGATCTTGCCGCGGCTGGAGTGGCGGTTAGCGGACCCCACGCCGCGGACAGCCTATTTCACCCGACGGCGCGCAAGGGCTATGATGCGGTCATCGCCATGTATCATGATCAAGCGCTGATCCCTATCAAGACCATCGCCTTCGAGCGCGCAGTCAATGTAACTTTAGGCCTGCCATTGATCCGGACATCGCCCGACCATGGCACTGCCTTTGACATCGCCGGCAAAGGAATAGCTGATCCGGCAAGTCTGATTGCCGCTCTGCGCCTTGCCAGCACACTCGCGCGCCGAACTCTTGCTCACGACGCGGCGAAAAAATGATCGAAGCTTTTGCTTCCGAATTTTCGACCCCGGACTGACGATGCGAAAAACCGGGCCGCAATCCCCCCGCGCAGGCCAACCCGATGGCCTTCCTCCGCTGCGCGAGGTTGTCGCCACTCA
Source organism: Beijerinckiaceae bacterium (assembly GCA_004564215.1). NCBI lineage: Bacteria > Pseudomonadati > Pseudomonadota > Alphaproteobacteria > Hyphomicrobiales > Beijerinckiaceae > Beijerinckiaceae bacterium. Next base: position 141,595 of record CP024846.1, on the reverse strand, counting down.
TGGGCTTGCCGCCAAAAAATCACTGGGTCAGAATTTTCTGTTCGACCTCAATCTCACCGGCCGCATCGCCCGCGCCGCGGCGCCCTTGGACGAAGCGACGATCGTCGAAGTTGGACCCGGGCCCGGCGGTCTGACACGCGCCCTTCTTGCCGAAGGCGCTCGCAAGGTTATTGCGATTGAGCGCGACGCGCGTTGCCTCGCGGCACTAGTCGAGATTGAGGCTCATTATCCGGGCCGGCTCGAAATCATCGCCGGCGATGCGCTGGAGATTGATCTGGCCAAAATCATCGGAGAAACGAGTCCCGCGCGGATTTGCGCCAACCTGCCCTACAACATCGCCACCGCGCTACTTGTCCGCTGGCTCGAAACCGAACCCTGGCCGCCCTGGTTCGACCGGCTCGTCCTGATGTTTCAGCGCGAAGTGGCGGAACGCATTGTGGCGACCCCAGCGCAACGCGCGGCTTATGGAAGGCTGGCGGTATTGTGCAATTGGCGTTGCGAATGCCGCATTCTGTTCGATATTTCGGCCTCGGCCTTTACGCCTCCCCCCAAAGTCACCTCGGCCCTGGTCGAACTTGTTCCCCGCCCGACACCTCTTCCGTGTGATGCGCACATATTGTTCGAGGTCACTCAGGCAGCCTTCGGCCAAAGGCGAAAAATGTTGCGGCAATCGCTGAAAGCGGCCGCGGGTGGCTATGTCGGAACTTTGCTCGCCCGCGTCGGCATCGATCCAACCGCGCGCGCGGAAGAAATCGGCATAGAAAAATTTATTGAGTTGGCCCGGACACTCAAAGACATGCGGGCGTCGGACGCACCCGTGTCCTAATCGCGGCAATGGGAAGCGCTGAGCGTGGATTTTTGCGCTGGCGTTTTCACTCAGCCGTGGCCGGATCCCAGAGCGGGATGAGGAAAAGTGGAAACCGGTTTTCCGCCCGCGTCCCGCTCTAAACTTTTGGAATCGATCACGTTCGTGATTTTGGATTGAGTCAATCCAAAATCATCGTGATCTAAGTCGAGGTCATGTTCATGCGCATTGAGGTAGCCTCCGGCATCTTTCTTCTTGCGGCCGCCGGCCTCTTCGCCGCCTCAGGTTGGAGGATGATGGGACACAATGGCAGCGCGCTTGTCTGCCCTTCGCAAACGCGGCCCATGGCGAAAATCGAACTCCTGTTCGGTGCCCAGCGCAGGAACAGCGTGCCGGTCAGCGACGAAGAATGGGAGACTTTTTTGGCGACCGAGGTTACACCGCGCTTCCCCGACGGGCTTACGGTGCTCACGGGCTATGGCCAATGGCGCGACGGCGCGGGACGTCTCATCAAGGAAACGTCGCGGCTGTTGTTGATCTGGTATTCCCCCGAGGCTGGGGACACGCGAATCGAGGTTATCCGCACCGCTTACAAGGCTAGCTTTGGCCAAGAGAGCGTGCTGCGGGCCGACGGGGCGCCGGCCTGCGTGTCGTTCTGAGGGCGCGGCGCTCAGCCGGCCGTGGTCGTCGACAGGAGCGGTACAAAGCTCTGCGCGGCGCCGAAGGAAACACGACCCGCCGCGCCTAGGCCGATTTTTTAAGATCCGGTGGCGTGGCTTCTTCAGCGAGCAACTTCAAGGCCGGCTCCAGGCCCATCTGACTTTGATCGGGCGAGCCCAGCCGCCGTATTGAGACGGTCCGCTCGGCAGCTTCTTTCTTTCCAACGACCAGCAGCACCGGGATCTTGGCCAATGAATGTTCGCGCACCTTATAAGTAATCTTCTCGTTGCGGAGGTCGCCATCCACCAGAAGCCCGAGCCTTCGGGCGGCCGCCATCACTTCAGCGGCGTAATCATCGGCATCCTGGGTGATCGTTGCGACGACAATTTGTACGGGGGAAAGCCACAACGGCAAATGCCCGGCAAAATGCTCGATGAGAATGCCGGTAAAGCGTTCGAGCGAGCCGAACACCGCGCGATGAATCATCACCGGAGTCGTTTTTTCGCTGTCGGGTCCGATATAGAATGCCCCGAAGCGGCCCGGCATATTGAAGTCGATCTGCGTCGTACCGCATTGCCATTCGCGACCGATCGCATCGCGCAAGGTGTATTCGAGCTTCGGCCCGTAAAACGCGCCCTCGCCTGGATTGATCGCGGTCACGGCGCCCCGTTCGGCCAGGGCCTTGAGGATTCGGGACAAGGCAGCTTCGGCGCGATCCCAAGCCTCGTCCGAGCCGACGCGCTTTTCCGGACGCGTCGAGAGCTTGATGACGATGTCCTCAAATCCGAAGTCACGATAGATCGAGAGAATGAGGTCATTGACCTTCAGACATTCTTCCAGGATCTGATCCTCGGTACAAAAAATATGCGCATCATCCTGGGTAAAGGCCCGCACCCGCATGATGCCATGTATCGCGCCGGATGGCTCATAGCGATGGACGGTTCCGAACTCCGCAATTTTCAGCGGCAGATCGCGATAGGATTTCAAACCGTTCTTGAAGATCTGAACATGCCCAGGGCAATTCATCGGCTTCAAGGCGAAGACACGTTTGTCTTCGGTCTGGGTGATGAACATATTCTCGTGAAACGTCTGCCAGTGGCCGGACGTCTCCCATAGCGCGCGATCGAGCACCTGGGGCGTATTGACCTCAAAATAGCCAAGCTCATTCTGGCGCCGCCGCATGTAGGCGATCAGGGTTTGAAACAAGGTCCAGCCCTTGGGGTGCCAGAAGACCGTGCCCGGCCCTTCTTCTTGAAAATGGAACAAGTCCATTTCCCGTCCAAGCCGGCGATGGTCGCGCCGTTCCGCCTCCTCAAGCTGCTTCAGATAATTTGCGAGTTCCTCCGGCTTGGCGAAGGCCGTCGCATAGATGCGCTGCAACATCGGTCGTGTTGAATCGCCACGCCAGTAGGCACCGGCGACTTTCATGAGCTTGTAGGCGTTACCGATCTTCCCGGTCGAGGTCATGTGTGGACCGCGACAGAGATCCAGCCACTCGCCCTGCTTATAAATCTTTAGATCTTCATTGCCCGGAATCGCATCGACGAGTTCTATTTTGAATGCTTCTCCATGGGTCTCGAACCATGCCTTCGCCTGATCCCGTGTCCAAACTTCCTTCGTGAAGGCTTTATCACGGGCGATAATCTCGGCCATTTTTTTTTCGATCGCCGGGAAATCATCTGGCGTGAATGGCTCGGCACGATAAAAATCGTAATAGAAGCCGTTCTCGATCACCGGCCCGATGGTGACCTGCGTGCCGGGAAAAAGCATCTGCACCGCCTCGGCGAGCACGTGCGCGGCATCGTGCCGAATAAGTTCAAGCGCTCTTGGATCTTCTCGGGTGACAAATTCGATTTGAACGTCGCGTGTGATCGGATCGGCGAGATCGGATAGAACTCCATCTACAGCCATCGCGACGGTACGTTTGGCGAGCGATGGGGAAATGCTTTTGGCAACGTCGAGGCCACTTACCCCAGGCTCAAAATTTCGCGAAGCCCCATCTGGAAAAGATACAGAAATCACGTTTTACAACTCCTTCTCGCTCACTCGCCGATACCAATCGGCGTAAGCTCTAACCGCTTACTCTACCGGCCACTTCTTGATCAAAAACATCCGGCGGCGCAAGCGCGGCTGTTGCGAGTGTGGAGGGAGTCCGCCGACGGACACAGCAGGCAATCGCTAAGCAAAAGCAAAGGTAAGGTAGTTTATTGCAAACTTTTCAAGAATATGCATAATTAGCGAATGCAGTCAGGTTATATTATTGAATACATACAACTTAAATATGATGAATTTTGAAATCTTTCATCTCGTATTGTTTGGCTACAGTGGGCCCCTGTGCGTAATCGCACAGAAGGCCCTACACCGTTTCTACAATGTCGCTTGTTCACTATAATTCGCGTGTAGAATGTAATGACGATGAGACACACTAACGTTTGGCAAAATTTTCAATTTGAGGGCTGCTTGCCCTCAAATTCGACGTTTCGGAATTTGATACAGAGTTCATCACAATAAAGAGAAATGCTTGCTATTGTAATGCGTCAGCAAAATTTCTATCAACCTTTGTCTTCGGTCTGTCGCATCCAAGCGAAAGATTCAGCAAAGCGTCCAATCATAGCTATACCCCCTCTTTTCATCTCGGTAGTGCAATGACCATGTTGAAAATGAATTCAGACGTTTGCCAGTTGCGCGCAGAAGAGGAGCGTATTCTCGCTTCTTTCACACGGCGTTTGATTGAAATAGCCGCAGTGTCGGGCGCTCGGGGAACAGGCACCTCCGCCACCGATGCGCTGAATACAATGCGGCTGCCAGCGATCGCGGTTGATCGGCGTGGACTGATCGTCGATGTGAATGCTGCGGCAGACGCAGTTTTCGACAATGACGTGAAGATCAAAGACAAGCGACTTTTCGTCCGCGACCTCGAAGCCCGTGCGCTTCTAAAGGCAGCCTTGGACGAGCTGGCCAATTCTGCGAAATTAAAGAGCTTGATCGCAGAGCCAATCATCATTCAACGCCCCGACAAACTGCCGGTGATTTTACGAATCTGGCCGTTCGAGGGGGCCGCCCGCTCTTCCGAGCAAGACGTGCATGCGCTCCTGACGCTGAATGCATTGGGACCAAAACCCGGTCCGCCGGCGGAGATCCTCGCCAAGACCTTTCGGCTGACGCCATCGGAGGCGAAACTCGCATGCATCATAGCACGCGGAGCGCCTCCGCAAATTGCCGCACGTGAATTGAAGATCTCGCGCGAGACAGCGCGCAATCAACTCAAATCCGTTTTTGCTAAAACCGACACCCACAGGCAAAGCGAACTTGTGGCGCTGCTCCTTCAGGTGGAATGATTTCTCACTAAGACCGCGGCCAAGGCAAAAAGTGCCGCGACCTATCAAACTAAATGGCCCCGGTCTTCAACAGTCCGGGGCATTTTTTGTTGCCGCTGCGACGCTCCGAATGCGAGTGATTTTGCCACGTGCTGGTCGCGTAGAGGTGTCATCAATCTGTTATACACTTCACGCTTATGTTGGAAGCGGCGCGACCCATCGCTTCGCACTTCGTTGTAACGAGCGGACCCAATGACTCAAGGGCTTGAGACAGAACTTAAGTTCTTGATTTCTGAAGATAATCTACAAAATATAAAAAGCCTGGTGTCCTCCGTCAAAGGGGCGTCGCCGTCTCATCGTCAACATCTCAAAGCCCTATATTTTGATACGCAGAAGCAAGACCTATGGAAATCAGGTTTTACTTTACGGGTGCGTACGAACGGGAAAAGCCACGTTCAAACCGTTAAACGAATCGTTTCCTCGCATGTTCAGCGGCAAGAATGGGAAGCTGAAGTCAAGGGAACGTCGGTCGAACTCGAGCAGATCAAAAATACGCCGCTGGCACCTTTAATCGCAAAGCCTCGCATTCGGCGCGATCTGGGACCGGCTTTCAAGATCGATATCGAGCGCACCTCCTGGATGCTGGACGCGGAGGCGGCGCAGATTGAAGCCTCGTTCGATCGTGGCTTTATCGAAGCCAATGATAAGCGGCTTAGCGTTTGCGAGTTGGAACTGGAATTGAAGCGCGGGGACCGGCTCGGCCTGTTTGCCCTGGCCCGCACATTTGTTTCAAGAGCGCCGCTCCATCCAAGTCTTTTGAGCAAAGGTGAGCGCGGCCATCTTCTTGCCCAGGGCCAGTGGGGTCATGCGATAAAAGTTTCCGGACTCCACCTTGAAAGGGAAATGACCAGCCGGCAGGCTTTCCAGAAAATATTCCATACCTGCCTGCATGATTTTCAGCTGAATCAGTCCGGCTTTGTGGAATTCAACGAAGCGGAAGCGGTCCACCAAGCGAGAATCGCGATTCGCCGCCTCCGCGCGGCCATGGTGCTTTTTCGGCCCTTGGTGAGCGACCTCGAATATCGAAAGCTGCTCGGCGAATTGAAGTGGTTGGCGGGCTTGCTCGGCGCGGCGCGGGACATGGATGTTCTCGCGGAGAGCTTGCCGCTGCTGGCCGCGCAGATACAGGCGTCCACCCAAGCGGGCGAGCTGACCGCCCATCTCGAAGCGAAGCACCATTTCGCCCATCAGGCTCTTGTCGAAGCTCTGGAAAGCGAACGGGGGCGGATGCTGCTGTTCGATCTCGCAATTTGGATCGAAGACGGCAAATGGCATTCGCAAGTGTCCGGGTCTGAAAATGATCTGATGACGCAATTTGTTCGCGCGCGCTTGAAAAAGCGCCGCAAGAAACTGGTGGAACAAGGCACAGATCTCATTAATCTCCCGCCCCACGAGCGCCATCAAGTTCGAATTGAGGCGAAGAAGCTACGCTATATGGCGGAGTTCTTCCTTGACGTCCGGGGCGTGGCCAAAGACCCAAAGCAGTTCAAGCAGCTCATTGACTATTGCGAGAGCCTTCAGGGCGCCCTGGGTGAAATCCGGGACGAGGAAGAAAGGGTTGCCTTTATGGAGGCGGAGGCTGCGGAAAACCCCGCCAATGCCACGGCACCGTTCCCGGGCTCTTTCGCCGCAGACGGTTCGGATTCCGAAAGCTTCATAAAAAAGCAGCTGCAAAGAGCAGTCCGCTCCTACAAGAAACTGGTTAGGATTCAGCCGTTCTGACAAAGTCAAGCCTCGGCGTCGCCCTCCCGCGCTTTTACAGCCCCGCATGGGCTTGAGAGGGCCTCGCGCTTCCCATCGGTGGGAGCCTTAGAGCCTGATTTATAGGCACAAATTCGCGGCCTCGCGACGCCCCGCCGCCGCTATTGACAGACGGCCCCGAACCGGCAATCTCCTGGCCATGTCGCAAAGCGAAAGCCGGCCGCCGCTCCCCAAAGCGAAGCGTAAAGCGTAGATGTGGAAATCGCGTCACGTCAATACAACGCCTGTACGGCCGTTCGTACCTGATGGCGTGCGCATTTATGCGGTCGGCGACATCCATGGCCGGGCTGACTTGCTTGAACAATTATTATTGCGGGTCGATGCTGATCTGAGAGACCACCCCATAGCCGAGGCTATTCATGTCTTTCTCGGTGACTATATTGATCGAGGCGTGGGCTCAGCGTCCGTTCTGGATCAATTGATCGAACGCGCCCAGCGCCACAGAATGGTTTTTCTCAAAGGCAATCATGAACTCTATCTCTCGGAATTTCTCAGCAATCCCGGAATTCTCAAAGCTTGGGCACAATATGGTGCATTGCCGACCCTCATGTCCTATGGCCTCGCTCCAACAATGAATTCCAGCGAGGAAGAACAAGCCGATCTTGCAGCAATCCTTTCCAGGACTATGCCTGAGAGCCACAATCAATTCCTCACCGACTTGAAGCTCTCTTTTACCTGTGGCGATTTTTTCTTTGTGCACGCCGGCGTCCGTCCCGGCACAGCTCTTACGGATCAATGCGAGGATGATCTTCTCTGGATTCGAGAAGATTTCTTGTTACATGAAGAGCCCTTTGAAAAAATCATCGTCCACGGCCATACGCCCGGCATGGAACCGGAGGTTCGGAAGAATCGTATCAATATCGACACGGGAGCCTATGCGACCGGTCGCTTGACCTGCCTCAGGCTGGAACGCGACAAGATTGAATTCATTTAATCGAATGGAAGAGAATCCTTGAAATCGACCGCGCCCCCTTTCCCTGTTTCCCCAAGCTTTCCGCAAGGATCAAATCTCCGATCCGACTCGCGTCGGCTGCGCGTCGCATTTCTGGTTTTTGCCGCGCTGCTGGCCCTGTCCGGTTTGTGGGTGCTGGTGCCCGAACTGTTTCGGCCGAAGACGATCCCTTTTCCCTCGGATCGTGCCAGCGCGGAGACATTGGCGGCCTATCGCTCTCGCGCCATTCTCGCCGCCGAACTCGGAGCGATCCGGGGAGATCTTTGGGCCGAAGCTGCCTTCACCGATTCGCGCTTCATGTGGACGGACCGCTACGCGAACCTCGACCCGGCAAATCGTGAAAAGGTCGAGGCCGCGAGACGCCATGCGGAGACCGCTCTCCGATTCGCGCCCATCAATGGCGCAGCATGGCTATTTCTGGCAAAACTTCCCAGTCCGACAATCGACGAGAATCGCATCGGTACGCTTTTGGAAATGTCCTATTTTACAGCGCCGAGCAACACCATGCTGGCCCCGGCACGCCTTGAGCGCGTGGCAACTTCGAGCGCGCTCGCCGACAAGGATGTTCAGGCCTTTATCAAAAGCGATATACGCGCGATCTTGAACCAGCGCCCCGAATATCGGCAGGGACTCATTGCCGCCTATCGCAATGCTTGGCCGCAAAATCAGGCGCTGTTTGAATCGCTCGTCGCGGGGGTCGATCCTGCCGCAGCCCAACAGCTTCATTCCGACCCGCCAAAATGAGACATTGTTTGGCTCATTTTATAAGTTTGCCTGAAGCGGGCTCCGGCACGCCGCGTCCTGCCCGTAGATCGCCTCTCCATCGACTTGGTCGTCATTAAGAATTCTGCCCAAACGAGACCAATACAAAATACCCGAAGCGGTACTTCCAATAGCCGAAAGCTGCACTAATGAACAAAATCAAGGTCGAAAACCCCGTCGTCGAACTCGATGGCGACGAGATGACCCGGATTATTTGGCATTACATTCGTGACAAGCTCATTCATCCCTATCTGGATCTCAATCTGGAATATTATGATCTTTCGATCGAAAACCGCGACGCAACCAACGATCAGGTGACGGTCGAGGCGGCCAACGCCATCAAGAAACGCGGCGCCGGCGTCAAATGCGCCACCATCACGCCGGACGAAGCCAGGGTCGAAGAGTTCAAGCTGAAGCAAATGTGGAAATCGCCGAATGGCACGATCCGCAATATTCTCGGCGGTGTGATCTTTCGGGAGCCGATCATTTGTCGCAACGTTCCGCGCCTGGTCCCCGGCTGGACACGGCCTATCGTCATTGGCCGCCACGCCTTCGGCGACCAGTATGCGGCGACCGATTTTAAAATTCCGGGCAAAGGCAGGCTGACGATCAAATTCGAAGGCGACGACGGAACGATTATCGAGAGGAAAGTCTACGACTATCCTGGCCCCGGGGTCAGCCTGTCGATGTACAATGTCGACGAGTCCATCCGTGACTTTGCCCGCGCTTCCATGAACTACGGGCTGACGTGCAAATATCCGGTCTATTTGTCGACGAAGAACACGATTCTGAAGTCCTATGATGGACGATTCAAGGATCTTTTCCAGGAAGTTTTCGAAGCCGAATTCAAGGATGCATTCCGTGAGGCGGGGATCACCTACGAACATCGTCTGATCGACGACATGGTCGCTTCGTCCCTCAAATGGTCCGGCGGCTATGTCTGGGCGTGCAAGAACTATGATGGCGATGTCCAGTCCGATACGGTGGCTCAGGGCTTCGGCTCGCTTGGCCTGATGACCTCGGTTCTCATGAGCCCGGATGGCAGGACGGTGGAAGCCGAGGCCGCGCACGGCACGGTCACCCGTCATTACAGGGAACATCAAAAGGGCAAGGAAACGTCGACCAATTCGATCGCCTCCATCTTCGCCTGGACGCGCGGATTGTCGCACCGGGCAAAACTGGACGACAATCCAGAATTGGCCCAATTCGCGCAAACGCTGGAAAAAACCTGCGTCGCGACCGTCGAGGCGGGATATATGACAAAAGACCTGGCGCTCCTGATCGGGGCCGACCAGCGTTGGCTCTCAACGACCGGTTTCCTCGACAAGATCGATGAAAACTTGCGCGCCGCCATGGGCGCGAAGTGAGGGGACCGTTCCCAAACCGTTGCCATTCGCAAAATATTGTTCGCAGCGGGCCATCCGGCGCCGTTGTGATTGAAACTCATAACGCCAATCGTTATAAGGGCTTCAATTTGGGCTTTGGGAGTCTCGCAAGTGATACCTGTCGAGCAAATCCAAGGCGGTTATCAACCGTCCGAAGACGAAGCTTTCATGAATGACCGCCAAAGAGACTATTTTCGTCGAAAATTGATTGCCTGGAAAGAGGATATTCTCCGAGAAAGCCAAGAGACGTTGGTGGTGTTACAGAGCGAAAATCAGAATCACCCTGATTTAGCCGACCGCGCCTCTTCTGAAACGGATCGGTCGATCGAGTTACGAGCCCGCGACCGCCAGCGGAAGTTGATTGCAAAAATAGATGCCGCACTCGGGCGCATCGAAGACGGCACCTACGGCTATTGCGAGGAAACCGGCGAGCCGATCGGTCTCAAGCGACTTGATGCTCGGCCGATCGCCACCCTTTCGGTCGAGGCCCAGGAGCGCCATGAACGGCGTGAGCGGACCTACCGCGAGGATTAGATCGAAAACGATCCTGGCACCCTGCTTCTGCCCTACGCCGGCTCTCGGTCGGACTCAGCCCCGACCAAGAAGTTTGGCCATTTCTTCTTCGAGCGTATCGAGCTGGCTTTGCATCGGAGGGGTTGCCGACCCTTCTGGAGCCGCGGTTTCCACCGGACCGGCGGGAGAACGGGCCGGTGCGGGAGCGTCCATCGGTAGTACTGCGGAAAGCTCTTGCTGGGGTTCCGCCTGAGCCTTCGCTGCCATCTCCTCAAGATCGCCGGTGTTCAAGCCCGGTAGCACGAGGGGGGCTGAATCAGCCGGGGAGGGTCGGACCGCCTTAACCTCGGCCCCCGGCACCGGCCGCTGGACAGACGAGCGCAGAAAGGGTGTGGCCAGAGACGTCCGCGAAATGCCCTTTGCCGCTTGTGCGCCGGGCTGCGCGGGCTCCGTCCGCAAAGGCTCTCGGCTGGGCATCCTAGGGCCCGGCGAATTGACGACCGGTGCAGCCTGGGTCCGCCTGGCCGGAGTCGGAAAAACGGGCGGCCTCGGCGTGCTCACCACGGCTGGAGGCGGAGGCACGGCCTCCTCCAGATAACTGGCGGCAAACCCCGGGTCCGGCTCCAGATATGGCTTAGTTCGCGGGACTGAGCGCGAGACTGGCACTTCGACAGGAGCAGGCCAGGGAGCCCCGGCGGACATCGGCGCCTCTCGCAGCTCCTTGTCGCGAAGGTCCTTCTCCCGGACCCTGCTGTCGCGGCTATCGGCCCGGACAATCTCCGATTCGATCACGAGGTCATTGGGACCGCCGATCATCAGGAGATGTTCGACATTGTCGCGTCGAACGATCACGAGCTGGCGCTGCCGGTCGAGGTCGAAGGCATCGACAATGCCGAGGCGCGGCTGCCGCACCCTGCCATTGCGAGGCAAACGAAGCCGACGCCCGAAAACAATCCGAAAAATCAAAAGAATCAAAAGGGCGGCAACGAGGAAAGCAATTGCCACAGCGGCAAAGCTGAGACCTTTGCTCTCCAATAACCCCTCACTTAAGCCCTGCATGGTGGCGGCTCACTCGAAGACGTGAAAATCAAGCTTTGACCTTACCATGATACGGTCAGTCATGGGCCTGACGACAGAAAATAGTTAACGCTTTTCATCGAAAAAAAGCCGCCCTTGAATCTGCTACCGGGGAGAGGAAAAATTACCGGGCCCCTCGGGATGCGCCGGATCCGCGCCCAGCCCCATGCGACCGGCGGTCCCGGAATAATCGTAGCGGTAATTTTGCCAATCCTGGACCGACCTCCCTTCCGCTAGCCAGCTCGGGGGTGGATTGGGCGGAAGCGGGCCGTAATAATAATTGTAGTTTTGAGCGATAGCACCGCTGGAAGCCAGAATTGAGACCGTTGTCGTGACAAGGATTTTACCGAACAATTTCATGAATTCCTCCATCTCGGGCTCTCCATCTCGGGGTTCACGAGATGTCGAAATCTGAACGCGCCGGGGATTATGAAAGTTCACCGACGTTCCGGCGCCCTTGTTGCCTGCGCCGAATCGAAATAGCCAGGAAAGCCCAAACCAAAGCTATTTAGGCATAGGTCCATTTTTTACACTTGCCAATGTCTCGGCAATATAAAGCACAAAAGCCTGTTTTGTTAGGCTCCCGTGCCGGCTCCCATATCAAAAAACGTTGAGTGCCGCACTTATGTTCACCGGATGAGACTTGATGAACGAACCGCTGACCTTCGCACCGATTCAAGCAGCCAAACCTATGAGAAAGCCGGTGCTGGTGCTGGCTTTCTGTGCTGTTTTGACCGTCGCCGTCGCGGCAATTTCCTTGGTTCCGAATGAGGATGCCATCCTTATCGTCCTTATAGGGCTTGGCCTTCTTGCGATGATCGGGATCTGCGCTTTGTCTGCGCTTGCGATCGGCGTCCTCCGCTTTGCCGGGCCAACGTCGAACAACGACATTACCAAGCTCATTTGCGACCGTAATCCCGAAGGGCTGCTCGCCAGCGATGGCGACGGCAAGATCATTTATGCGAATGAGGCCTATTTATCCCTGTCCGGCGCGCGGGGTCTCGCCGATTTGCGGTCAGTCGAGAGGCTGTTTTCCGGAGCGCCGGAAATCTCCGAATCCATCTATCGGCTTGCCCAGGCAGCTCGTGAAGGCAACCATGCCACCGAGGAATTGCGCCTGGCGCCTCCGCTTGGGGCTGAGACCGGGGTTGGCTGGTATAAGCTTACGGTTGGCCCCCTTGCCATGGGAAGCGCCAAGCGCGCCAGCCTTTGGACCGTTGCGGATGTGACCCGCGACCGGCAACGACAGGAAAAAATCTTTCAGGAGTTGCACCAGGCTATTGATTTTCTCGACCAGGCCCCGGCCGGATTTTTTTCCTGTGACGCGGCGGGCGACGTTTCCTACATAAACGCGACACTTGCGAGCTGGCTCGACTATGATTTGGCCGAAATCGGCTCCGGCAGGCTCAAACTTTCCGATTTCGTGGCTGGCGACGGATCCGCCCTGCTCGCTTCGGTCGGCGGCAGCGCGGGTGAAGTGCGCACCGAAAAATTCGACATCGATTTGACGCGCCGCAAGGGGCAAAATCTCCCCGTGCGCCTGCTCCACAGCGTAACTTTCGACGAAAACGGCGCGCCGGGAGCGTCGCGCAATTTGGTGCTTAACCGTGCCCCCGGTGAGGAACCTGCCGAGGATTTACGTGCGGCGGAGGTACGTTTCGCGCGGATTTTCAACGCGACGCCCATGGCCATAGCGATCCTCGATGGCAACGGATGCGTCAGCCGCTCAAACGCCGCTTTCGCCCGGCTCATGCCCAAGGTCTTGAAGCCCAACGAGACTGCCGAGCGCTCGATTTATGCCGGAATCCTCGATCGGGATCACCCGGCCCTGGAGACCGCGATAGCCGCAGCTGCACGCTCAACGACCGATATTCCGCCGGTCGACGTCGGCCTGCGAGGAGAAGGTGAGCGCTCGGCCAGATTATTTGTCTCCGCGTTAGGGGATCGCGACGGCAACAACACCATGATTTACGCGCTCGACACCACCGAACAGCGCACGCTGCAAACCAATTTCGCACAGGTTCAAAAAATGAATGCGATCGGACAGCTTGCCGGCGGCGTGGCGCATGATTTCAACAATGTCCTCACCGCGATCATCGGCTATTCCGATCTTCTTCTCGCCAATCATCGGCCGACCGATCCGGCATTCCGGGACATTATGCAGATCAAGCAAAACGCCAATCGCGCCGCCGGATTGGTGCGTCAGCTGCTGGCCTTCTCGCGGCGCCAAACATTGCGGCCACAGGTCCTGCAACTTGGGGACGTCCTCTCGGATCTCCAGATGTTGATGCGCAGGCTGGTTGGCGAGAAGATCGAGCTCGACTTGCGCCACGGACGCGACCTTTGGCTGGTCGAAGCGGATCTCAATCAATTCGAGCAGGTGATCGTCAATTTGATCGTCAATGCGCGCGATGCGATGCCGCTGGGCGGAAGGATCAATTTGCGGACGCGCAATGTGACGGCGTCCGAATGCGCGGATTTTAGTGAAACATCGCTGGTTCCGGCCGACTATGTCGCCATAGAGGTCGAGGACTTCGGCCATGGCATCGCGTCGGACGTGAAGGACAAGATCTTCGAGCCATTTTTTACCACCAAGGAGGTGGGCAAAGGCACGGGTCTTGGTCTGGCCATGGTCTATGGCATCGTGAAGCAAACCGGCGGCTATGTTTTTTGTTCGAGCACGGTTGGCAAGGGGACGGTGTTTTCGATCCTCTTGCCGCGCTATGTTCCCGACGTATCTCTGGCAACGCGCGCCCCCGAGACGACAAAAGCGCCGCCAGCCGATCTCACCGGGCATGGAACCATCCTCCTCGTCGAAGACGAAGAGGCGGTCCGAGCTTTCGGCGCTCGCGCGCTTGCCTCACGCGGCTATACGGTCCTGCAGGCGGCCTCGGGCGTCGAAGCCCTGCGCATCGTCGAACAAAACGAAGGCAAGATCGACCTTGTCGTTTCCGATGTGGTCATGCCGGAGATGGACGGTCCGACGATGTTCGGAGAATTGCGCAAACGCGGCGTCAAGGCCAGGGTCATCTTCGTGTCTGGCTATGCCGAGGACGCGTTCGCTAAAAATCTCCCAGAAGGCGAGGACTTCAGCTTTCTACCGAAACCCTTCAGTTTGAAGCAATTGATTGAAGCGGTTAAAGGCAACCAAAGCGGAAGGACCTAGCCGCGATCGAAAGCTCGCGGCTAGGCTGATGCGGACTCACATTACCGAGCGGCTTCATCCGCCGCTTTTCCCCGCGTCAAATGGCTGTGACTGCGACCGTAGAAAAAGTAAATGGCAAGGCCGATGACCAGCCAGATGGCAAGCCTCACCCATGTGTCACTCGGCAAGCCCAACATTAAGAGGACGGCAGAAATGGCGCCAAGCGGCGCTACGGCATATACCAGCGGGGTCTGGAACGGCCGGTGAACTTCCGGACTCCGTTTGCGCAGAACCAGCACGCCCACGCAAACAATTGCAAACGCGAACAATGTGCCAATGCTGACCAATTCGCCCACCAGACCGATCGGCAGCAAACCCGCCAAAATCGCGACAATCACTCCCGTGATCAGGGTGATGATATAGGGAGTCCTAAACGTCGGATGAACAATCGCCGCGAACTGAGGAAACAGGCCGTCGCGCGCCATCGAATAGAAGATCCGCGTCTGCCCGAGCAGCAGCACCAGAATCACCGAACTCAAACCGAGAATCGCACCGAGTTTGATGACGCCGGCAAGCCAGCCAAGGCCGATCACATCGGCGCCGAGCGCAATCGGATCGGGGACGTTCAACTGGTCGAAAGGAACGATACCGGTGATGACAAAGCTCACGAGGACGTAAAGGACCGTACAGATCGCCAAGGAGCCAAGGATGCCAATAGGCATATCGCGTTGAGGATTGCGCGCCTCTTGGGCTGCCGTCGAGACAGCGTCGAAACCGATATAAGAGAAAAAGACAACCGCGGCGCCGCGGAGGACTCCGCTCCAGCCATATTGGCCCGGCGCGGCATTGGGCGGAATGAAGGCCCCGTAAGGATTGGACGGCGTCACCCAATTCGCCTTGTTGATGAACCATACGCCCGCCAGGATGAAGGCGACGATGATCGCCAGCTTGATGGCCACGATCACATTGTTGACGTTGGCCGATTCCTTAATTCCGATGACGAGCAATATCGTGGCCAGAAGAATGATGAACATGGCCGGAATATTGACGACCGCCCCAGTAAGCGACCAGGCTGCCGTGGCCGGATCATAGGCAAAGGGTGCAACGGAAAACTCTGTCGGAATATTGATGCCGAGGCCACGCAGGAAGCTTGTCACATAGCCGGACCAGCCGATGGCCACAGTCGTCGCGCCAAAGGCATATTCGAGGATCAAGTCCCATCCGATGATCCAGGCGATAAACTCACCCATCGTCGCATAGGCGTAGGTATAGGCGCTGCCCGCCACCGGAACGGTCGAAGCCATCTCCGCATAGCAAAGGCCGGCGAAGGTGCAGACGATGCCAGCAAGGACAAACGAGAGACTGACCGCGGGTCCGGCATGCGCAGCCGCGGCATGACCGGTCAGAACAAAGATGCCGGCGCCGATGATGCAGCCGATGCCAAGGCCGATAAGGCTCGCAAGGGAGAGAGTCCTATGGAGCGGAACGCTGCCGCGGAGGGTTCCAAATTCGATATCTTTTGCCTCAGCTTGAAGCATGGCAATTGGTTTACGCGCCCAAATATTTGTCATTCCCCTGGCTCTCCTGGGTCTGGCATGCGCCAATAGGCCTGCCCGAAGCCTTGTTGCATGTTTTCGCGGTGGAGGACAACGAAGCGGCCCAACGGGTGCGCAATTTGACGGGAGAACCCTGCGGGGTCAAACTCCTGGCGCTAGAATTGCAGTTCAGCCCCGCGCTACCTTTACAATCCGCCCTGTCAAGTCCGGAACGCTGCGGCAATGCCTTTGCCCTACAAGGTCCATATTGCCCAATCCATGAGCGAGATCGACGCCGCTGAATGGGACGCTTGCGCGAATCCGATGGCGTCCTCGGGCGCTGTTCTTCAGCCTGAGCAGGTCTTAAGCGAAAGCGGCGCGACTCCAGCGCTCTCAAATTGTCAGTCGACGTACGAAGAGGAACGCTTCAACCCTTTTATAACCCACGCCTTTTTGAATGCGCTGGAAACCTCCAAATCGGTTTCTTCCCGGGCGGGCTGGACGACGACCCATATCCTCGCGAAGGACGCGCAGGGACGGTTGGCCGCGGCGGCACCAGCCTATTTAAAAACTCATTCCATGGGTGAATATGTGTTCGATCATGGCTGGGCGGACGCCTATCGCCGCGCCGGCCTGGATTATTATCCAAAGCTCCAGGTCGCGGTGCCTTTTACCCCGGCAACCGGCCGACGCCTCTTGACAGCGGCGGGACATGGTGAAGCTGCACGCCAGCAATTGGTTGCAGGCCTTCGCGTATGGCGCGAAAAAATCGGCGCGTCGTCGACCCACATTACGTTTCCGACTCGATCTGAATGGGAAGCGCTCGGTGCGGCGGGATTCTTGCTGCGCACTGGACAACAGTTTCACTTCATCAATAAGGGCTACACGGATTTCGAGGCCTTCTTGGCCGAGCTCGCTTCCCGGAAACGCAAGATGATCCGCCGCGAACGCAAGGAGGCGCTCACCGGCGGAATCGAGATCGAGCTCTTGACCGGCGCCGCCATCAAGGAAATCCACTGGGACCTGTTTTTTCAATTCTATACAGACACCGGTTTTCGCAAATGGGGGACGCCCTATCTTACCCGCGAATTCTTCTCCACCGTGAACGCGGCGATGAGCGACCATATTCTTCTGGTGATGGCGAAGCGCAATGGCCGCTACATCGCCGGCGCCCTAAACTTCATCGGTAAGGATGCGCTCTACGGGCGCAATTGGGGTGCGATCGAGGAGCAACCTTTTCTGCATTTCGAGGTCTGCTATTATCAGGCGATCGAATTTGCGATTTCGCGCGGCATTGGCCGGGTCGAGGCTGGCGCCCAAGGCGAACATAAGCTCGCGCGCGGCTACGGCCCCGTCGAAACCTATTCAGCGCATGACATAGGTGACCAGCGCTTTGCCGGGGCGATTGCCTCTTTTCTTCAGAAGGAGCGTGCTTACGTCGACGAAGCGCTCCGGGAATATGGTGAGCTCACGCCTTTCAAAAGAGAAGATTGACCAAAGCCGCGATCCTTGGCACATCGAATCATCTATTGATGGAGGCTGAGAATGCCGACGCCAGCCTATGACGACACCAATATTTTCGCGAAAATCCTCCGGGGCGAGCTTCCGTGTCATAAAGTCTTCGAAGACGACGTCGCCCTTGCCTTCATGGACATTATGCCGCGCGCCGACGGCCATGTTTTGGTGCTTCCCAAATCTCCGGCACGCAATATTCTCGATGTCGACCCCGAGGATTTAGGAAAGCTCATGGCCCGCGTGAAGCGCATCGCGCTGGCCGTGAAGGCGGCGCTCGCCGCCGACGGCATTACGATCCTCCAGTATAACGAACCCGCAGGTGGGCAAGTCGTGTTTCATTTGCACTTTCATGTGCTGCCGCGCTGGAAGGACGTCGAGCTACGGCCGCACACCGGCACACCGGAAAAGCCCGAAGTGCTGGAGGCATTTCGCAAAAAAATCGCCACGGCGGTCGAGACCGTCTGAACTCAAAGAAAAAGCCGACGCTTGGGCGCCGGCTTTTATGATTTCAGTTGGGCTCGCAGACGATGTTTAGTGCTTCAGATCCGGTTCGCCGCTGCGCACGGTGGCAGGTTCATCACCATCCGGCGCATCATCTTCCGGCAGATCCTCGTCCAGCTCATCGTCGCCATCTTCGCCCTTGAGACGGCGCGATTTGGCCCGGCGCACTTCCGGTTCGGCACGAACACGCTTCTTGCCGGCCTCGACAATATCGCGCTCGGGACGCGGAAGGATCGGGCCTTCAGGAAACACAAAGCTCAATTTCTTGACGCCATCCTCCTCGGCCGTGACGACAACCTTCACCGCTCCGCCATTTTTCAACCTTCCGAACAAGACTTCATCGGCAAGCGGTGTTTTGATCGTCTGCTGGATGACGCGCGCCATCGGCCGCGCCCCCATCTGCTCATCATAGCCGTGTTCGACCAGCCAGTTGCGCGCTTCGTCGGTCAATTCGATCGTGACGTTGCGATCGGCGAGCTGGGCTTCCAGCTGCATGATGAATTTGTCGACAACCTTGATAATGACCTCAGCCGGCAGATGCCTGAATGTCACAACCGCATCGAGCCGGTTCCGGAATTCCGGCGCAAACATCCGGTTGATCGCTTCGACATCCTCGCCTTCCCGCTTAGTGCGGGTGAAGCCATAGGCCGCGCGCTGCATGTCGGCGGCGCCCGCATTGGTGGTCATGATCAAGATGACGTTGCGGAAATCGACGGCCTTGCCGCTATGATCGGTCAGCCTGCCATGATCCATGACCTGCAACAGGATGTTGTAGAGATCGGGATGGGCCTTTTCGATTTCGTCGAGCAGCAGGACACAATGGGGATGCTGATCGATCGCATCGGTGAGAAGCCCGCCCTGATCGAAGCCGACATAGCCGGGCGGCGCGCCGATCAGCCGCGAGACCGTGTGGCGCTCCATATATTCCGACATGTCGAACCGGACGAGCTCGACGCCGAGGCTCACCGCGAGTTGACGCGCAACCTCGGTCTTGCCGACACCGGTGGGGCCGGAGAAGAGGTAGCTGCCAATCGGCTTTTCACCATCGCGCAGGCCGGCGCGCGCCAGCTTGATCGCCGCCGTCAAGGCCTGGATCGCGTTGTTCTGGCCATAGACCACGCGCTCAAGCGTCTCGGTGAGATGCTCGAGAACTTCGGCATCATCCTTCGAGACGGTTTTGGGCGGAATCCGCGCCATGGTTGCAATGGTCGCCTCGACTTCCTTGATGCCAATCGTTTTTTTGCGTTTGCCTTCCGGCAGTAGCATCTGACTGGCACCGGTCTCGTCGATCACGTCGATCGCCTTGTCCGGCAATTTACGATCGTTAATGTAACGTGCCGAGAGTTCCACCGCGGCTTTCACGGCCTCGTTGGTGTAGCGGATCTTATGGAATTCCTCGAAATAGGGTTTCAGCCCCTTCATGATTTCGATCGCATCGGGAATCGTTGGCTCATTGATGTCGATCTTCTGGAACCGCCGCACCAGCGCGCGGTCCTTTTCGAAATATTGCCGATATTCCTTATAGGTCGTCGAGCCGATGCAGCGCAGCGTCCCTTGCGCCAGAGCGGGTTTCAGAAGGTTCGAGGCATCCATCGCGCCGCCGGAGGTGGCCCCGGCCCCAATGACCGTGTGAATTTCGTCGATGAACAAAATCGCCTTTTTGTGATTCTCGATTTCCTTCATCACCTGTTTCAGGCGTTCTTCGAAATCGCCGCGGTAGCGAGTCCCCGCCAGCAAAGTCCCCATGTCGAGGGCGAAAACCGTCGCTTCGGCCAGCACCTCTGGAACCTCGCCCTTGACGATCTTGCGCGCAAGGCCTTCGGCGATCGCGGTCTTGCCAACGCCCGGATCCCCCACAAGCAGCGGGTTGTTCTTGTGCCGGCGGCATAGGACCTGAATGGTACGCTGAACTTCCATCTCGCGGCCAATCAGCGGATCGATTCGCCCGTCACGCGCCTTCTTATTGAGATTGACGCAATAGGCATCGAGCGCGCCTTCCTTTTTCTTCGACTCGCCACCCTCTTTTGCGTCCTTCGCTTCCCGAGCCTCGGTTTCTTCCTCGGTCCCGCGCGGGGTCTTCGTGGAATCCGAAAGGCCTGGACGCTTGGCGATTCCATGACTGATGTAATTCACCGCATCGTAGCGGGTCATGTCCTGTTCCTGCAGGAAATAGGCGGCATGGCTCTCGCGCTCCGCAAACATCGCGACAAGTACATTGGCGCCGGTGACTTCTTCCCGTCCGGACGACTGGACGTGGATCACCGCCCGTTGAATGACACGCTGGAATCCCGCGGTTGGCTTGGCATCCTCGCGATCGTCGCTGACCAGATTGTCAAGCTCCTGGTCGATATATTCGCGAAGGTTCTTTTTCAGAAGATCGAGATCGACCGAACACGCGCGCAATACTGCCGCCGCATCCCCGTCTTCCGCCAAACTCAGCAGCAAATGCTCGAGCGTGGCGTATTCGTGATGCCGCTCATTGGCTATCGCCAGGGCCCGATGCAGCGATTGTTCAAGGTTACGGGAGAAGGACGGCATAGGCTCCAACCTCTCATTTCTTTTCCATGATGCATTGCAAAGGATGCTGATGTTTGCGGGCGTGATCCATGACCTGTGTCACCTTTGTCTCGGCTATTTCATAGGTAAAGATCCCACACTCCCCGACCCCATGCTGATGCACATGAAGCATAATGCGCTCCGCCTCTTCTGGTCCCTTGTTGAAATATTTTTTTAGCACGGAGACCACAAATTCCATGGGGGTGTAGTCATCATTCAAGAGCAAGACCCGGTACATGCTTGGACGCCGGGTCTGAATTTTGGGCCTTGTAATGACCGCCGTGCCTGGGTTCCCCTCTCCGCCCCGCTGCGGATCCTTGGCGGCGAAAACCGGGCGAGCGGAGGCACGCGACGGACCGCGACCGGAACCGACGCGGGCTGCGTTATCGATTTGGGGAGTAAAATTCCGAAAGACTTCGTCCGCCACCGCCAAACCTCGACCTTCCAAAGGCTCCCACCGCGCAATCGCTTCCGCGGCGGACCACCAGTGAACGACGTCCGGGCTGTGCCGGCAAGCAGGAATTGACAACACGGCCCAGCGTTCGATCAGCTTTCCAATCTTAGCGCCGGTTCGCGTGGGGAGCCACACGAGTTTTTGTGCAAACCACGTCGTTTCACCAACATCTCTGCCCGCGAACTGGCCGCGCGCGCCGAAAAAACAGGCAGTCCCTAATTTGGGGCGGTCGCCACCTCTTTGCAACAAAAAGCCCGGCGAAAGCCGGGCTCGTTGGGATGCGCAGGAACTGTCTTCGATTCGGCAACAGAAATGGAGAATGACACAACGAAGTTGTCATCAAACCTTTAACTATGGCTTGACCGTATCTACCTCGGCCTTGCGATGCCGGTCTTCGTCGCCGCGGCCTCGAGAAGAGAGCGATAAAGATCGCCCATTTTTACAAGATGCGCCAGATAGTTCGCATAGGCCGTCTCAGTATAGCTTGTCTGGACCTCAACAATGGTACTCAGCGATCTGGCCCCGAGCAGCGTTTTCATAAAAACCGCGCCATTGTCGAAATATTTTTTCGAATAGTCGGTCGCTTCAGCGGTCAATTGCTGCAAGCTCTCGGTGAAGGAATTCGCCACCGATACCGCGGCATCAAGCTGTTTGTCGCTCAACTTCTGCAGCGTGTCGATTTCCTCGGCCACAGCCTCTTCGATGAGATGGGCTTCGCTGACTTCCACCGGCTTGGCTATGGCGGGCTCGCTTCGCCCTGCCGGGGTCTTCTCCTGCGGCGCGGCGCTGGAGGTTTTTTTGGAAGCGCCCCTTGGCGCAGATGTCTCAACCGGCGCGGTCACGGCCTTTACCGTCGCCCCGGCCTCCGATGATTGAGCAAGCTCATCTTCGCGCTTGTCTTCGGTCTGCGCCATATCGGTTTCCTTTCAAGAAATGAAAAGGCGCTTGTCGTTGCGCCCGAAGCCGGGCCGATCACGACTTCAACACTGCGCCCTCCAAGGCTCAGCGAGGATCGCTGAAAATGACGCCGCATTCGAAGGATGTGCCGTCCCCGAATTGTTAAAGACTCACCATATTTTTAGCACGAAAAGGCCCGACGAAAGGTCGAGCCCTTCAAAGTTTTAACGCATCCCCAGCGGGTGCTTCCGGCAGATGATAGAGGGGTCGTCGTAAGAATTGCCGGAAACGTCTGCGTCAGAAGCTCAATACTTGCTTTGAGCTTTGGAAATTGCGCTTTCGATCGGCTTGAAAGCTTCCTTGGCCAAGTTCGAATAGATCTCGCCAAACTTGGTCGCCTGCGCGAGGAAGCCCGAGTAGCTGCTCTTGGCAAAATCGGTTTGAATTTGAATAGCGCTTTCCAAAGACTTGGCGCCTAGCAGCTTTTCAATATAGGCAGCGTTATTTTCGAGCGACGTCTTGGAAAAATTCGCTGCTTCAGTGGCAAGTACTTGGAAGCTCTTGACAAAAGAATTCGCTGCCGTTGCGGCTGTCTCGAATTGTTCCTTGCCGAATTTCTGGACGTCGTCAAAGTCAGTAGCCATGTGTTTTCATCCTCAGTCGATGCTGTGCCGGCTCGCCTAAGACCGAGACGGCTAATCTGCAGCTCAAGCGGCCGCTGCCATTTAAAATAGTGCGTTGCACAAATCACGTCAAGTTGATGGTGCGGCGCACAATAACTGCCCCGCCATAAATGACGCCATTTCTCAGCGCAGCCTTAACCAACCGGTAACCGCGCCAGCATAGCGTTCTGCGAGAAAACCTTTCGAATTTCCGCGACTTGAAGCTTTCCGGCGGCCAATTAGGGACCAGCAACATGTTGGAGATTGACGCGACGCTTTGTCGCAGAGAAATTGGGGCCGCTCGTTTTTGTCTTGGTTTGGCCTTGGCAGCGACCTGCATCCTCGCAACTCCCGCGGAAGCACGCCACAGACATCGCTATTATTCAGCCCATGCCGCCTATTCCCACCGGTCCCATCACGGTCATTTTTCTCGCTACTCCCACGCGCGTGAAGCCAGCCCATCCAAAATTGCAGCGGTCGTCGTCGACGGCAATACGGGGCGCGTTCTTTACGCCCGTAACGAAAACGACCGGCGATATCCCGCTTCCATCACCAAGGTGATGACGCTTTATCTTTTGTTCGAACAGCTGGAAAAAGGTCACCTTCGACTCGACAGCGAGATTCGCGTTTCCGCGCACGCCGCCGCGCAAAAGCCCACCAAGCTTGGCCTTCGTCCGGGCGAAACGATCAGTGTCGACAACGCCATCAAAGCGGTCGTGACCCGCTCGGCCAATGATATTGCGGTGACCATCGCCGAAGCCCTTGGCGGCAGTGAAGAGCGATTCGCCGAACTCATGACGAACAAGGCGCATGCGCTGGGGATGAACAGCACGCATTTTGCCAATGCGTCCGGCCTTCCCAACGACGAACAGCTGACCACCGCCCGCGATCTGGCGATTCTCGGCCGCGCCATTCAGGAGCGCTTCCCGCGCTACTACCGGTATTTTTCGACGCATGTCTTTTACTATGCCGGCGCGGCGATCAAGAATCACAACCATCTCCTCGGCCGCGTCGAGGGAATGGACGGAATCAAGACGGGCTACATTCGCGCCTCCGGCTTCAATCTTCTCACATCGGTGAAGCGCAATGGACGCTACATCGTCTCCGTGGTCCTTGGAGGCAGCAGTGCGAGGACACGCGACAAGATCATGGCCGATCTGATCGAGGACCAGATCGACAATGGTGCGACCGTCCGTACCGCTGCGTTGATCACCGAAGCAGCCGCACCCGCGCAGGTTGCCGAGGCGACCGAGATTCCGCGCGCCATTCCCCGCGCGGTTCAGCCCGAGCCGAAGGCACCCACGGGACTGGCCTTTGCGCCCAATCCCCCAAGAGCTGATCTCGCCGTCGATGCCATTCGCGTCGCGTCGCTGAACGGCGATCTGGCCATGCAGCGGCCACGCCCGGCATTTGTTTCCGGGGCGCCAAAAGCTGGCGAGCCACGTGCCGCCCAGGGCGAAGGCAATCTGAAACAGGCAAGCCTTGATGGTTCAACCCTGCAAAGCCGCTCGGGCCACGGCGCCGAAGGGTCCACGGCAACTCCCTCCGTGATGCGGGCAAGTTCCGACTTTGCCACGGGAAGCCTTCGCAATTCCGAAAAACTGGTCGTCGCCAAGAGGGAAGTGCCTCAGGACGACGAAGTGAAGACGATCGACAGCCACCGCCCGGCCGCCGCGCGCAATGGCTGGATGATTCAAATCGGCGCGACCACCGATGTGGCCAAGGCCAACGAGCTTCTCAGCCGGGCCAAAGCCGAAGGGCACCGGACGCTCGCCTCCGCGCAAGGCTTTACCGAAAAGATTCAAAAGGGATCGGAAACATTTTATCGGGCTCGCTTCGCCGGGCTCGAAGCCGACACTGCGGAACTCGCCTGCAAAACCCTTAAACGTTCCGGATTTTCCTGTTTCCCAACGAAGAACTGAAACCTCAACACCAAATGCCCCTATGGACTTATTGATGACGCCGCATCAGGACATCTTTGGCTTCGTTGACACGAGCCGCCAGATCCGTCGATCCCCCGTGATCGGGATGCAATTTCTTCATCAGAGAGCGGTGCGACCGAACGACTTCCTCGTCCGAAGCGCCTTTTTGAAGTCCCAGAACTTCATACGCTTCATCTTCGGACATTATACTGGAGCGCCGGCCCGAGCGTCGGCGCCCCGCGTGGCCTTGATTTTGACTTGCCGCACGCCATCCGGAAAACCGGCGGTCGAGATAGGCTTCCATCAGCCGAGCGCCCTCGGGATCGTCCCGGCAACACATGTCATAGACCGCTTCGCAATGCGGTCTTGTCAGACTGTCCAGTGACTTGCCTTCGTCGGGGCCGGCCAGGATCGTCCCGCGCATCTTGCCGGATTCATGATCAAGCTCCATTTCGATCATCGCCGATCTGACAAATGACGTCTTTTGCGGATTTGGCTTTCGGGAAGAACCAAACAAGCGCTGCAAGGATCCGCCGCGCCATCCAAGCAACCAGGCTCCGAGCCCGCCAAGCCCAATCGCCATGTCAATGCGCCCCCGAAATAACAAAACCGCGGCCGCAAAAAGAGCCGCTCCCCCACTGCCGTTTCTGATCATCCGAGCGAGCGAGGCGGCATCAGCTTGAGCAAAAGCCCTCAACGCGTATAGCGCGAGAGAAAAAAGTACAATCCCACTCAGAAGATAGATCATTCTCCGCCGCCGCCTCAGCGCAATTGCGACAATAGATGGTCTGCCGCGGTCGCGCCACGGGCCCGCGCCTCGAATTCGAGCGCCCGCCGGCCACCCGCCGCATAAGCCGCCGCGGCCGAAAGCAGCGCGATCAAGCGCTCGGGGGCGGATAGATCGAAGGTAGCATAGGCGCCGCCGGTCAACATTGCGATCTTTTGAAACGCCTGCTCCGCCGCTCGGTCGCGTCCTTCCTGAAACAGAAACGCTTTCACGCCCAGCAACCCCATTTCCGCGGCAAGGCCAGACAGAACGTCGAGCTGTTCTTCCATCGCGTCGCCGACGAAGACCAAGGCGCGCACCGGAGTTTTGCGTGTCTCTTCAAGAACGTGACGCAACACTTTCTCGATCTGAGTCTGGCCGGCGCCGACCGCGATTTTGGTCATCAGGGATCCCAGGCTTTGGCCGCCTGCAACAAAGCGCGACGCCTTGCATTCCGAGAAGCCCCGATAGTAGACGAGTTGGACATCGAGGCCGCCGTGCGCCGCCGCGGTGGCGAACATCTTGCCCTGAACGCTTTGCGCCATGTCCCAGGTGGCCTGCCGGCTCATCGTGGCATCGAGGGCAAAAATCAGCCTGCCCCGCCCTGGGTCAGCCGGGGACGGCAGCTTCGCGGCCGTTTCTAGAAAACTGTCGATATCGGATTTCGTGCTGGACTTTGGCACGATCGCCGCACCCTTGTCCCCGGTTCGGCCCACTTGGCTCCTCGCGAGTAATAGTTTTGTCTTTTATAGATCGTGCCGACAAGGCCCAACGGCAAGCGCTTCTTGTGCCGGCACCGACCCTACATAATGTGCCTGCAAAGCTTTGCAAAAATCAACTGGCCGCGCCGAACGGTCCGCGGCCGATGCCACGCATTTTCGACTGCAGGACGATTCGGAAGCTCTATGCGACCTCGTATTTTTCGATCGACCAAGCCTCCGCTTGGGCCTGCGCGCGCCAATCTTGGTACGCCGGCAAGACCGACATGGCTTCCATATAGTCTTTGGTGACCGGCGTAACCTCTACATCGTAAACATGGAGCCGGTTGACGATCGGCGCAAACATCGCATCTGCGGCGGAGAATTGGCCAAACAGAAACGGCCCAGCTTGGCCAAACTGCTTGCGAGCCTGGGCGAAGGCCTGTTCGATACGGGAAATATCGGCGCTTGCCTCCGGGCTTAAGGCGCATTTGTGAACCGGCCGGCGCATGTTCATCGGCAAGAGCGATCGCATCGCCGCGAAGCCTGAATGCATTTCGGCGGAGAGCGACCGCGCTTGCGCCCGGGCCGCCCGCTCGCTCGGCCAGATTGCGAGCTGCGGATTGAGCTCGGCGACATATTCAATGATCGCAAGGGAATCCCAAACCAGAATCTCGCCATCCCGCAGGGCCGGGCATTTGCCTGACGGGGAAAAGCGCGAGATCTCCGCGCGCGTCGTCTCCTGCGCCAACGGGATCACAACCTCCTCGAACGGAATGCCAAAATGACGCATCAGGATCCATGGACGAAACGACCAGGATGAATAGGTTTTGTTGGCGATGAGGAGGGTCAGACTCATGGAAGGGTTCCTGAATTGATCGACGGCGCGCCCATCGACGAACGGACGATGGCCATGCCGCGAAGAGTGTGGCGGGTTAAGGCGCCGGAAAGAACGCGCTGGTCTTGCCGGTCAGCCAATAGGCCAAGAGGCCGACCCACTCGCGAACGCCGAAATCCAACATGAATACCCTTTCGCTCGGGGGTATAGGAGATAGGAAATCGCGGTCGTCCCCGAGCGTGCGATAGGCGACCGGATAGGGTATCACGTCGAAACCCAACCTCCTGAAAATGCCGACCGAGCGCGGCATATGCCAGGCTGAGGTGACGAGCAGCCAAGTCTCGCCGGGTTTCGGCTGAACGAGGTTGCGCGTCAACACGCCATTTTCCCATGTATTGCGCGATTTGGCTTCGAAAGCCATGCGCTCCGGCGGGACGCCCAGAGCGAGCCAAAGCTGCCGTGCACTCTCCGCCTCAACCGGCCCCTCGCTCGGAAAAGCCGCCGATCCCCCGGTGTAGATGAGCCGCGCGTCGGGGTACCGCCGCGCCAATTCGACGCCGGCGGTAAGGCGTGCCGCTTCCGCGTTCAAGGCAACCTGGCCGCGGGCCTCGCTTCGGGTCGGTTCGACCGCGCCGCCGAGGACAATGATGCCAGTTGGAGCTGCCATTTCGACCGGTGGACTAGGAAATCGGTTCTCTAAGGGGCGGAGAAGGAGCGCGCCGAACGGCGTCAGCAAGCCGATCGCGAGAACCAAAATCGCACCGATCATGAGCGCGCGCCCGGCCCGCGCGAAACGGGTGAACAGCAAGACCATTCCCAAAAGGGCGACCAGGACGGCCAGGGACACGGGCTCGGCAACGAACCAAAAGATTTTTGATGCGGCGAAAAACATGTGCGATCCGGCGGAAGGTTTGGGGAGAGTCGAGGGGAGGCCACGAGCCCCTTCTCTGTGGCAGACGCTGGCGCCGAAAATCAGCGCGCGATCTTATCACTCCCTCAATCCGGCTCGGGCTCCTCACGATCAATTTCGTCGCTCGATCCGGGCGCGACCGGAATGGCGTAGACGCCGCTCAGCCAGCGATGAAGATCGATATCGGCGCAGCGTTTTGAACAGAAGGGACGAAATTCCAAAACCGAAGGCTTGGCGCAAATCGGGCACATCCGCGTCCGGCGTTGATCCTCACTGGCATTTCCCGAGAGACGATTTTCGGTTTTTGGCGCTGGCATCGTTTCATCCCAAGCGTAACAGCGGTCGTCACACTTTGTTCAACCATGAAACCAGCGCCGGATAGCCTTCTCCGGCCAGTAACGACATGGTTTCATAGAGCGGCAAGCCGACGACCGCGGAATATGAGCCGACAAATTTCTGCGCGAAGGCGCCGGCCAAGCCCTGGATTGCATAGCCTCCCGCTTTGCCCTGCCATTCGCCCGAACTGAGATAGGCTTCGATCTCGTTTGAGGAAAGGCGTTTGAAACGCAACCTGGTCTCGACGAGCTTGTGACGTTCGTGGCCCTTTGGCGTGACAAGGCAGATGCCGGTGTGCACCCGATGCGCCCGCCCCGACAGCAGCCGGAGGGATTGCGCCGCTTCCGCAACGATCTCGCATTTGGGCAAAATGCGACGGCCAACGCTCACAACCGTATCGGCGCCAATGATATAGGCATTTGCCAGTTCGGGCCGCGTTGCCGCGAGCTTTGCGGCGGCTCTGGTCTTTTCCTGGGCAAGCCGTGCCGCGAGGCTGCGCGGCAGCTCATTCTTGCGCGGCGTTTCATCGAGATCGACAGGGAGCAAAGCATCCGGTTCGATACCGATCTGCTGCAGAAGCGCGAGCCGTCGCACCGAGGCCGATGCCAAAACAAGTTGCGGGCGCCAGGCCCTATCTTCGCCGGTCATCGGCCATTGCCTGAATTGGGATCATTTGAACCGGTAGGTAATGCGACCTTTGGTCAGGTCATAGGGCGTCATTTCCACCAGCACCTTGTCGCCGGTAAGAACACGAATACGATTCTTGCGCATCTTACCCGCCGTGTGAGCAATGATCTCGTGGTCGTTTTCGAGTTTTACGCGGAATGTCGCGTTGGGGAGCAATTCGACAACGGTTCCAGGAAATTCAAGCAATTCTTCCTTCGACATTTGTTTCCTTATTTGTAGACCGCCGTCACTGCGCGGCGGTCCAGCGGAGCTTATTCGGGCGGACCCTAATGGAGAACCGCGCCTTTGTGAACATCGGCCAGGTGTTTTTGTGAGCGAACCACAGGCGCGCGGATTACCCCCGCGACGGCGCAGCGGGTGAGGCGCCGGGCCCTCTCGCGGCGTCTTCCGCCGCACAGGCGTTGAAGCGACGAATCGCAAAGGGAATCGTCGCCAAATATATAACGCTTAAGCCGATCAGCATTTCCATCGTAAAGGTCGCCAGCAGCAGGAGGCAGGCGACAATTCCGAAAAGCACGAAAATCACATATTCACGCGGCACGCGGCCGATTTTCTTGCCGGAAAAATGCGGGATTCGGCTGGCCATCAAGAGCGCGATGATCAAGACATAGGCGATTTCCAGGGGAACCAGAGCGCGGACATTCGGAACCGCGAGAACGGAGAGGTGGAGATAAAGCGGCAAGAGGCTGACGATGGCGCCGGCCGGCGCCGGCATTCCGGTAAAAAAATGGGCCTGCCATTGCGGCCGATTCGGATCGTCGATCATGACATTGAAGCGGGCCAGGCGCAGCGCCGCCGCGATCACGAACACCAGCGCCGCGAACCAGCCGAGGCTCTTGAATTGGTTGAGGCTCCAGAAATACAGGATAAGCGCCGGGGCCACCCCGAAATCGACGAAGTCGGCCAGCGAATCAAGTTCGGCGCCAAACCGCGACGTGCCGCGCAGGGCCCGCGCGATCCGGCCATCCAATCCATCCAGAATGGCGGCGACTATCACCGCGACGACAGCGATTTCGAACTGGCCTTCGATCGCGAAACGGATCGCGGTGAGGCCCATGCACAACGCCAGCAATGTTACGAGATTGGGCAGGATGATGCGCATGGGAACCGCGCGAATGCCGCGCCTTCGCCGTGGCGGGCCGGACCCGCCCTGCTCGGCGGCATCGCCATAAAGCGGCGTTACCTCGGCGCCGTGTTCCCGTGGGCCGGGCGAACCGTCTTTTCGATACATGCTCATCGGCGCACCATAAGCGCGCCGCACAATTGCCACAAGCACCCGATCAGGAAGCGCGCTAACTTCTCCCTCCGGGTTCACAGGGGCTCATTTCTCGTCTAGGGAGACACCCGAGACCGGAAACGACAAGCTTTCTGGCCCCTGCTACAAGGACGCACTGCGGGTTTCAAGCGCAGACGCGGCCTTTTTTTGTGTGTTCAGACGAGATCCAATGCCCAAACGGACGGATATTTCAACGATCCTGATTATCGGGGCTGGACCGATCATCATCGGTCAGGCTTGCGAATTCGATTATTCCGGCACGCAGGCCTGCAAGGCCCTTCGCGAAGAGGGCTATCGAATCGTCCTCGTCAATTCCAATCCGGCAACGATCATGACGGATCCGAACATGGCGGATCGGACCTATGTCGAGCCGATCACACCGGAAATCGTCGCCAAGATCATTGCCAAGGAGCGCTATGTCGTTCCCGGCGGCTTCGCGCTTCTGCCCACCATGGGCGGACAGACAGGCCTGAATTGCGCGCTCTCCTTAAAAAAAATGGGCGTTCTGGACAAATTCGACATCGAAATGATCGGCGCCAGCGCAGCGGCCATCGACATGGCCGAAGATCGCAAGCTGTTTCGCGAGGCGATGACCCGGATCGGCCTTTCGACTCCCCGTTCCCATCAGATTAAGACTCTGTCGCAAGCTCTTGCAATTCTAGATGATATTGGTCTTCCAGCGATCATCAGACCGTCGTTCACGATGGGCGGCACCGGCGGCGGCATCGCTTACAACAAGGCTGAATTCATCGACATTATCGAAAGGGGAATCGATGCCTCGCCGACCAGCGAGGTTCTGGTCGAGGAAAGCGTGCTCGGCTGGAAAGAGTTCGAAATGGAGGTCGTCCGCGACAAGGCGGATAATTGCATCATCGTTTGCTCGATCGAGAATATCGATCCGATGGGCGTCCACACCGGCGACTCGATCACCGTCGCCCCCGCGCTGACCTTGACCGACAAGGAGTATCAGATCATGCGCGATGCCGCGCTCGCGGTCCTGCGCGAGATCGGCGTCGAGACCGGGGGATCCAACGTCCAGTTCGCGGTCAACCCGAACGATGGGCGCATGATCGTGATCGAGATGAACCCGCGCGTCTCGCGTTCCTCGGCGCTGGCGTCGAAAGCGACAGGCTTCCCCATCGCAAAAGTGGCAGCGAAACTGGCCGTCGGTTTTACGCTCGACGAAATCGCCAACGACATTACCGGGGGCGCGACCCCCGCGTCTTTTGAGCCTTCGATCGACTATATCGTCACCAAGATTCCGCGGTTCGCGTTCGAGAAATTCCCCGGCGCCGAAGATACCCTCACGACGGCCATGAAATCGGTCGGCGAGACCATGGCGATCGGCCGGACCTTCGCCGAGAGCCTGCAAAAGGCTCTGCGCTCCCTCGATACCGGCTTGGACGGGCTCGACGAAATCGAGATCGAGGGATTGGGCCTCGGCGATGATATGAATGTGCTCCGCGCCGCCTTGGGCCGTCCGACGCCCGACCGGTTGCTTGTCGTTGCTCAGGCCTTGCGCCAGGGCATGCCACAGAATGAGATCTATGAGGCCTGTGGCATCGATCCCTGGTTCATCGCGCGGCTGCAGGAGATTCTCGACCTCGAAGCCAAGGTCCGCATGCATGGGATCCCGGGCGATGGCGCCAATCTGCGAATGCTGAAGGCGGCCGGCTTTTCCGATGCGCGCTTGGCCGCGCTCGCGCAGGTTCCGGAGACCACGGTCAAAGCCTTGCGCCATAAGCTCGGTGTGCGCCCGGTGTTTAAGCGGATCGACACCTGCGCGGCGGAATTTTCCTCGCCGACCGCCTATATGTATTCGACCTATGCTCCCCCGTTCGGCGCCGCGCCTGCTTGCGAATCCCGGCCGACGGCACGCGAAAAAATCGTCGTCCTGGGCGGCGGCCCAAACAGGATCGGGCAAGGAATCGAGTTCGATTATTGCTGTTGTCATGCCAGCTTCGCCCTGCGCGAGGTCGGCTATGAAACGATCATGATCAACTGCAATCCCGAAACGGTTTCGACCGATTACGACACATCGGATCGGCTCTACTTCGAACCGCTGACCGCGGAAGATGTGCTTGAAATCCTTGCCAAGGAAAAAGAAGCTGGAAACCTCAAGGGTGCGATTGTCCAGTTTGGCGGGCAAACGCCGTTGAAGCTCGCGCATGCGCTTGAAGAGGCGGGCATTCCGATTCTGGGAACATCCGTCGATTCGATCGATCTCGCGGAGGACCGTGATCGCTTCAAGCGGCTGCTCGACAAGATCGGCCTGAAGCAGCCAATGAATGGAATCGCTTATTCCGTCGAGCAATCGCGTCTCATTGCCGCGGATCTCGGCCTGCCGCTCGTCGTGCGTCCCTCTTATGTGCTGGGCGGCCGGGCGATGGCGATTATTTTCGACAAAGCGGCGTTCGACGATTACCTGCTTGGCACCTTGCCTAGCCTCGTGCCCTCCGAGGTCAAGGCGCGCTATCCCAACGATAAGACCGGACAGATCAATACGGTTCTTGGCAAGAACCCGCTGCTTTTCGACCGCTATTTGTCGGACGCCGTGGAGATCGACGTCGATGCTCTCTGCGATGGCAAAGATGTTTTCATCTGCGGAATCATGGAACATATCGAGGAGGCGGGGATTCATTCCGGCGACAGCGCCTGTTCTCTGCCGCCGCGCTCGCTGACCCCTGAAAAAATCACCGAGCTTGAAGACGAGACCCGCAAGCTCGCCTTGGCTCTTGGCGTCGGCGGCCTGATGAACGTTCAATACGCGCTGAAGGGCGGCGAGATCTATGTTCTCGAGGTCAATCCTCGCGCGGCCCGCACCGTGCCCTTTGTCGCCAAGGTCATTGGGGTCCCGATCGCAAAGATCGCGGCGCGTATCATGGCGGGAGAGAGCCTAGCCGCGTTCGGACTGCTGCCTATGCAGCTCGATCACATTGGCGTCAAGGAATCGGTGTTTCCATTTGCGCGGTTTCCCGGCGTCGATACCGTGCTGGGGCCGGAAATGCGCTCGACCGGCGAAGTCATGGGGCTCGATCGTTCGTTCGAGATCGCCTTCGCAAAAAGTCAGCTCGGCGGCGGCACAAAAGTGCCGACGAGCGGCACAGTCTTTGTTTCGGTCCGCGATTCGGACAAGCCACGCATCCTCGATTCGACGAAATTATTGGCGGGCCTTGGCTTCCGCATCTGCGCCACGGGCGGTACAGCGCGCTATCTCGAGGCCCAAGGCGTCTCTGCACAAAAGCTTAACAAGGTCTCAGAGGGCCGGCCCCATGTCGTTGATTTTATCAAGAATGGCGAAATCCACCTTGTGTTCAACACGACGGAAGGCGCGCAAGCTCTTGCAGATTCGCGATCATTGCGCCGCGCAGCCCTCTTGCATAAGGTGCCTTATTATACGACGCTGGCGGGAGCGATCGCCGCCTCGCAGGGGATTCGCGCCTATCTCGCCGGCGATCTGGAGGTCCGCGCCCTGCAGGATTATTTTAGCTAAAGCGCAGCCTTAACCCGCGCGCCTTCATGGCGGTGCCCAGCCTCTGCGAATCTGCACCCCTTGCGGCCGGTTTCGTGAAGGTGTCTGTTAAGATTCGGGACGCAACGACGCTGGCGGAGTTTCCGCCGATGTGGGGTCTCAGCAAAGGCATAGGCAAGGAAACCGCTTTGGCGTGTACCACCATTATTCGCCGAATATTGAACCGGCAATCGTGACGACAAAGAAGACCAGCAGACGTGAAAGAGATGAGGATGGACAAGTTCCCCATGACGGCGGGCGGATATACTGCCCTCGAAGAGGAGTTGAAGCGGCGCCAGCAGATTGAGCGTCCGCGCATCATCCAGGCGATTGCGGAAGCGCGATCGCATGGCGACTTGTCGGAGAATGCGGAATATCACGCCGCCAAGGAAGCACAGTCCTTGAATGAGGGGCGCATTGCCGAACTCGAGGACAAATTGTCTCGCGCCGAAGTTATCGACGTGTCGAAGCTTTCCGGGACGACGATCATGTTCGGCGCAACCGTGACGCTGGTCGACGAGGACACGGAAGAAAAGAAGACCTATCAGATCGTCGGCGAAAGCGAGGCCGATGTGAAGGCCGGACGCGTGTCGATCACCTCACCGACCGCACGCGCGCTCATCGGCAAGAAAATCGGCGATTCGGTCGAAGTGAATACACCCGGCGGCGGCAAGAGCTATGAGATTTTGAATGTGGCGTTTCAGTAGAGCGGCTGGCCGGCGCGTCCCCTCCATATCCGGGCGCATCGTACCAAAAGGTTTCACGTGAAACCTTTTGGTACGATTGTTCAGATCACGGGGCATCGGGTTTGGGGAGTTCGCACAGAGCTCCGAGCTCGGTGCCGCTAAAAACATGCCCCCGCGTCAGGAACCGAACGCCGTCCGGCGCCTCCAGGGAAAATCCCGAGCCTCGCCCTGGCACAACGTCGATGATGAGTTGCGTATGCGACCAGACTTCGAACTGGGCGGCGCCGATATAAACCGGACAGCCCGCGATCTCGCCGAGGAGAACATCGCTGGCTCCGGTCCGAAACTCCTTAAGCGGAAAGCACATCGGCGAGCTGCCATCGCAACAGCCCCCCGACTGATGAAAAAGAAGCGGCCCGTGGATTTCCTTGAGCCGCCCGATCAGGTCTTCCGCCTGCTTTGTAGCGACGACGCGTTCGACCATCACGAAATCTCCCAGCAGCGGGCGCAGGCGCGCCCGCTTTATGTGTCGGAGCTCAAAAGAAGCCGAGGGCCTTGGGGCTATAGCTGACCAGCATGTTTTTCGTCTTCTGGTAGTGGCCCAGCATCATCTTGTGGTTCTCGCGGCCGATCCCCGATTGCTTGTAGCCGCCGAAGGCCGCGTGCGCGGGATAGAGATGATAGCAATTGGTCCACACGCGCCCGGCCTGGATCGCGCGGCCGAAGCGATAGGCGCGCGTCCCATCCCGTGTCCAAACGCCAGCGCCCAAGCCATAGAGCGTGTCATTGGCAATCTCGAGCGCCTCCGCATCGTCCTTGAACGTCGTGACGGAGAGAACCGGCCCAAAAATCTCTTCCTGGAAGATGCGCATCTTATTGTGGCCTTCGAGAACCGTCGGCTGGACGTAGAACCCACCGGAGAGCTCCGGCCCCACATCGGCCCGCGCGCCACCGGTCAAGACCTTGGCACCTTCCTGCCGCCCGATGTCGAGGTAGGAGAGGATTTTTTCGAGTTGATCGTTGGACGCTTGGGCGCCGATCATGGTCGCCGGATCGAGTGGATTGCCCTGCTTGATGGCCTTCACCCGTGCGATGGCCCGCTCCATGAAGCGGTCATAGATTTTCTCCTGCACCAAGGCCCGCGACGGGCAGGTGCAGACTTCGCCCTGGTTGAGGGCGAACATGACGAAGCCTTCAAGCGCCTTGTCAAGGAACTCGTCGTCCTCGGCGGCGACGTCCGCAAAGAAAATATTTGGGGACTTGCCGCCAAGTTCCAATGTCACCGGGATGATGTTCTCGGACGCATATTGCATGATGAGACGTCCGGTCGTCGTCTCGCCGGTAAAAGCGACCTTGGAGACGCGCTTGCTTTGCGCGAGCGGTTTGCCGGCTTCGACCCCAAAGCCATTGATCACATTGAGGACGCCGGGCGGCAACAGGTCGCCGATCATATCCATGAGAACCATGATGCTCATGGGGGTTTGCTCGGCCGGCTTCAGCACGACGCAATTGCCGGCGGCAAGCGCGGGCGCGAGCTTCCACACCGCCATCAGGATCGGGAAATTCCACGGTATGATCTGCGCCACCACGCCGAGCGGTTCATTGAAATGATAGGCTACCGTGTCATGATCGATTTCGCTGAGGCTTCCCTCCTGGGCGCGGATGCAGCCGGCAAAATAGCGGAAATGATCGATCGCCAAGGGCAGGTCGGCGGCTTTGGTCTCGCGAATGGGTTTGCCATTGTCGATGGTTTCCACCAGCGCCAGAAGATCGAGCTTCTGTTCCATCCGATCGGCGATGCGCAAAAGGATCTGCGAACGCTCGGTGGCGGAAGTCCGTCCCCAGGACTCCCGCGCGGCATGCGCGGCATCGAGCGCCAATTCAACGTCTTCTGCCGTGGAACGGGCGACTGTACAGACCGTATGCCCGTCAATCGGTGAAATATTGTCGAATTTCTGGCCCTTCGCCGCAGGAACCCATTTGCCGCCGATGAAATTGTCGTAATGTGGCCGGATCGCAATCTGATTGGCGATGTTGGCCAGTATTTTGTCGACCATGCTTGCCTCCCTAATATTTGAAGGGTCTGGGAACCTCCCTCATGGAAGATGGCATCCCAACGCGGCCCAACGTGTTGAAGCTTGCTGCTTCGCTTTTACGAAGAATCTAGCACATCCGGCTATTTGAGAAGAGTCCGATTGACACTGACGAACGCAACTCCGCGGGGGCACCGTCGTCCGCCGCCCGCGCCGCGACCGAGGACTTAACGCGGAGCAACATACCCCAGGCTGAGCCATCTGGTCACGCCGCCGTCATGCAATATGTATGATAAGGACTCTCCTTCTGATTCCAATCGGTCCCCCCTGCCGCGGTACAGGAACCCCCCATGGTCCGCCCTCCCCTCGTCCGAGAAGTCGCTCTTGCCGTCGCGGTTAAGCTGTTCATTATCATCGCCGCGGCAATTTATATTTATGGCTCCGGGCAGCGAGCAAGGATAGACGCGGCAACGGTTCAGGCGCGCGTCATCGGAACTTTCGTTCAACAACCTTAGGAACGTTCGGCCATGTCCACAACGCTCGACGTTGTACAGCTCTCAAGGCTCCAATTCGGCCTGACGGCCATGTATCATTTCCTGTTCGTGCCCCTCACGCTCGGCCTCTCGCTTTTGTTGGGCATCATGGAGAGCGTCTATGTCATGACCGGCAAAGAGGTCTGGCGGCAGATGACAAAATTTTGGGGCGCGCTGTTCGGCATTAATTTTGCCATGGGCGTTGCCACCGGCGTCACCATGGAATTCCAGTTCGGCATGAACTGGGCCTATTATAGCCATTATGTCGGTGACATTTTTGGGGCTCCGCTTGCCATCGAAGGCTTGATGGCCTTTTTTCTCGAGGCGACCTTCGTCGGGCTCTTTTTCTTCGGCTGGAATCGGTTGTCCAAGGTGGGACATTTATGCGTCACCTGGCTGGTCGCCGCGGGCGCAAATCTGTCCGCGCTCTGGATCCTCATCGCCAATGGCTGGATGCAGCATCCCGTGGGATCGCATTTCAATCCCGAAACGATGCGGATGGAGGTGTCGGACTTTGGCGCGATCATTTTCAACCAGGTGGCGCAGGAAAAATTTGTTCATACGGTGAGTGCAGGCTATGTGACAGGCGCCATGTTTGTAGCGTCCGTCAGCGCGCTCTACCTGCTCCGCGGCAAGCACATCGCGATGGCACGACGATCAATGACGGTCGCCGTAAGCTTTGGCCTCGCCTCCGCGCTTTCCGTCGTCGTGCTTGGCGATGCGAGCGGATATACGGCCACCGAAAACCAGAAAATGAAAATCGCCGCGATCGAGGCGATGTGGGAGACTGAGCCGCCGCCGGCATCGTTCACGCTGTTTGGATACCCGAACCAAGCCAAACGCCAGACCGAATATGCCTTGCGTCTTCCTTGGGTATTGGGCCTCATCACAACCCATTCCATCGATACGGAGGTGCCTGGAATCAAGGAACTGGTCGAGCGCAACGAACAACATATCCGGACCGGGCTGATCGCTTATTCAGCCTTGCAAAAATTGCGGGCCGATCATACCGACGCAAAGGCGAGCGCGGCGCTCGATCAATACTCTGGCGATCTCGGCTACGCGCTCCTCCTCAAGAAGTTTCTTCCAAACATCGAGCAAGCGAGCGACGCGGACATCTCGAAAGGGGCCTGGAGTACCGTGCCGGACGTGGCAGCCCTGTTCTGGAGCTTCCGCGTCATGGTCGCCTTTGGCTTCCTCTTTATCTTTCTTTTTGGTGCCGCCTTTTTCCTCGTATCGACCGGGCGGCTATGGAAGTCGCGCGCATTGCTTTGGACGCTGGTCTTCGCTTTGCCGCTGCCTTGGATTGCCGCCGAGGCCGGATGGTATGTCGCGGAAGTCGGGCGACAGCCTTGGGTCATCGAAGGGGTCCTGCCAACTTTTCTTGCCGTGTCGAGCCTTTCCGAGCAGAACGTTCTTGTCACGCTCTTCGGTTTCATCGGCTTCTATTCCGCGCTCCTGATCACCGATGTGTATCTGATGGTGAAGGCGATCCGCTTGGGCCCCGGCGGTTTTTTTGCAGAACCGAGGGAACAAGCCGTTCACGCCGCGAGCAGCGCCGAATGATTTTGGAAGGAGTGATTCATGCCCGATTATGAGGTCTTGCGGCTGGCGTGGTGGTTCCTGCTCGGTGTCTTGCTGATCGGCTTTGCGGTCACCGATGGGTTCGACCTTGGCGCGGCGATGCTGCTCCCTTTCGTGTCTCGAAATGAAAGGGAACGCGAAATCGTTTTGACGACCGTCGAGCCGGTCTGGGAAGGCAATCAGGTTTGGCTGATCCTTGGAGGGGGCGCCATCTTCGCGGCTTGGCCGATGCTCTACGCAATCGCCTTTTCTGGCTTTTATCTTGCGATGTTCGTGGTTCTGGCCGCCTTGATCCTACGTCCAGTCGGTTTCAAGTTTCGCTCCGAAGTCGACAATCCGGTTTGGCGGGGGGTATGGGACGCGGCCCTGTTCATTGGCGGCGCAGTTCCGGCCCTGATCTTCGGGGTCGCTGTCGGCAATGCATTGCAAGGCGTCCCCTTCCGCCTCGATGACACCTTGCGGATGACCTATGAAGGCAGCTTTTTTGATCTTCTCAATCCTTTCGCGCTCCTCTGTGGGCTTGTCAGCTGCGCGATGATTGTCATGCATGGGGCCACCTATCTCGCCCTCAAGGCAGACCCGGTGATTGCCGATCGCGCGGCGGTTTATGCGCAGCGCGCCATTCTGGTGTTGCTTGCCCTTTTTGCCATTTGCGGAATTTACGTGAGCCTCGTAATCGAGGGCTATCAAATCACCAGCGAACTCGCCCATGACGGCCCGTCGAATCCTTTGTTCAAAACCGTGACCCGCGCAAGTGGTGCTTTGGTTTCAAATTATTGGACATATCCCTGGATGCTGATTGCCCCGGCAATGGTCGTGGTCGGCACAATGCTGACAAGCGTCTTTTTGCGCGCGCGGCGCAATGGTTTTGCCTTGATCACAAGCGGTATCGCGGTGGCGGGCGTCATCGCCACGGCTGGGCTTAGTGCTTTCCCGTTCCTGCTTCCCTCATCGATAGAGCCGAACGCGAGCCTCACCATCTGGGACTCCTCATCAAGCCGTTTGACCCTGCTGTTCATGCTCATCGCCACCTTGGTCTTCATGCCGATTATCCTCGCCTACACGTCCTTCGTTTATCGTGTACTGCGCGGACGGGTCATGTTGGCCGACGGCGGAAACAGTTCCAGTTCCTACTGAGAGAAAGTCCCGATGTGGTATTTTTCCTGGGTTCTCGGTGTTAGCCTCGCCGTCTCCTTCGCGATCATCAACGCCTTGTGGCAAGAGCAGCAATCCTTCATGGACGCGGGGGATCCCGAGGATCGGAGCGACGGTCACGGCGCGTGACTCAAGGGCTCAGATTCCCTCGTATTCCGCCCAGCAATCAGGCGTTTCGTACACAACGACGCTGGCAAGTTGCGGCAGCGCCTTATTGGTTCGGTCCCAAATCCAGATCGCGATATTTTCCGCGGTTGGATTTTCAAGCCCCTCGATTTCATTCAAATGATGATGGTCGAGGCGCTCCAGGAGCGGCGCGAACGCGGCCTCGATTTCAAAAAAATCGGCCACAAAGCCGGTGACGGGATCGACCGCCCCTTCAAGCCGCAATTCGACGCGATAGGAATGCCCATGCAGACGCTTGCACCGATGTTCGGCAGCCACATTTGGCAAAGAGTGAGCGGCCTCGAAGCTGAAGGCTTGCGTAATCTTCATGCGTGGATTTTCACCTCAAAATAAGTCACGGCAAGCCAATCAGCTTATGGGTTTGCACACTGAGCCGCCAGCGCGGATGATCGAGACAATAGGCGACCGCTGCCGCCGTATTCGCGGCGAGGCTTTCGCCATCCATAGGCTGCAGCCAGAAATGATCGAAGGCGAGTTCCGCCAAGGCATCGGGCGGAAGGCCCGGTTGCGGGAAAACCAGCTTCAGTTCGGAACCGGAGGGTACGACAAGGGGCGCCCCTGCTTTTGGACTGACACAAAGCCAATCGACGCCGCTGGGAGGCAAGAGCGTGCCATTCGTCTCGACCGCAATCTCAAACTTGCGCGCATGCATCGCGCCAATCAGTGCCTCATCGAGTTGCAGAAGAGGTTCGCCGCCGGTGAAGACAACCAGTCGGTCCGCTCTTCCGCCGGTCCACTTGCTCTCGATCGCGGCGGCGAGCGATTCCGCATTGCCGAAGCTCCCGCCGCCGACGCCATCCACTCCGACAAAGTCGGTATCGCAGAAGCTGCAGGTGGCGTCCTCTCGGTCACTTTCTTGGCCGGACCAGAGATTGCAGCCAGCAAAACGGCAAAACACGGCAGCACGCCCCGCATTGGCGCCTTCGCCCTGGAGAGTCAGGAAAATCTCCTTGACCGCATAATTGCCCATGCGTTCGCCCCAAGCGTGATTTTGAAAGGGAGAACATCACGCAAAAGAAATAACCTTGGAGCATGACCGCCCTGGCGGATCATGCCCCACGCAAAAAAGGACCCCTCGCGAGGTCCCTTTGCAGAAACTGGCAGCGCTTGGACGTTAGATCGCCTCTGTGATCCATTTCTTCAACTCGCCCTTCGGCGCGGCGCCTACCTTGGACGACGTCATCTTGCCGCCCTTGAACAGCATGAGCGTCGGGATGCTGCGGATCCCGTAGGCACCGGCCACACCCGGATTTTCGTCGACATTGAGTTTGGCGATCGTAACCTTGCCCTGCATTTCGGCTGCGATTTCCTCGAGCGTCGGCCCAATCATCTTGCAGGGACCGCACCATTCAGCCCAGAAATCGACGACCACAGGTCCGCTGGCCCCCACCACTTTGTCTTTAAAATTGGCATCCGTAACTGTAACGGTGGACATCGCCATCTCTCGAAGATTCATGCGTGGGACCATACCCGCCGCAGATTACCCGCAAAGTAAGAAGGCGGGGGCCCTTCGTCAAGCCGCGCCGCGGCGCACAAGGAGGCCTCCGCCGCTCTCGGAAATCCTGCCGTGCC
Source organism: Beijerinckiaceae bacterium (assembly GCA_004564215.1). Lineage (NCBI taxonomy): Bacteria > Pseudomonadati > Pseudomonadota > Alphaproteobacteria > Hyphomicrobiales > Beijerinckiaceae > Beijerinckiaceae bacterium. The sequence continues at coordinate 100,345 of CP024846.1, read as the reverse complement.
GCGCTGCAGCTTTCCGCGAATCAAAAAATAATGCGGACCGCATGAACCTTTTTCCTCGCTCGGGCGACCAAAGGATATCGGGGCTCGAAACCGGGCCCCCGGACCCGAAGGAGAAGATCAATGCGCAAGTTCAATTTGAAAGCGACCGTGTTCAGCGCCGTGGTTGCAACGGCCGCCCTCACAGTGGTTTCAGCCGCACCGGCAGCGGCGTTCGGCGGCGGCGGTGGATTTCATGGAGGTGGCTTCCATGGCGGTGGGTTCCATGGTGGCGGGTTCCATGGCGGCGGGTTCCACGGTGGCTGGGGTCACCACGGGCATTGGGGCCATGGTCATGGATGGGGTTGGGCCGGATACGGCGGATATTACGGCGGATGCGTCATCAAGCGCTATTTTGACGAAGACGTCGGGGTCGTCGTCCGCAAGGTTTGCTACTGAGCCCTCGATAAAGCTGTGGTCAATCGGCCGGTTCGACTGAGCCGGCCGCATTGCCGCTCCCCTCATCCGTTCGATTCCGGATGGTGACTTATCTCACGATTTCCAACCGGCGCTTGACTTTGCCTGCGGTGGCCCGAAGCTGCTGCAAATCAAGCTAGGGCCACGGACACGATCAGGGGATGGATAAGCTCTCGGACGAGGACCTCATCAAGCACATCGCTGAGGGCAGCCGACTAGCCCTCGAGGCGCTTTATGGGCGCCACCGGGTGAAGCTGTACCGTTTCCTTGTCCGTCTGACCAACAATGAATCGGCTGCCGAGGATATCCTCAGCGATGTCTTCTTCAATGTTTGGCAGCAGGCCGGACGATTTGAAGCGCGCTCAAGCGTATCGACATGGCTTTTTGCGATTGGCAGATTCAAGGCGCTGTCAACGCGGCGAGAACGTCAACACCTCGAACTCGGTCCCGACGAAGACTTGATCGAAGACCAAAGCGATGACCCGGAAAATCTCTTGCAGAAATCCGATAAGAGCAAGCTCATGCAAAATTGCCTGAAACTCCTGTCGGTGCCGCACCGCGAGGTCATTGATCTCATCTATTACCATGAGAGGAGCATCAAGGAAGTCGGAGAGATCCTCAACATTCCGGAAAACACGGTCAAGACGCGGATGTTTCATGCACGAAAACGCCTCTCGGAATTGCTTGTCGCTGCCGGGGTGGACAGAGGTTGGCCATGACGACGACAGATGATCCGCGTGAATTTGAGCATGTCGAGAGCCTGCTTCCCTGGTACGCCAGCGGAACACTTGCGCCCGAGGATATGCGCCGCGTCGAACTGGCGCTTGCGCAAATGCCAGAATTGCGAAGGCGGTATGAGCTTATTCTCGAAGAGCGCGCGGCAACCGCCACCTTGAACGAAGGCCTCGGTACACCCTCGCTGCGAGCCAGAGAGAGACTGTTTGCGCGAATTCAAAGTGACGCCGCAGAGGCACCAGAACTTAAAAAGTTCGAACTTGGACCTTGGCTGTCCGAGCTGTTTTCTGCCTGGCAGCCTCGCTCCCTGGCATTGGCAGCCCTAGTGGCGGCCTTTATCGCCGTAATCGAGGCTGGCCTGCTCGGGGCAATGTATTTTGGCTCCGGGGAAACGGGCGCGACCTACGAGACAGCATCGGCTTCCAAGCAGGTCACCGAGCAAGGGACCTTCCTCCTTGTCGCATTCGTGCCGGAGGCGACGACGGCTCAAATCCTGAACTTCCTGGAGATCCGCAAGGCATCGATCGTTCAAGGGCCCTTGGCAGCTGGCATGTTTCGTATCCGAGTGAGCGATAAGGCACTTTCCCCCGAGGAGCTGTATGCCATCGTGGTCTCGATGCGAAAGGAAAGCACCATCGTGCGCTTCGTCGCGCCCACCTTGTGATTGCGTTTTGATCCGGGTAACGCACTCGTTTCGGCCAACCGAAACCGGTGATGAGGGAGTTAGTCATGCCAGGCCCATCGCCTCGGGAAGACCGAACTCGGAACTTGCACGGCATGGCCGAGCCGGTGTCCCCTCCGCGCAGACGCTTATGCGCGCTCGCTCTGCTGCTTTGCAGCGGGCCAATTCTTTTTCCTTTATCCGCGCAAGCCGACCCGGCCTTTTTTGGTCGCTCCGCTGCAATGGGAGGAGGCTCTCCCTTTGGTTTCGGACATGGCCAAATCCTGGGCCGCGGGGGTCCGAATGGCCCGCTGCCGGAAAGCGGGCATCGCCACCCGCACTATCCACCTTGGGATGGGCCTCGCCATTTCGGGCGCCATCCGATCGGACCTTACTATCCCGACCCTTACCCTTGGCCGCACCCTGGACGCCGGCCGATCCCCGTCATCGACCCAAGCGACGAGAATCCGCCGCCTCGCAGGCACAGGCATCATATCGTGGCTCCGAAGGTCGAAGCCGCCAAAAAGCCGGTCGAAAAGAAAATCGTGGTGGCGCCGCGCAAGCTGGTGGCCAGCCAGCTGCCGCCGCGTTCCCATCACGTCGTGACAGCGGCGCACGATGATCGCTTCGTTCCGGACGAGGTGCTATTTGAACTTCGACCCGATGTTCCGCCGCAAATGGCCGAGGCCCTTGCCAAGAAAAATCGGCTTCGATTGCTCGGATCGCAAAGCCTCCCGTTGATCGGGACAACGATGTACCGCAGCCGGATCATCGGCAAGCGTTCGGTTGCAACCATCGTCGCCGCCCTTCAAGCCGATCCCCGTTTTTCGGGGATTCAGCCAAATTATCTCTACAGCCTTCAGGCCGACCACACAGGCACGCTGTCCGAAGCCCAGTATGTCGTCCCGAAAATGCATTTGACCGAGGCTCATGCAATTTCCACCGGCGGCAGTGCCCTTGTTGCCGTGATCGATTCTGGAATCGACCAATCTCATCCCGAAATCGCGAATGCCGTTAAGGAAAGCTTCGATGGCGATGCGGCAAATCGGGACGCGGGCGTGCATGGTACGGCAGTTGCCGGGATCATAGCCGCTCACGCTGAACTTACCGGAGTGGCACCGCAAGCCCGCGTCCTCGCCGTGCGCGCTTTTTTCGGCAAAGACGTAAAAGCCGTCGCGCGCGGCACGACCTATGATATTCGCGCCGGCATCGAATGGGCCGAGCAACACGGCGCGCGCATCGTCAACATGAGTTTCGCTGGACCTCAAGATCCGGCCCTGTCCCGCGAACTCGCTGACGGAGCGCACCGCGGAACGATATTCATCGCGCCCGTCGGCAATGAGGGCAGAACGGCAAAGCCGCTTTACCCGGCCGCAGATGAGAACGTTATCGCGGTCACAGCCACCGACCGAAGCAATGCGATTTTCAAGGATGCCAATCCATGTCCCGCCACCTGTGTCGCGGCCCCTGGCGTCGATGTGCTCGTCGCTGAACCGGGCGATGCTTATGGCTTCCTCTCCGGCACCTCGATGGCCGCCGCGCATGTGAGCGGCGTTGTCGCGCTTCTGCTCGACGCCAAACCAGATCTCGGGCCCAGGGCCGTGCGGGAAATTTTGTTCAACACAGCGCGACATTTGCAGCCAAGCGAACCCGGGCAAAAATCTATCGCAGGCATTGTCGATGCCTATGACGCGCTCGAAGCCGCCGCTCCGCATTTTGCGATAGAAGCAGCCCCGAGCGATGAGATTTTGGCCCCACAAGAACCGCCCAAGGCGCAGGCATCGGAGGAGCACGTCCCTTAGGCCACGTCGGCTTTCGAATTAAGCGCTTTCAACGCATCATCCAGCAGCTCGCCGGGGAGCGTGACGACAAGCGGGCCGGCCGTCCAAATCAACAGCATGCGCAGACGCTTCTCTGGCCAGAGCGACGCCAGAACCGCGCGATAGAGCGCCATCTGGGCCAGATAGGCGGGCGGGGTCTCGGCCAGCGCGCGGGGCGTACCGGTCTTGTAATCGGCGACGAGAATTTCGCTTGCGGTTTCGCCGATCCGATCGACCTGACCGAGGATATCGATCGATCCCCCTTCCGCCAGCTTCACTGTGCCGACCACCGACACTTCCGCTTTCGAGGTCTCACCGAAGAGACCGGCAAGAGACGGCGTATTCAAAACGTTCAGCGCTTCACCGGCGAGACTTTGGCGTGCCGCCTCGGCAAGGTCGGGGGCGCGGGCCAGCAAAAACTCCATGGCCTTGGCTTGGCGACGGGGCGCCGCGACGCCAGGTAAATATTGCAGCAAAGCATGGAGAAGCCTGCCCCTTCGCAAAGCCTCGCGCCGGCCTTTGGAGAGGCTTCCCCCTTCCAAATGATCGGCGGCCGCAAGCGCATTGGAAGGCCTCACCGGTGGCTTCACATCTTTTTCAAACGCCACCGGCCGCGAAAGCCAATCCGGGACGCCTGAGACAATGTTCGAGGGCATTTCTTTCAGCATAGGCACCAAATCCGGCCCGCCGCTCGGCTCGCAGACACGGCGCGAAATTTGTTCCTCACCGTTCCAGAATGCCGGCACGGACACCAAGCCCGGTTCCTCTCCCAAAGTCTCCTCGATCATCTCCGCCCAACAGCCTGCGTCGCGTCCCCTCGTGCCGTGAAATCCAGCGAGATAGAGCCGCTCTTCGGCCCGGGTCAGCGCCACATAGAGAAGCCGACGGTACTCCTCGGCCGCAGCCTGGCGCGACTCTTCCCGCGCCAGTGCAACCGCCGCACAATCAAGATCCTTTTTGGGCGACCAGGCGATAAGTTTCCGACCCGGCACGCGCGTGGGGAGGGCAAAGATGCAGGGATCATGCGCCGGCGATGGCGCCCGGCAGCTGTCGGGAAGAAAGACGATTTTCGCTTCGAGCCCTTTCGCCGCGTGAACCGTCATCACCCGCACTGCGTCGTGGCCGGACTCCATATCGCGCTTGATCGAACATTCCATGCCCGCGACGGCATCGAGAAATGTCGCCAAAGCCGGCGAGGTCTCGCTTTCATGCGCCAAAGCGAGCTGCAGGAACTCATCGATAGCATCTCCCGCCTCGGGGCCAAGCCGTGCCTCCAGGGCGCGTCGCCCGCCATCGGCGCTCAGCAGGCGTGAATAAAAGGCAAAGGGGTTGTCGGCCGCGCGGGCCTGCCAAACAGCTATCTTACGCGCCGCTTCGACGTGGCGCGGATCGAGAGAGCCTTTGAGCGCATCGAAAAGACTGCCGGCCCGGCCCGGCGCGAACCGTAAGAGATCTTCGTCATCGAGGCCAATCAATGGCGATTTCAACACGCAAGCGAGCGTAAGATCATCTTGCGGCAGCCGCGCCACCCGCCCAGCCGCGACAAGATCGATCACCGCGATATGACTGGCGATTTCCAGCCGGTCGGCGCCAGCGGTTGGAATCCTCTTCCTTTTCAGGGCTCGGATCATGGCCTCGAAGAAGGGTCCCCGCGAGCGTACCAGTATCAGAATATCGCCGGCGGAAATGTTCCGCGGCCTTCCTGTTTGACCATCGTGCACATATTCACCTGACCCGGGAGCCATGAGGTCCGCGATCTTTTGCGCGATCCGCTTGGCGACCAGACTTGGCGGGTCCTGTGGGTCGAGGATGTCGAGCGGCAAAGTCCAATCGCGTTGGTCCTCGCGCTCCTCCGGGCTGACCGCAGGCCAAACCTCGATGAGACCGGGAAGCTGATGCTTCAGGGCTTCATGCGGCATCCAAACATCATTGGCCGCAACGAGTCCTATCTGATATTCGCGTCGCGAAAAAACCCGGTCGACAGCAGACAGCACGCCCGACACTGAGCGAAATGACAGAGTGAGGGGCACATGCGTGAAGCTCTGCGCGCCGGCCGTAAACCGCGTCTGAAATCTTCGCCGCATCTCGGCGAACATATGCGGGGCCGCACCTTGAAAAGAAAAGATCGATTGCTTTTCGTCGCCGACCGCAAAGAAGGTCCGCAAGGCCGAGCTGCGCCCCCACCCCGCCGTGAAATCTTCCGTAAGCTTCTCCAAGATCTGCCACTGGGATTCGCTGGTATCCTGGGCTTCGTCGACGAGAATATGATCGATCCCCGCATCGAGCTTATAGAGCACCCAGCGTGCATCCGAGCGCTCCAGCAGGGCCAAGGTCTTCTCGACCAGATCGTCGAAGTCGAGAAGCCCCCCGGCTGCTTTCTCCATATGATAGCGTTTGAAGATCGCAGCCGCGATTTCGGTCAGCGCGCAGGTGCGTTCGAAAGTTGCCGCAGCCTTATGTCTAATGCGCAGGGGCTCGAGCCGGTCCTGCTCGTCACTAAGTTCGGCGCTCATCTTCGGATATTTGGCGGCAAGGCTGTTCGTCAGGAGCTTTTGGGCTTTGCTTCCTTTGCCGCCTTCGGTAAAAAAGACTGAGAGATAACACTCCAGGCAATCTTCCAATTGTCCCTTCGAATACGCTGCCCCCCCACGCCGCAACAGAACCGCTTTTTTCTTGTCGTTGATGTTGCCTTCGTCGAGCATATCCGCAAGATCGGACCAGCGCTTCGGTGCGATCCCATGCTCGATCATTTCACTTTCGATCTGGACTGCGCCTTCGCCCTTTGCCAGACCCAACGCCTGGCGCAGGCTCTCCTTTGATTGAAGCTCCACCCCTGCCCGAGCCATCGCCCGATGTGTCATGGCCTCCTGGATCAGATCTTCGAAGCCCTGCGCGCCGCATTCCTCCACAACGCGTTGAACGGCCGGGGCAAGCCTGCTTCTGCCGGAGTTTGCCTCTGCAAGAACGTCGCGCCGAGCCCAGTGCAATAATTCCGCCTGGCGGAGCTCATCGGGAACCTCGAAGCGCGCCGGAACATTCGCCTCGAACGGAAACAGATGCAGCAGCCGCTCGCAAAAAGCATGAATGGTTTGGATTTTCAGACCGCCCGGCGTCTCGACCGTGCGCGCGAACAGTTTCCTGGCGACGGTCAACCCCTGCCTGTCCGGCGCGGGCGCTCCGATGGCAAGGATCATCTTCGCAAGTTCATCATCTTCCGCCCGCGTCCAATCGGCGAGCGTATCGAACACCCGCGAAGCCATGTTCGCGGCGGCCGCCTTCGTGAACGTCAGGCAAAGGATTTTCGAAGGTGCCACGCCCTGAAGCAGAAGGCGCACGACCCGTTGCGCCAGCACATGGGTCTTGCCGGACCCGGCATTGGCCGAGACCCAGACCGAATGATTTGGATTTGAGGCCTGATGCTGCTTTGCCCGCGTGTCGGACGGGATCTCGAAAAATGGCATCAGCCGCCACCGCCTTCCGTCTCGCCGCCTTGCGACCATTCCTTGACACGCGCCAGGTGATCATAGGCATTGTAGCGCTTGGCGAACTTCGGAAACGGACGCGGCGGATAGGCGGCCGCCGGATCGCGGAATTGATCCAAGAGTTCCAGCAGGCTCTTATAATGCTTTTCCGAAACATCCATGAAGTTTCCATTCGCCTTGAAATCGACTGGCTTAACTTCGCCCCCCTTGGCGCCAAGCAGTTTGAGATAGACGCCATCAACCGAGCGAACAGTTCTGCCAAGATCGAACCCGCCCCGCAAAACCATTGCCGCCTCGAGTGTGAGCTGCGGCGCGAAGCCAACCAGAATTTCCTTTGTTCCCGGCGGCGTCCCCGTCTTGTAATCGACCAGCGTCACGCTGCCGTCGGTATTCAGCTCGATCCGGTCGGCGCGCGCGGTCAAGGTAAAGACGGAACCATCCTCGAGGTGGATATCGAGCTTGCCAGCCAATTCGGTCTTGATCTCGACGATCCTGTTGCGGCGCCGCGCCTCGAAGTCGAGGTAGAAATCGATGGTCCGTTCAAGCCGCGGCCATTGCAAGGCGACAAAACTCTCATCCTGCAAATGGGCGACAAGTCCGGCGCGTAGAAATACCAGTAGTTTTTCGCGCGCGTCGGGTGGCAGCGGCCCAGCCGGATGATCGGCAACAAAGCTCTCCAGCGCATAATGCACGGCGCTGCCCAACTCCCTGAGGCCGGGCATCGCGCCAAGCGGGTCAAGTTCCTTGAGACCGAGAATTTTTTCGGCGTAAAGGGCGTAGGGATCGCGCCGAAGCGTCTCGATCTGGGTCACGCTGAGACGGGTCGGGCGCAGCTCGACCGAGGGTTTGGGAAGCGGGCGCTCGGACGGCGCCGCGGAGGAAACCGGATGGTCGATCGCCTGCGCCAATCGCAGATAATAATCGCCGCGTTCCCGGCAAGCGTCCCACGCGGCCCCCCGAGCGCCGCCATGCGCTGGAGAAAGCGCGAGGCGACCACCGGCGAGCCGGCGCGCTTGCGGGCGCGACTCAGGATGACCTTGGACTTGCCCATGGCTTGGACGAAATCATGGGCCGTCTGACCAAGTTTACGCTCCGGCGGCGTCAGCCCCAAGGCCGCGCGCATTGGCCGATTGAGAAACGCATCGGTGCGCGCTTGCGGCGGCCATACCGTTTCGTCGAGGCCACCCAGCAAAATCACATCGACATCGACAAGACGCGCTTCGAGCAGTCCGAAAATTTTAAGGCGCGGATGCGCGCGCTTCGGTCCGCGCAGGACAACCTCACGCGCGACTGCCGCAAAGAAATGCGCATAAGAGTCGACATCGAAGTTCAGGCTGTCAAGGACGTTGGCCGTGAGTTCATCGAATAAATCTTCAAGCGCCGCCCGATCCTCATCAATTTCATCGTCGCCCAGGATCGCCGTCAGCACCAGCCGATGCGCCGCAAGCCAGCTTTTGAGGGGTTGATCCCCGCGCAGGTTTTGAAGCGGCGCGAATTGAGCCCCGAGGCGATTCAACAGATCTTCGAGGGCCGCCCAATCCGCTTCGGAAATACGCTGCTTCGCGGGGTGTGAGTAAACGTCCTTGGCAGCCTCGCGCGCGGCGGCAATCAGCGTGGACGCCTCGCCGGCAAGACCTTGCGCGGCGCAAGGGGACCGCAACAACCCAACTTCGAGAAGCGGCGCGAGGCGCGCAACTTCGCTTCGCGCCAGCCCAAGCCGCACAGAAGGATGGCCGAGAAGACCCGCGACATCCGCCGCCGCCATTCCGCTAGCGACGCAGGCGATCACGAGCCGGGCGAGAATGCCAATAGGACTCGCGCTGAGCGGCTCGCCGGCGGAATCATCGGCCTCCACGCCCCAGCGCCGCAATTCCGCGCGCACCCTGGCCGCGAGTTCTCGATCCGGTGTCACGAGCGCCGCCGTTTCCCCCGGTGTCTCCAGAACCTGCCGCATGGCGATGGCCAGCGCCAGCGCCTCCTCCCGCGCGTCGACGGCCTCGATCAGGCTTATCCCCCCTAAGGCGGACTCTAATTCAACAGGGTCCACACGACTGCGATAGGCGTTCCAGGCGTCGGTCGCGTCCGCAGGCAGCAAGGCCTGCGACACAAAGCTTTCCCGCATGACGAGAGGGGCCGCGACCTCGCCGAGGCTGACGATCTCATCCCGCTGCACTTGCAACAAAACCAGGAGGCGGCGAAGCGAAGCCTGAGGATGGGTGAAGGAATTTTCGGCATCGGGAGCCGCGCCCACGATCATCGCCCAGGCGTGCGCGTCCATTTGCTGATCGAGACCGGGCAGAACGACCGCTCCCCGCGGCGCCCGCGCGATGGCCGCAAGGAGATCGGCCGTCGCGCGATTGGAGCCCGTCGAACCGATCGCGATGACCGGACCTGTCGTCCCGCCCTCGCGCAATCTTCTGCTTTGCGCTTCGATCAGCGCCATCTGCCGTCGCGCCTTGTCGACCAGACCGCGTTGCGAAAGTTCGTTCGGCCAATGCTCGACGGCAATCGTCAGGAAATCGAGCGTAATCCGCCAATATTGATCGAACTCGGGCAGAACCAGCGGATCGAGTTTTTCCCAAGCCACGTCCTCGATGATCATTTCATCGATCAGGCTTGCAAGCTCGCCGGATAGATACCAGGCATCGGCGGCGGTCTTCGCCACGAGAAAAGATTCGCTTTGATCAACTTCGCGGTTGCCGTTTGCATCGACCGAGACGATCGCATGGCTCAACGCGCGCGCCCAGGCCAGGATCAGTTCGGTGAGCAACATCCGCCGCGCGATCTCGCCCACGGCCTCGGGAAGATCGAGGGCGCCAGCGGCTTCCTCCGCAATCTCAATCCCAGTTGCTTCGAACAGAAGGCTCGTCTCGGTTTCCTCCAGCGCGCCGAGCGGCAGGATGCGCGGCAGAAGCATCGAGGGACGCCCCAGCGCGCGGCCAAGTTCGTAAGCCAGCGCGCGGGCGGCGCGCCGCGTCGGCACATAGATCGTGGCGTCGGCGATTTCGAGCGGCCCGAGACTCTTGGAATAGCCCACAATGATGCGGCCTTCGAGCAGCGCCGTGGCGAAGGTTTTGAGAAACGGCGCCCCGGGCGCAATCGTGAAGAGTCTCTTGTTTTGCACGTGGGTTTTTCAGGTGATCTATGGCAGTTGTCGCCGCCATCATGCGGCCTGCGAACTTGGTATCCTAAAGGGTATAAGCGGCTGTCCACAGGTGCGGGTTGAGCCGGGGAAACTGGGAGTTGGTCAGGGATGCGCTCGCTATGAGGGTGGAGCGCACAAAGCCCGCAGCTAGCTTGAACGTAGCAGAAGACTTTGCTGGCGTTGCTCCAACTTCACGCCTAGAGGCGCTGATCGTCGTAAGCGATCGCATGAAAACACCAGTGGAAATTCGTCCCATACCTCGAAAATTGCTGCACGTTTATCATCCCGTCTGGTTTGATGGAGCAACAGATAACGACAGTCTTACTTTATTATTTTTTTTGAGGATCAAACTATGGGCAAATCCCATCCGTTTTCAATTTATCTTCTGAAGTCGGGCTATGACGCCACAAACTCCCTGAAGCAGGACCATAGCCTGGGAAGCGCTGCAGCCGCTGAGCTTCCGGCAAACGCTACGCTCTACATCCTGGATTCCGATCCGAAGCCGCCTTGGTGGAAAGACTTTTTCGGAGTGCAGGCGGATCTTTGGCAGGAGCATAAAGGCGCGCTTGTCTTCCTACCAGTCGCGGACCGCTACTTCGCTCTGTCCTTTGGGCAAGTGTTTCACCACCTCAATGACGAAGCTTACGAGTATGATTTTGGGCTGTTAGTGACGCTCAATAGCGTCGACCCGAACGAACTCAAGAGCGCCGATATGGTCGAGCCTGGTATCGCACGCCGCAAGCGGACTCAGGTTCCGGTATCGACTGAACTCACCTATCTGGACTTCGATGGCAACAGCGAGATCATCAAATGCCTCACCGGCAAGGTAAAAAAGGAATATGAGGAGCTGTTCAAAAATGCCACTGGCTCGGTAGCTCTGAAGGTGAACTTGAAGCTGGGACCGAATGAGCTGGCGCAAACGTGCGAGAAGCTCCTCACGCTCTACGGAAAGGAGGACTATAAGGCTGCATTTCCCAACATTCAAAATATCGCTCCTGTTAAGGATCCTAGCAAGATCGCCCATTTGGACGAGTTACTTCTGCAGGCTCTTCGGCAGCGGGAAGGTCACGTTACACTCATGGTCCCTGATATTGTGGATTATCGCGACAACACGTGCTGCGTTTTCGAAGGTGACAGGGTAACAAGCGAGATTTTCCCCGATATTTCGCTTGAGCAGTTTTATGAATTTTTGGGTGATGATCTTGTTGATGTGCTAACTATTGATGGGCTCAAGAACTACCGCATGCGGCTCACAGACGCAGACGGTTACGGCAGTCAATCATACAGTGCTTATCGAACGCTCATCTTTGATGCAGAGCTAACGGAAGAGCAGGTTATCTATCACTTGTGTGAAGGGGGATGGTACAGAGTAGAGAAGAGTTATGTTGCGCGGCTCAAGACTTATCTTGATAAGAAATGCGAGGATAGCAACCTTTGCCCCTATGACCACGACGGCATCAAGGATGGCAAAGCAGTTTACAGCGAAAGCAACTACAATGCAGCCATTCCCGCGTGGGTGAACCGTTTTATCTGCCTTGATCAAACTGATATCAGTCCAGCCGGCAACACGGCGATCGAACCTTGCGATATTTACACTGTTGAAAAGGATCCCTCCGGTTCAAATGGACATCGCGGGGTGCTCTATCATCTGAAAATTTCAACCCGGTCATCCCATCTGAGCCATCTATTTAGCCAAGGCGTGAATTCCATTGAGTTAATCGAACTCGAACCTACGTCGCGGAACAAGATGAAGAACTTGCTGATCGCTAGGCTAAATGGAAACGATCAGGAGAGGTACTTGGCGCCTATTGAAGCTTTTGATTTCAAGGTAATCTTCGGAATCATCACACACAAAGACAAAGCTCTTAAATCCGGCAATCTTCCCCTTTTTTCCAAGATCAGTCTGATGCGTAATATGCAGCGGCTCGACCTTATGAAGGTGCCGTCGGCACTCGCATTCATCGAAGACATAAGTCCCAAGAAAAAGGGGCATCCGAAACATGAACAGATCACTGTTGAGGTTTGTGCCTTGAAAGATGGAAAGACCGAAGTGCGACCTTTCGCCGGACAAGGGTTCAATACGGGAAAGCCAATTAAGGGTTGCCCTAAACAAATCCGTGAAAGCGCTGTTGGCACCAGATTCATGCTGTCCGTCAAGAAGTCAGGCGATGGTGATCTATCGAGCTTCCATAGCTGGCCATTTCAGCGGGCGGCATAAAACGTCCGTGTCTCCGAGAGAAGCATCATCGAATTTCCATCGAGCGTGGATGCTGCGGATGACAACCACGCTGTTCGATGCACCCACTGGTTCGCGAAACCTGAGATCACTTCGAAAGGCCAATTCAGCTTGCGCTTGCCGCGCTGCGGTGCTTAAGTTGTTGCATCGCAGTCCACTCCATTGGAGGTTGACATGTCGCATGCGGCACGCTCGGCGTTGGTTCTGCAGGGAGGCGGCGCGCTTGGCGCCTATGAGCTCGGCGCGGCGCGGCGACTCTACGAGGATGATCATTTCGCCCCCGACGTGATCGCCGGGGTTTCCATCGGCGCAATTACCGCGGTGCTGCTGGCGCGCCCGGCCAAAGGTCTGAAACCGCTCGAAGCGCTCGAAGCGTTTTGGGATAAGATCACAGTTTCCGGATTGTTTCTTCCGCCGGCGTTCCGGCCCTATGCGTCGGTTCTCGGCAATCCCAATTTCTATGTGCCACGGCTCGATTATTTTGCCTTGCCGAGCTGGACCAATATTTACGACACCGAACCGTTGCGCCACACGCTCTCGCAATTGGTCGATCTCGATGCGCTGGCCGACACGAATGCTTCGCCGGGTCTTCTGGTGACCGCGACGGATATCGCGGAAGGCCAGATCGAACATTTCTTCAGCCGCGACCAAAGCCTGTCCTTGGACCACATTGTTGCGAGCGGCAGTCTGCCGCCCTCGTTTCCCATGACGGTAATCAAGGGCAAATATTATTGGGATGGCGGATTGTTCGACAACACGCCGCTCGGCGCCGTCCTCGACACGATGGATCGGGCGCGGGGCGTGGCGCGCACGATTTATGTCGTCAATCTCTTCCCGAACAAAGGGCAGATTCCGCGCACCATGCAGGAAGTCACCTCGCGGACCAAGAACCTTCAGTTCGCCAACAAGACGGCGCAGGATGTGAAGATGCTGCACCGGATCGACGAAGTAGCCGATTTGATGGAGGCGCTTGAAAGCCTGCCCGGAGGCAATCCGCTGAAAGACAATCCGGCCTTTGAGGCGGTGGCGAAACGCGGCTATGTTCGTGTGCCGCGCATCATTTCAATCACGCGTCCGGAACCGATCGACGGCCTCGATGGCGCCGATTTCTCGCCCGAGACCATCAAGCAGCGTGCCGACGAAGGCTACGCAGAGACCGATAAGGCGCTGGCGGCATAGCTGGCCCCCAGCTCTGCTTGACGCAAGCCGCTCAAAAGCCTACCTAAAACAGACAGACCTAGGGGATCCCCGGCAGGGGGCTGAGAGGCTGGCAGCGCTGAAAGGCGGCCCGGCGACCCTTCGAACCTGATCCAGCTCGTACTGGCGTAGGGATGGTGATGTCGCTTCTTTCCTTCATTTTGCCCCGCGTCTCGCCGACCCTGCACCCGCAGGGAGGGATGGCTTGATGCGCATTCGAATCCTGGGCGCGGGGATCGCGGGCCTGACCGTGGCATTCGAACTTGCCCGGGCGGGGCAAACTGTCGAAGTGCTCGAAGCCCGCGAAGGTCCGGGGCTTGGTTGTTCCTTTTTTGCGGGCGGCATGCTGGCGCCCTGGTGCGAATCCGAGACCGCCGAGCCGCTCATTTTTGATCTCGGTTTGGAATCCCTGAAATTCTGGACAACCACAGTGCCCGTGGCCATGCAGCGGGGAACTTTGGTTGTCACCACCGCACGGGACCGCGTTGAGCTGACGCAGTTCGCGCGGCGCACCAGCGGTTTCGAGCCCATCGCCGCGGAAAAAATCGCCGCGCTCGAACCCGATCTCGAAGGGCGTTTCGAGGAGGCTTTGTTTTTTCCGCAGGAAGCCCATCTCGATCCACGTGCCGCCATGTCGGTGCTTGCCGCGGCTCTCGCTGGCTTCGACCAAGTTACGCTGCGCTACGGCGTCGATGCGCAATCTGCTTTTGGTGCGCCCGATTGGACGATCGATTGCCGGGGACTCTCGGCGCAAGACGCCCTGCCCGACCTGCGCGGCGTCAAGGGCGAAATGCTGGTTCTCTTCACGCGCGAAGTCAGCCTCGCGCGGCCGGTGCGTTTCATTCATCCCCGCCATCCGGTCTACATCGTGCCGCGCGGCGACGGGCATTTCATGATCGGCGCTACGATGATCGAAAACGAGGAAGCCGGGCGGATCACCGCGCGCGCCATGCTCGAATTGCTTGGCGCGGCCTATCAGCTCCACCCGGCTTTCGCCGAGGCGGAAATCGTCGAGACGGGTGCCGGCGTCCGGCCGGCGTTTCCCGACAATCTGCCAAGGATCCGCCGCGAAGGCCGAAAAATCTATGTCAACGGCCTGTTCCGGCATGGCTTCCTGGTCGCGCCCGCGCTCGCGCGCAGGGTCGCGCAGATCGTGCTCGAAGACGCTTATTTTCCGGAGGTCATGGATGCAAATCCAGGTAAACGGCAAAGCGCTTGACGTCGGTGCGGACACGCTTGCCGCGCTGCTTGCTGAACTCGATTACGAAGAAGGGGCCGTGGCAACCGCGCTCAATCAGAATTTCGTGCGCAAGGTGGATCGCGCCAAGACCCTTTTGAAAGAGGGCGACGCGGTCGAAATTCTTGTCCCCCGGCAAGGAGGCTGAGATGAGTCTCGACGCTCTGACCCTTTATGGACTCGAGCTTTCTTCGCGTCTTCTGGTTGGGACCGCGCAATATCCCTCGCCCGCGATTCTTTCGCGCGCGATCACGGCGGCGAAAGCCGAGGTCGTGACCGTTTCGCTCAGGCGCGAGTCGGGGGCAAGCCGGGCCGGCGAAAATTTTTGGTCGCTGATCCGCGAACTTGGGGTTCGGGTCCTGCCCAACACCGCCGGGTGCAGCAGCGTGAAGGAAGCAGTGACCACCGCGCAAATGGCGCGCGAGGTTTTTGACACGCCTTGGATCAAGCTCGAAGTCATCGGCGAGGAAGACAGTTTGCAGCCCGATGTGTTCGGTCTCGTTGAGGCGGCCTCGATTCTTTCCCGCGAAGGGTTTCAGGTTTTTCCCTACACCACTGAGGATCTTGTCGCGGCGGAAAAACTTTTACGCGCGGGGTGTGAGGTTCTCATGCCATGGGGATCTCCGATCGGTTCCGGGCGCGGCCTCAACAATCCTTATGCGCTGAAATCGCTGCGCGCGCATTTTCCGCAGGTGCCGCTGATCATCGACGCCGGGATCGGCACGCCCTCGCATGCGGCGGCCGCTATGGAAATGGGTTTTGACGCGGTCCTTTTGAACACCGCGATTGCCAAGGCCGGCGATCCTGTCGGGATGGCCCGCGCCTTCGCGCTCGCGGTCGAGGCTGGGCGGCTCGGCTACCGCGCCGATCCGATGCAGCCGCGCGACATGGCCGCGCCTTCGACTCCCGTCATCGGGCGCGCGTTCAGCGACCTCGCGCGTGCTTGATCCGTTTTATCTGATCGTCGATAGCGCCGCCTGGATCGCGCGGCTTTTGCCTTGCGGCGTTCGGCTCGTGCAATTGCGGATCAAGGACAAGCCGGAGTCGACGGTTCGCGCCGA
The DNA here is from genome assembly GCA_004564215.1 of Beijerinckiaceae bacterium. Classification (NCBI taxonomy): domain Bacteria; kingdom Pseudomonadati; phylum Pseudomonadota; class Alphaproteobacteria; order Hyphomicrobiales; family Beijerinckiaceae; species Beijerinckiaceae bacterium. The sequence goes on along the minus strand of CP024846.1, from coordinate 84,318 downwards.
GATCAAAGAGGCCAAGGCACTTTGCGAGCAGCATGGCGCGCAGCTTATCGTCAATGATTATTGGCAAGACGCAATCGAAGCGGGCTGCGATTTCGTTCATCTCGGACAAAGCGATCTCGATACGGCGGATTTAGCCGCTATCCGCCGCGCCGGGATGAGGCTCGGTGTCTCGACCCATGATGACGCCGAATTGTTCCGGGCATTGGAAGTGGCACCGGATTATATCGCGCTCGGGCCAATCTATCCGACGATCTTGAAGGCGATGGCTTTTGCGCCGCAAGGCTTGGACCGCCTTGCCGAATGGAAAAAGAAGATCGGCCGGATCCCGCTAGTAGGCATTGGCGGAGTCACTTTGGACCGCGTCGCCGGCGTTCTCGAAGCGGGCGCCGATAGCGCCGCGGTGGTCACCGACATCACCTTGAACGCGGACCCCGAACAACGCACGCGAGACTGGGTGACAGCGACGCGAGGATTCGTGCGCACGCCCTCACCCCTCGTCTCGCGGTGACTTCCGTTCGACGTTGCGGAGGTTCCATTCGACAACCGTGTCGGCCGCAGTCTCGCCGTGAATAACAATCTGCGCACAACTGCGCGGCCCATCGGGTGCCGCGAAATAAATGCTTTCCTCAATGTCCACCAAACCATTTGCGGTCTCGAAGAGCCAGCGCCCGCCATCGGGCAAGACGCAAAGCACGGCGAGGCCATCGCGCACGCGCTTCAGCCGCACATTCGGGTGAATGTGGAAGCGCACCGCAAAGGGATGTTTTTCGACCGGCTCACCAGGCTCCGCGGCCCGCAGACGGTCCACGCCCTCGAGCATCTTGCCATCCTTGTGCAGCATGACGAAACGCTCATGGATGACACCGAACCGGGCCGCATAGCCATTATGCCCGACAAGCACGGTTGAACCGGAAGAGTCGTCATGGCGCTCGACGTCGACCTTGTCCGGCCCCGCAACGATCTGATCGCCGAGCCATTTGCTCAGCCCAGCGTGCGACGCGAAGCGGCAGGACGATATGTCGTCGATGACAAGAGTCGAATGGGCCGCCGTCATGCGGGCGGCTTCGCGCGCCGCAGCGCGATTGGCGTCGGGCGCGCCGCAATTGATGACCAGCCTATGCGCACCCACCGAAAATTCGAGCGACGAACAACCGGCATGCGCGCGATTTGAAAAAATTTGCGGCGGCGGCCGGCCCGCGTCAATCAAGGCAATCGCGTCCGCCGTTTCCAGGCGCTGGTAACCGGAGTGCCGCGCGCTGGTCAGCGCCTGGGCCCGGACGTCGTCATAAGCCAGGATGGTGGCAAGCAGTTCGGGCGGCGTGACACCCATGCCGTTGAAGAGGCCGAGCGTCCCATCACCATGCCGGAACAGGCGCAGCATCGGCAACATGCGGTCGATGGCGTTGAGGAGTTGGGCGGGCGCCTGCAAACCACGGGCGGCATAGGCTTGCCGCAAAGGAAGCAGATCAGGAAGAAGGTCGAGCAGGATTTCCGGATTTCGGCTGATATGGCCACCATCCGGAAGGACTTGGCGGTCAAGCTCCTCGGCCAGCAGCTTGGCACCGCGTTGAGGAAGCCGGCCCGTCCCCTCCGCGCAGAGGCCGAGTTCAGCCAAGGCAATCGCTGCAAGGAGCCGCGGTTCTCCAGCAAGGCCGCCAGCGATTTTGCGCTCGAGAAACACCTGAGTTCGGCCGATCCCCTTCATAAAGCGGCGGTAGAAGGCCCGGTCCGCCCCATCGAGGATCACCGGCGATTGCGATAAAAAGGCGAGCAGGCGACGGGCCGCGACCTGCGGTTCCCACGCCGGGATTGCGCTTGGCTTGCCCGCAATGCTCAAGAAATCATCGACCAGAGCCCGGGCGTTCGCGCGAGCCACTGCGGTATCGGCAGCCCGCAAATGCCGCAACCATCCAAAACCCGCAAGCGCCCGCGCCCAGGCGGCCGATCCGGTCTCCAATTCGAACGGCGAGCGGCCATGCGCATTGACGATCTTACCGCCGAACGCGAAATAGCCGGCGTAAATATCGGCCGCAAGTGTCGGATCGCTGGTTCGGATATCTTGCGGCGCGATCAAGAGCCGCTCCGGCGGCCGCCTCCGCAATCCGATGGCGGCGCGCCAGGGTGCGCCGAGAGACCGCCGCAAAACCAATCCGGCGCGTGCGGCGAGGACTCCGACGACGCGCAACCGTTCCTTGAATGTCGCGCCCGCCAGGGGACTACCTCCTCATTTCCATGCCGCCCGTTTGCCAGGACCGTGACGCGGCCAGCAAATCTTGTCGCTGGCATATCGTCGTTTCAGCCGAGCGATCCTAAACCGCAGCATTGGGTTTATCTTTTAAAATTCTGTCGGGTTTATTAACCTCGCCGAACCAGGCGCGCAGCGAAGAAACCATCGAGGCCCGCGAGGCGCGGCTCGGCATCGGGAAGATGCGAAGGCAGGGTCCGCAATTCGCCGTTTTCGTTCAAAATTTGCGGCAAGCCGCCGACTTCGCTTGGTTCGATCGGGACCCGCGTAACATCCGGATTACGGCGCAAGAGCGCGGAAATCTGCATCTCATTTTCCTCCGGCTCGATCGAGCAGGTGCAATAAACGATCAATCCGCCCGGTTTGACGAGCTCGACGGCTTTGTCCAGCATGCGGCTTTGAAGGGCCGTCAGCGCCGTCAGATCACCCGGCTTCTTAATCCAGGCAATATCGGGATGGCGCCTGATCGTGCCGGTGGCAAGACAGGGCGCATCGACCAAAATCGCATCGAAAGGTGGCGTTTTCAGGCTAACGATATCAGCGACGACAATGTCGGCATGCAGGTTCAACCTGGCAAAATTCGCGGTCAGTCGTTTCAGCCGTTCAGCGGACCGATCAATCGCGGTAACGTCGGCGCCGGCCGCAGCGAGTTGCGCCGCCTTGCCGCCCGGAGCTGCGCAAAAATCGGCCACCTTGAGACCGGGGCCTGCCTGCAATAGGCGCGCGGGAAGTGCCGCGGCTGCATCCTGAACGAACCAGCGACCTTCCGAGAAACCCGGGAGTTCGGTCACGGGCACATGAGTGCGAAGCCGCAGCGAACCGGTTGGCAGAACGATCGCTCCAAGCCGGTCGGCCCAAATCAAGGGGTCCGAAAGCACGGTGATGTCGAGCGTCGGCTCCGCACGATGGGCGCTCGCGATCGCACGGGCCTCGGCGTCTCCATAAGTCTTCCGCCAGCGCGCGGCCAGCCAAGCCGGCGTGTCGTGATCGAGAGGGTCGCTTTCCAATAAGATCTTTTCCCGTGCGCGGATGAGATTGCGCAGCACGCCGTTGACGAGCGAAGCGTAAGGCGCGCCTTTCGACTCGAGCCGGGTCATGCGGACGGCGAGGTCGACGGCGGCATGATCGGGAACATCCAGAAAAAGAATCTGGGCAGAAGCCGCGATCAAGATCCATTCGAGATGCGCGGCCTGGCGCGGCAGTCCCTTATCCAAAAGCCCAGCCAGAGCCGCACGGATCGTTCCAAGCCGGCGAAGTCCAGCGGTGACGATCGATCGAGTGAGGGCAATGTCCCGGGCATCGAGCCCCCCAAGCCGAGACGGAATAGCCTTGCCCGAAAAGCATTCATCGAGGGGATGAAAACGGCCGATTATATCGTTTAGGATTGCCGCAGCGGCGAGGCGCGCAGCCAGTCCCGGGCAGTCTTCGCCCTGTTGCCCTTGGTCGACCGCAAAGGGGGGATGATGGGGCCTTCCACTCAAAATCTTACGGCTACGCCGCCGATCCGACGGCGGACGCGGAGATAGGGTCAAACGGGACACTCCGCTGCGAAGACTTGGGGGGGTGCGATCATCGCCTTCTCCTAGCACGAACCTTTGGACTTTGCCCAGAATTTGGCCCAAACTTCTCACGAATGGCCGCGCATGCGAGCCGCGCTCGTCCCCGCCAAGACTGCGGAGCCATAAAGATGGAACGACCGAAAAACGATGACCTTGCCATTTTGAAGGCAAGCCGAAGAAAGCTCAGCGAAGCGGCGCAGCGGGCGCTCGCCGAGGCAGACGAACGCCGTCGCATTGCCAAGCAGGACAGTACAGTGGCGCCCACGGAAATCAATGGCCGGGATGGTTTAGAGCCGGCCCGCTATGGTGATTGGGAGGTCAAGGGTATCGCTACTGATTTCTGATATCACGGCGCAATATTATTTTGCTTTCACCGACGGCCAACCGCAGTGAGCTCTTAAAGCAAAAAAAGGCCCCGCTTTCGCGGGGCCTGGTTTGCAAACTGTGCGATGATCAGTCGTTTCGTGACCCTGTGAGAAACAGGAGCGACTGGAAGATGTTGATGAAATCCAGATAAAGCATCAAGGCGGCATTGACCGATTTCTTCGTGGCGACCTCATAATCATCGCTTGCGAAGTACATTTCCTTGATCGCTTGCGTATCCCACGCGGTGAGACCCGAGAAGATCAGAACCGAAAGGATCGACAATGCGAACTGGAACCCGGTGCTTTGTACGAACAGATTGACCAGCATCGCGATGATCAAGCCGAACAAACCCATCACCAAAAAGGCACCCATCGGCGACAGGTCACGCTTCGTGGTGTAGCCGTAAAGGCTCAAGCCACCGAAAGCCGCCGCCGTTACAAAGAAAGCGCGGGCGACCGACGTTCCGGTATAGACCACGAGGATCGTCGACATGGACAGGCCCATCGCCGCCGCAAAAGCGAGGAACAAGGTCCGGGCGCTTGATGCCGACATCTGGTTAATGCGGAACGAAAAGAACAGAACGAAACCGAGCGGCGCTAAAATCACCAGCCACCTGAGCGGGGTCAGGTACAGGGTCTGGCCAAAGGCCGTCAGAGAGATTCGCCCAATTTGGGCGACCGCCATCGAGGGATCGCTCGTGACGGCAAGCATATGGACACCAAGCGCTACCAAACCTGTGATGGCCAAACCGACCACCATATTGTTGTAGACGCCCAGCATGTACGTGCGCAGGCCCTGGTCGATTTCGGCGCGACCGGCCCGTACTGCGCCCTGCCCCCAGCGGGCACCTGCGTTGCGGTCGAAGTCGGACATGTTTTCCTCAAAAGTTAGGGAGGCTTGACCGCCTCCGGCCGCTGCCTTTGCAGGATCAGCGTCCCCTTTAATATGGCGCAAGCACCGAGACGGTACAAGGGCGCCTACATGAACAATGCTTAACGTTCCCTGACTATAGATCGCGCAAATAAGGTGCCGGTTTGCGGCCCAAAATCCACCATGTCGAGAGCAGTCCAAGGCCGATTGTGACGCTCACCGCGGCCACTGCCGCGATAAATGTCTGCGGCCAGAGCCAAAGAAAATCGAGTTTCATCACTTGGTCAACAATGGCATAGGCGGCGGCTCCCCCTGCCGCGACACCGAACAACGCCGTGCAAAACCCAAGCGCGCTATATTCAAAAATATAGGCGGCCAGCAGGCGCGACCGCGTCGCGCCGAGCGTCTTCAATACGACGGCATCGTGAATACGGGCGGTTTGACCCGCCGCGAGCGCCCCGCCGAGGACCAGGATCGAGGCCAGGAATGCAACGCTGGAGGCTCCCCTGACCGCAAAGGCCAGCTGAGCCACAACCGCGTTTACGGTATCAAGCGCATCCTTCACACGGATGCTTGTAATCGACGGAAACTTCCGCGCTGTCTCGCGCAAAATCGAAGATTCCCGCGCCGGGCTGCTGGCATCTTCAAAGGTCAGTGTCGCGAGGTCGGCAAAGGGAGCGCCAGCGAAGCTGTTCGGCGAGAATACCAGGACGAAATTAATTCCATAGCTCCGCCAATTGACCTTGCGGGTATTGGCGATTTTGGCACCGATCTCTCGGCCGAGAACGTTGACGGTGACTTCGTCGCCGACGGCAAGCCCGAGCCCCTCGGCGGCCTCATTTTCCATCGAGACCAAGGGAGGCCCCGTGTAATCGCTCGGCCACCAGGCTCCTTTGATCAGAACGGAGCCTTCCGGCAAAGAAGGGGCGAAGGTAATCCCGCGGTCGCCTTCCAAAACCCAGGCGACGCTTTGTTTGGGCTGTGCCACGCCCACCTGCAATCCATTCAGACGGATGATGCGACCGCGCAGCATCGGGACGAGTTCGATTTTGCTGTCTGGCGCGTGACTCTTCAAGAACGCCGTAAACTCTCCGGCCTTCGCGTTTTGGACATCGAGAAAATAAAAGCTCGGCGTCTTGCCGATGAGGGAGGGTTTGAGTTCGGCGCTGATGTTGCCATCGATCAAAGTGAGCGTCACGAGAAGCGCAACACCGAGGCCGAGCGAAAGGACGACGGAAGGCGTGAGCGCGCCCGGCCGATAAATATTACCGATGGCCAAGCGCAACGCGAAATTGCGCATGTGCGGGATTTTCTTGGCGCCGAACATGATGAGAAAGGACGCCCCCCGCAGGACGGCGAAGGCGGCGAGGGTCGCTGCCATGTAAATTAGGACAAGCCCGCGATCGGTCGCAAAGACCAAAAACGTCGATGCAAGGCCCACGGCGGCGCTGAGGATCAGGGCAATGTAGCGGGGCCTCGGGAGAGTCCGCCTCGGTTCGATCTCGGCGCGAAACAACGCCTGGACCGGAACGTCATGGGCGTGTCCCAATGGACCCGCGGAGAATGCGAGCGCGGTCAAAAGGCCGTACAGAACGCCCTTGCCAATTGCAGTCGGGAAGACCGCTGGCGCAAGCGGGAAAGGGAGGAGAGAACCGAAGCCCCAGACAGCGACAAAAGGCAATGCGGCGCCAAGCGCCGCGCCAATCGTCACTCCGACGAGGGCAACCAGCATCGTTTGAGTCAACATCAGAGCAAAGACGGTGGACCCGCTCGCGCCGACTGCTTTCAAAGTCGCAATCACCGGCCGCTTACGCTCGACAAAGCCGGCAATCGCGTTGGCGACGCCGATCCCGCCGACGATCAAAGACGTGAGGCCGACGAGGGTCAGAAATTCCGTGAAGCGATCCAGATTGCGGGAAAATTGCGGAGATATGTTTTTTCGCGTGCGGACGTCCCATCCCGCCTCGGGAAATTTTTGTTTCACCGCCTCTGTAAATGCGTCGAGTTGACTGTCGCTTGTAGTCGCCCCGTTCAACAGGACGCGATAAGCCCACTTTGTGAGAGCACCCGGCTGCAGCAGACCGGTCGCGCGAAGTGCGGCTTCCGAAATCAAGACGCGGGGTCCGAATCCTATCGCCCCAAAAAAATGGTCCGGCTCGGCCGCGAGCACACTCCGCAATTCGAAAGGCGTGTCGCCGATTGTGAGGCGGCTTCCCAGTGAGAGGCCGAGCTTTGCCAGAAGCGCCGCCTCGGCCACGATTCCAAAGGCACCCTCCCGCTCGGCCAAGGCGTCGGCGAGCGGCAGCGGTGGTTCGAGGCCAAGTTCGCCGGCGAGCGGATAGCTACCGTCGACTGCCTTGATCTCGACAAGCGCGGCTTCGCCGTTGTCCCCACGCGCCATGGCGCGCATCAGCGCCACGGAGGAAAGGCGTCCTTGTTGGAGAAAAAAATCGCGTTCAGGCGCATTTATTTCGTGCTGGACGAGATTAAAAGAGGCATCGCCACCAAGAATTGCGCGCCCCTGCTGGGCAAGCCCGTCCTTAAGCGCAGCCGACACCGAGCCGACGCCCGTGATCGCGGCGACGCCCAGCGCGATGGACGCAAGAAAGATCCCGAAACCGCGCAGGCCTCCGCGAAAGTCGCGCAGGGCGAGCCGTAGCAGCAGCCACCAGCTAGGGCCGCGTTGTGAGTCTTGCTTTGTGCCGTTCAACAAGTTGGATGGGGTTTCCAATGAGTCCATAGGCGCTTTGTTAAACGAAGAGATTTGGTCGAGGCCCGAATATAGAAATAGGGATTCATGGCAATCGGCGAAAGCCCCTTCAACACGTGATCAATGGGCCATTCAATTCTTTTAGGTCAGTCAACCTGAAGGGACTTCAATTTGCGGTGCAAGGCCGAGCGTTCCATCCCGATAAACTCCGCAGTCCGCGAGATATTGCCACTGAAGCGATTGATCTGAGCGACCAGATATTCGCGCTCAAAGACCTCGCGGGCCTCCCGCAAGGGAAGATTCATCAGCTTTTCGCCGCCTTGACCATTTGGGGTCGAAGGAACGAGCGTACCGATTTCGGCCGGCAGCATTTCGGCCGTCACCGCCGCATCCGGGTCGCCAGCAGCGAGAATCATCAGGCGTTCCACATTATTGCGCAATTGCCTGATGTTTCCGGGCCAATCATGTGACTGCAGGACCGCCATCGCGTCGTCAGCGATCAAACGCCTGGGCATACCGCTCGTCACCGAGACCTGCTCCATGAAAAACCCGATGAGTTCGGGAATATCTTCGCGATGTTCGCTCAAGGAAGGGACCCGAACCGGCACAACCGCAAGACGATGGAAAAGGTCCTCGCGAAACGAACCGTCGGCGATCAGCGCCGCGAGATTGCGCGAACTCGATGAAATGATGCGCACATCGACATGGACGCGGGTCGTTCCCCCTACCCGCTGAAAATTTTGTTCGACGAGCACACGCAGGATTTTGCCCTGGGTCTCCTTCGGCATATCCGCAATTTCGTCGAGATAGAGCGTGCCTCCATGGGCTTCCTCGAGAGCTCCCACCTTGCGGCTACGGCCCTCCTTGCCCTCGACCCCAAAAAGTTCGAGTTCCATGGTTTCCGGCTCGATCGTCGCCGAGCTGATGGTCACGAACGGCCCGCTCGCACGCGCCGATGTCTCATGGATGTTGCGTGCGACGAGTTCCTTGCCCGCGCCCGGCGAACCGGTGATCAGGATCCTCGAATTGGCCGGTCCAACGCGCTCGATCACCTGGCGCAATTGATTGATCGCGGTCGATTTGCCGACAATCAGATTGGCACCGCCCGTTCGCGTGCGAAGTTCATTGACTTCGCGCTTCAACCGCGAGGCTTCGAGCGCACGTTCAGCGACAAGCACCAGGCGATCAGCCTTGAACGGCTTTTCGATGAAGTCATAGGCGCCGAGCTTGATCGCGGACACCGCCGTCTCAATGTTGCCATGCCCCGAAATCATGACGACCGGGAGGTTCGGGTTCTGCTCCTTGATGATTTTCAACAGCTGCAAGCCGTCGAGTCTTGACCCTTGCAGCCAAATATCGAGAAAGACGAGAGTAGGTCGTCTGGCCCCAATCGCGGCCAACGCCTCGTCGGAGTTCTTGGCCGTGCGCGTGCCGTGGCCTTCGTCCGACAAGATCCCGGAAACAATCTCGCGGATATCGGCTTCATCGTCCACAATCAGAATGTCGCTCGCCATGGACTGTTTCACGCTCCCTTTCTGGCCGCCGCCGGCGCGGCTTGATCCGAAGCCCCGGCAAAATCAGATTTACTCCCAAGATCGTGGCCCAAAGGAAAAAAGAGCCTGACCCAGGCGCCCCGCCCTTCTGGCGCATCGCGTAGCTCGATCCCGCCGCCATGATCGGCGAGAATCTTGGCCACGATCGGAAGTCCGAGGCCGGTTCCTTCCGCTCGCGTCGTCATATAGGGTTCGAGCAGCCTTTGTCGGTTCTCCCTTGGAAACCCCTTGCCGTTGTCGATAACGTCAATGGTGACACCTTGCCCAGTAATCGCAAGGGTCACGGAAATGCGTCCCTGGTCTTCGGTGCCTTCCGGCTGCTCGCCGATCCCCTCCGTCGCATTCTTAATAATGTTCGTCAAAGCCTGAGAAAGGAGTCGCCGGTCGAACGGGACGCGAACCGGGGCCTCCGGCAAATGGTCTTCAAAAACAATATCGGGATGGGCGACCCGCATCAAAAACAGAACCTGGCGCACGCATTCGCCGAGATCGTCGCTTTCGAGGCTGGGTTTTGGCATCCGCGCGAACGAGGAAAACTCATCCACCATACGCTTAATGTCATCGACTTGGCGGACGATTGTGTCGGTGCACTGGTCAAAGACGTCGCGATCCTTTTCTATCAGGCGGCCATATTTGCGCTTCAACCGTTCGGCGGAGAGCTGAATCGGAGTCAGCGGATTTTTGATTTCATGGGCGATCCGGCGCGCGACATCGGCCCAGGCTGCCGTCCGCTGCGCCGAGACGAGGTCGGTAATGTCGTCGAGTGTCACGACATAGTTCCGGTCGGCCCGCTCGGTCGGCTCGCTGGTGATACTCACATTGAAAAGCCGGTCGAGGCCGCCTCGGGCTAAGGAAATCTGCCCCTGAATCAGGCGGGAGGGGTTGGCGCGTGCCTCGGCCAGCGTATCGGAGATTTCCGGCAGGACGGCTTCGATCGCCTGCCCCACGAGCCGAGCTGCCGATTCTCCGCTTCGGGGAATCAAATTCTCCGCCGAATGATTGAGCACGGTAATTTCTCCCTGGCGTCCCACGCCCACCACCGCGACGGGAACCCCGGATAGGACGGCCTCGGTAAAGAGGCGCCGCTCATCGATCAGCTTGCTGGCAGCAATCAGCCGCCGCTGCTGGACGCTGAGTTCCGATGTCATCTTGTTGAAGGTTTCGCCTAGATGCGCCAAATCTCCGTCGGATTTATGGACCGCGACTTGAACGTGGAGATTGCCGGAGGCCACCTCGTCTGTCGCCGCGATCAGGCGCCGGATCGGAGCGACAAGGCTGTCGGCAAAGGAAAGACCGAGCCAAGTCGCGGACAACAGCATGATCAAGGCGATCAGGACGAACATGGTCGCGAACGCGATCCGAATGCCGCTTCGATGGCTGTCAAAAGCGTCGTAGAGCGCAACCATTTTGGCGGCCTGGCGGGGAAACTCCACCGTGAACGGGTCGACTGGCCTCGCCACATATAAAAAAGTATCTTCGAAGGAATTGAGCGTCCGCAAGGCCACGAAAGTCGGGCCTTCATTAAGGGTCAGGCAAACCGGCTCATTTTTTTTTGCTTCCTCGAAATCTCTGGGGTCTGGCCGAACCACCACGTTTCCAACCGCCGCGCCGGTGTCGACTCGCTCAACGACCGTGCCATCGGATTTCAGAAGCGCCGCCGCGGTAAATCCCAAAAAACGGGCCCTTGAGGCAAAAAACTCCCGAAACAACGGGCGGTCGACCTCAAACATAAGCTTGCCGCGGTCGAGATCGGAGGCCGTGAGCCGGGCTTCCTGCAGCAGGGATTTGCATTGGTCCCGCTCATAGAGCCGCGCCGCGTCAATGGTATTTTGGACAAAGCCACGCCCGTCCTGCATGAAAGAAGGATTGAGACTTCGCTCCAAGGTCACCGAACCGACCCAGGCCATCAAGAGAGCCGGTGCGGCGGCGATGATCGAAAAAAGCCCGACCACGCGAACATGCAGCTCGGCTCCAGCGATCCCGGCGCGGCGTGCCTTGAACAGCGCATAGGCTTCCGCGAGCACGAAGCAGAAGACGAGAAGGATGCCGAGGATATTGGCGACAAACAACCCCACGACCACGGTGTTTGTCGGGGAAATTGGCGTATAGCCCGAGAAGATCAGAAAGCTGACGAGAGCGACGAACAGCGCGAGAATAACCGCGACAGGGCCGAAACGAGCTGCAAACCGGGGTTTGCCATTTCGTCCGCCTTTAGCTCGCCCCGCTATTCGCTGATCACCCATGCCCGCCGGAAGAAAGAAATCAAAGGGTTAGAATACCCAGGAAATGAGTCGCGTTGCCATAATACCACGCTGTTGCAGGATTGCGACATTTCAGGGACCAGCCTACCGCGCAAAGTTGAGAGACAGACGCGCAAATCTGCATCTAAAACCTTATGAACTAGCTTTAAGTCACTGATTCCAAAATAATCTTTGGTGCAGAAAAAGCGGAGCCTGGCTGCGGGGACCCATTCGATCCTCAGCGCGGCGAGCGCATCAACCTGATGTCCAGATCGCGAACCTTTTTGCGCAGGGTGTTCCGGTTGAGTCCCAAAAGCTCGGCAGCCTTGATCTGATTTCCACGCGTGGCGGCGAGCGCTGCGGAGATCAACGGATATTCCAGCTCCCGCAGAATGCGATGGTAGAGACCGGGAGGTGGAAGGCTTTCGCCATGTTCATGAAAGAGCTCGGCGAGATGCTGTTCCATCGCACTCGCGAGCGTCGCGCTCCGTTCGGGCTCCTGCGAGCGGCCATTTCCGGCAGCGAGGGGCGGCGCATAGCTCGACCCAAGCGCGGACGTGTCGACGGCGAGTTCCATGTCGACCAATTGGGCCGTGACCGCCTCCTGGGGATAAAGCGCTGCCAGCCGCCGCGTGAGATTTTCGAGTTCGCGAATATTGCCCGGCCATCGATAGCGTTTGAGGCGTTCGAGCGCATCGGGCTCGACCCGTTTCAGCGGCAAGCCCTCGGAGGCGGCGAGAACGAAGAAGTGCTGCGCGAGGTCGGCGATATCTTCCGTCCGTTCCCGCAAGGGCGGCAGCCGCAAGGGGACGACGTTTAGCCGGAAAAACAAATCCTCGCGGAATAGGCCCTGGCGAATGAGGCCGCCCAAATCCTTATTGGTCGCGGCAATGATGCGAACATTGGTCTTGATCGGCGTGCGTCCTCCGACCGTCGTGTATTCGCCTTGCTGAAGCACGCGCAAAAGCCGTGTCTGCGCCTCCATCGGCATGTCGCCAATCTCATCGAGGAACAAAGTGCCGCCCTCGGCTTGCTCGAAGCGTCCGGCGGAGCGCTGATTGGCCCCGGTGAAAGCCCCCTTTTCATGACCGAACAATTCGCTCTCAATGAGATCGCGGGGAATGGCCGCCATATTGATGGCGACGAACGGGCCCTTCTTGCGTTTGCCATAGTCATGCAGCGCGCGGGCGACCAGCTCCTTGCCGGTGCCGGATTCGCCGGTAATCATGACCGTCAGATCGGTCTGCATGAGGCGCGCCAAGGCACGGTAGATTTCCTGCATGGCGGGCGATCGCCCAACCAGAGGCATCCCTTCGAGTTCGGCGTTGGGTTCGGCGCGGACTCGATTCTTGGGCTCGCTCATCGCGCGCCCGACGATCAAAACCAATTCCCTCAAATCGAAGGGCTTCGGCAGATAATCATAAGCCCCGCGTTCAGAAGCCTTGATCGCGGTCATGAACGTATTCTGCGCGCTCATCACGATGATCGGCAGCTCCGGCCGCAATTTTTTCATCTTCGGAAGAAGCTCAAAGGCATTCTCGTCCGGCATCACGACGTCCGTAATGACGAGATCTCCCTCGCCGGCCTGAACCCACCGCCAAAGCGTTGCCGCGTTTCCGGTCGTGCGAACCTCATAGCCCGCCCGGGACAGAGCCTGACTAAGAACCGTCCGAATTGCCGTATCGTCGTCAGCAATGAGAATATTGCCAGTGGCCATCATGATGCACCTTGCTGCGGGCGAACAAAGGCTTGAACCCGCGGGATGTTTAAGATCTTGCCGACTTCCTAGGCCCAGGGCCGCCGGCCTTGGCTGCGGAACCGGGGCTCAGGCCCGGCCGCCCTTCACGCCTTGGCCATTTTATGGGGCGCAAACATGGGCATGAGAACGCGGAACGTCGTCCGGCGGGGAAAAGATTCGCATTCTATGGTGCCACCATGATCGCCAACAATCTTGGCAACCAAAGCAAGCCCTAGGCCAGTTCCTGTTGCCTTCGTCGTGATAAACGGATCGTAGAGATAGGGCAGTAAGTCGGGCGCGACGCCCGAACCATTGTCGCGAACGCAAAATTCCAAAGGCAGACTCACGGGCGCTTTGGCGCCGGGGATTTGCAGACGAACTCCGGGCCGGAACGCAGTCGACAGTTCGATATCGCCGTCGCTTCGTGTTTCGCCAATCGCTTCCGCAGCATTCTTGACCAGATTCAAGAACACTTGAACGAGTTGGTCCTTGTTGCCGAGAACCGAAGGAAGCGAGGGATCGTAATTCTCATGGAAGCGGATATGACGCGCAAATCCGGCCTGGGACACTTTCTTCACATGGTCGAGGACGGCGTGAATATTGACCTTCTCCCGATCGATCGGCCGCTTCTCTGAAAAAGCACTCATGCGATCGACCAGTTTCACAATTCGGTCGGTCTCCTCGCAGATCAGGCGCGTCAAAACCCGATCGGCGTCGGTGGCTTCGGCTTCAAGAAGCTGCGCGGCGCCTCTGATCCCGGACAGCGGGTTCTTGATTTCATGGGCGAGCACGGAAGCCATGGCGGCCACGGAACGGCCGGCGCCGCGATGGGTGAGCTGGCGGTCGATTTTTTCTGCGAGCGAGCGTTCCTGCAACATGACGACAACGCCATCGCCGGGGTCCCGCAATGGCGTCACAGAAATATCAACCAGCCTCTCCCCTTGAGGTTTCGCCAATCTCAAATGGACCCGATATTCGTTGATCGCCGCACCGCCGGCCCTCACCTGTTCGATGAGGGACAGGAGGGGCGAGTCCGCCGTAACGATTTGACCGATTTTTTGCTGCCAAAGCGATGTCCGGCTCATCCCGAAAAAAACTTCAGCCGCCGCATTGGCATCGGCAATTGAACCATCCGGCAACACCGAGATGACAGGATGGGGAAGAGCATTCAGGAGCTTGCCCGCATCGCCGTCGTTCCGGGCGAGACCGAGCTGCGTCAGTCCTGAAGAGGCAAGAGCCGTGCTCATGCCGCCTCCCTCAGAGGCGGAGAGTCAAATAACGCGCAGAGGGCGGACTTCACCTCATTGGGGCATTCGGCCATCACCAGACGCTGGCGCAGCATTGCCCCATCGCGGACGCTCGCCCATTCGGCATAGCCGGCCAGATGCTTGCGTGCATGACGCACGCCCTGCGCCTTGCCGAAAATCTCAAGCAAAGTCTCATAATGCTCGAGCGCCGCCGATTTTCGTTCGGCGGCGGCCGGAGCGCCCCTCGCGCTCCCGTGCGTAAGGTAGTGAGCCACATCCCCGACAAACCAGGGCCGTCCGATTGCGGAGCGGCCGATCATCACCGCATCGGCACCAGATCTGGCCAGCATCGTGGCAGCATCCGCAAGGCTGGCACAATCGCCGTTCGCAACCACCGGAATCGAAACCGCTTGCTTCACCTTATTGATCGCCGCCCAATTGGCCGACGCTGAATAGAACTGACAGCGCGTCCGGCCATGGACCGTCAACAGCGCGATCCCCTCGCCTTCAGCCAAGCGTCCGAGTTCGGGCGCATTGATCGACTGCTCATCCCAGCCGAGCCGCATTTTGAGCGTGACAGGAACCCGCACCGCGCCAACCGTCGCGCGGATCAAGGCGACGGCAAGCCCCAGGTCGCGCATCAGATGCGATCCCGCAAAACCGCTTGTCACCCGTTTGGCCGGACACCCCATGTTGATGTCGATCATTGCGGCCCCTGAACCCTCCGCGAAACGGGCGGCCTCCGCCATGACGGCCGGGTCGCATCCTGCAATCTGCACCACGTGCAGGCCTTCGCCCGTGCCACGCGCCCTCAGCTGATTCGCCCGATCTCCGCGGGTGAAATAATCGGCTGCCACCATTTCCGAGACGGTCAGAGAGGCGCCGAAACGGCGCGCTAGACGGCGCATGCCGAGGTCGGTTACTCCGGCCATCGGCGCAAGCAACGCCCGCCCGTCAAGGCAAAGTCCACCAATCCGAAGACCGCTGGCATTGTTGCCTAAATTTTTAGCAATGCAACTCATGCTCATATCATAGTCACTTTGTGCAATGCGGCAACGAGTAAATTGCCCATAATAGCGTCAGAAAGCAAGGAAATTGACGACACTGTGAAAACAAACGATGGAAAGCACTTTGTGATGTCACCTTGGAGAGATCATGCAATTCGGGACTGACGTAGCGATCATCGTCGTTGCAGCCGGACGAGGCTCACGCGCCGGTTCCGGGCTTCCCAAACAATACAGGTACTTGGCGGGCCGGCCGTTGCTTTCGCACACACTCGACGCCCTTATCCGCGCGGTTCCTGGCGCGAAACTTCTGCCCGTTATTCACATGGATGACCTAGCCCTGTTTAATAGCAGCTTGGCTGATTTTACGGTTCAACAAAGGAAAGCCATTTCGAAGCCGGTGTTTGGCGGCGACTCGCGCCAGGAAAGCGTCCTTGCCGGGCTTGAGGCACTGGCACTGGATAACAATTTAAAAATTGTTTTAATTCATGATGCTGCAAGATTATTTGTAAGCGATACATTAGTGGATAGAGCGGTTGCAGCCGCAATTGCTCACGGTGCAGCTGTTCCGGGTGTTCTCCCCACAGACACGGTGAAGGAAATCGACGAAGAGGGCCTGGTTCTGGCAACGCCGCCCCGAAGCCGGTTACGCGCGGTCCAGACGCCGCAGGCCTTTCGGTTTGAATTGATCTTGGCGGCGCATCGAAGTGCCGCGAAATCCGGCGCCTGCGATCTGACCGATGATGCCGCCGTCGCGGAATGGGCGGGCCATCCTGTCCATGTTTTCCCGGGAGACGATGCCAACATGAAAATCACAACCAGCGCCGATCTGCATGTTGCCGAGGCGCGATTGATCCGCGAGCTGGCCGATGTCCGGATCGGACAAGGCTACGACGTGCATGCGTTTGGGCCTGGCGACCATGTCTGGCTGGGCGGCTTAAAAATCGCGCATGACCATGGCCTTGTCGGTCATTCGGACGCCGATGTCTTAAGTCACGCGATTACCGACGCCCTGCTCGGCGCCTTGGCCGAAGGCGACATCGGGAGTCATTTTCCACCCAGCGATCCGCAGTGGCGCGGCGCGGCCTCGCGGATTTTCCTCGCCGCGGCCGCCGCAAAAGTGCGTGCGCGTGGGGGCATGATCGCCCACATCGATGCGACGCTTGCCTGCGAGCGGCCGAAAATCGGGCCGCACCGCGACGCGATCCGGGCCAGCATCGCGGAGATCGTCGAAATCCAGATAGACCGGGTGGCGATCAAGGCGACGACCACCGAACGCTTGGGCTTTACCGGCCGCGAGGAAGGCATGGCCTCGCTTGCCATCGCAACGGTGCGTCTGCCGCTCTAGCGCAGGAGCAAGCGATTAAAGAAGGTCTTCGGTCCTAATCTTCCAAATCGTACCGACCCCTAAGGCATCCAAAACTGACCGGGCCATCGGAAAGTCGACGAGCTGCAGCCGAGCCATATTCCACGGCTGAAATATTACTGACGGAATCGTGGCGTACGACACTGAATATGCTAGCATCGATCATTGCCCTTCCCTCTATTTCATCGAGAAAAAAATGCGCAAATCGGCCCTTTTGGTCTTCGGCATGGCGCTATTTCTTTGGGCCGTTCCCGCCCAAGCGCAGAAGAGCTTCGTAACCGACGAGCTGACAAGCGACGCAACCCGTCTCGAACAAAACATCGGCAATGATTTGGGCCCTCTTGCCGCGCAGCCCCTGCCCAAAATACGCAAGGATGCCGACCAAGTCCTCGCCCGCAAGGATTTCAAAACGGCGGTCAAATATCTCGCCGCGATCGTTGCGGCAAATCCAAAGGATGCCGGCGCGTGGCTCGCCTATTCGCGCGCCGCGATCGCCGCTGGAGGCGATGATTACGATCTTATGCAGGCCGGCACGGCCGCCGCCTATATCGCTTATCAACGCGCCACAGATAAGCCACAGCGGGCCATCGCGCTCGCGTGGCTCGGCGAAATCTACGCGAAGCGAAGCATGTGGCGTCCCTCGCTCGATGCCTATCACGCGAGCCTCGATCTCGCGGACATCCCTGCCGTGCGCGCCATCTATGAGGACCTTCGCGAAAAGCATGGCTTCCGCATCGTCGATTACAAAATCGATAATGAGTCGGCTTCTCCCCGCGCGTGTTTCCAATTTTCCGAGCCGCTTGCCTTCGGCAAGGTCGATTTCGCGCCTTTCGTGACGGCGTCGGGTTTCACGACGCCCGCCATCTCCAGCGAGGATCAGCAGCTTTGCGTTGAAGGCCTGAAGCACGGCGAACATTACAAGATCGTGCTGCGGCAGGGCCTGCCCTCTTCGACCGGCGAAGCGCTCCTCAAAACAGCAGATTACGAACTCTATGTCCGCGATCGTTCGCCGCATGTGCATTTCACCGGCAAGAATTACGTTCTGCCACGGGTGGGCCAGGAGGGCATTCCGGTCGTCTCCGTCAATACACGCAAGGTCGGCATCGACATCGTCCGGATCGGCGATCGCAATCTGTTGCCGACGATCAGGTCCGAGGATTTCCTTTCCCAGCTTTCCTCCTACCGTATCAAGCAATTGATCGACACGGACGGCCGAAAAGTCTGGTCGGGAACGCTCGACGTGAGCCCCGAACTCAATGCCGATGTGACAACCGCTTTCCCGGTGAACGAGGCGGTCACGAAACTCGATCCCGGCGTCTATGTCATGGTCGCAAAACCGGCCGATGATCAATCCACAGCGACCAGCGACGAGGACAGCGGCGAAACGACCGCGACCCAATGGTTCATAGTCTCGGACCTCGGACTTAGCTCCTTCATGGGCAAGGACGGTATCCACGTCTTCCTGCGCTCCTTGGCCACTGCTCAACCGATCGAGGGCGCCGACGTGCGCCTGATCGCGCGCGACAATGAGATTTTATCGACCAAAAAGACCGACGCGACAGGCCATATCCATTTCGATCCCGGACTTGCGCGAGGCACCGGCGGGGTTTCTCCCGGCCTGCTCGTCGCCGAGGACGGCAAGGGTGATTATGGTTTCCTTGACCTCGCGCAAAGCGCGTTCGACCTCAGCGATCGCGGCGTCAAGGGGCGCGCGGCGACGACCGCGCTCGATGCGCTGGTGTTTACCGAACGCGGCGTTTACCGCTCCGGCGAGACGGTTTTCATCTCGGCCCTGCTGCGCAACGGGCTGGGTGTTGGCGTCCCCGCTCTGCCCCTCACCCTTGTAGTCAAACGTCCCGACGGCGTCGAATATAAGCGGGCTCAAATCGAGGATCAGGGAGACGGCGGCCGCAGCTTTGCGCTTCCCCTCTTGTCAGGCGTCTCAACCGGAACGTGGCGCATCGAGGCGTTTGCCGATCCAAAGGCCGCGGCGGTCGGGCAGACGAGTTTTCTCGTTGAAGATTATGTACCCGAACGCCTCGAGTTCACCTTGACTCCGGCCACGACAACGGCGCGCGCCGGCGGCACGGTCGAGATTGCCGCGGTGGCGCGTTACCTCTATGGCGCCGCCGGGTCGGACCTTGAAATCACCGGCGACGTCCAAATCAACGCTGCTGAAAAATCGCAATTGCCGGCCCTCACCGGCTTTGTCGCCGGACTGCAGAACGAGCCCTTCGAAACGATCAGCAATGAACTCGAAGATGTCGCGACGACCGATGCCAAGGGTGCGGCAAAAATCCTGGCGCCCATCCCGGAAGTAACGGCGGCACGCCCGCTTGAGGCCAAGATCATTCTTCGAGCCGGCGAGCCGGGCGGACGCGCCATCGAGCGCTCGCTCGTCCTGCCAATTCTTCCGAAGAATGGGCTGATCGGCGTGAAAAAGAATTTTACGACCTTGAGTGACGGCGCTGCGGCGAGTTTCGATGTTATTGCAGTCGGTGTGGATGGTGCGCGCGTCGCCCGCAAGGGTGTCGGCTGGTCGCTGTACCGGATCAGCAATGATTACCAATGGTACCGGGCGGACGGACGTTGGAATTTCGAGCAGGTCAAATCTTCGAAGCGAATAGCGGACGGAAAGATCGATCTTTCCACCGAAGCGCCGGCGAAAATTTCCGCCATCGTCGGGCTCGGCCAGTACCGGCTCGATCTCGCAAGCGACAACAGCAGCGATCAGCCGACGAGCATTACATTCGATAGCGGCTGGTCGGGCGATGCCAGTGCTCAAACTCCCGATCTCCTCGATGTCACGCTCGACAAGGCAAATTACAAGCCGGGCGAGGAGATGCGGTTGCGCATCGCTTCGAAGTTTGCCGGGACCGCGACCATCGCGATTGTCGGCGAGGGATTGAACTCTCTGGCGACGCTCGATATCAAGGAAGGCGACACGGTCAAGTCAATTCCGGTCTCGGCGGATTGGGGCGCTGGCGCCTATGCCGTTGTGTCGGCGTATCGGCCGATGGACAAGGCCGCCAATCGCATGCCGGGCCGGGCCATCGGGCTTGCTTGGTTTGCCATCGACGCCGATGCCCATAAGCTCGACGTCAATCTCTCGCCGCCGGCGAAGGCGCGCCCGCGCGAGCCGCTCACCATCACGGTTGCCATCAAGGGCCTGGCTCCGGGAGAGGAAGCCAGGGTGATCGTGGCGGCCGTCGATGCGGGCATCCTCAATCTCACCCATTATGAAACACCGGATCCACGGGCTTATTTTTTCGGTCAGCGGCAATTGAGCACGGAGATCCGCGATCTTTACGGTCTCCTGATCGATGGAATGCTCGGCTCGCGCGGAGCGATCCGGTCGGGCGGCGACGCGTCGCCGGATCTCGGCAGCGAACGCCCCACGCAGGAGCCGCTGGCGCGTTTTTCGGGAGTCGTCAAGGTCGATCCAGATGGCAAGGCGCGGATCACCTTCGATCTGCCCGCCTTCAACGGCACCTTGCGGATCATGGCTGTCGCCTGGACAAAGTCCAAGGCAGGCAGCGCCAGTACCGATGTCATCGTTCGCGATCCGGTTGTCGTTCAGGCAACTATGCCGCGCTTTCTGTCGCTCGGCGATCGATCGCAATTTTTTGTTCAGGTCGACAATGTCGAGGGAAAGCCTGGAGATTATGCCCTCGATGTCGACCTTCACGGCCCGATCTCGGCGCAGGCCGATGCTATGCATCGCAAGCTCAAGCTCGATGCCGGGGCACGCAAGGCGCTGACAGTTCCGGTGACGGCTTCCGGGGTCGGCCGCGCCGACATCGACCTCAAGTTGACCGGCCCGGCCCTGGAAGCGCCGCAGTCGCTCGCACTTAACATACTTCCCGGCACCTCGGAGCTGTATCGCCGAACGGTGCGCACGCTCGCGCCCACGGCGAGCCTCACCGTCTCAAATGACCTTTTGGTTGATTTCGTGCCCGGCACCGGGGCGATTTCGCTCGCCGTAGCGCAGCTGGCCGGAATAGATGTTCCGGCCTTGCTGCAGGCGCTCGACCGTTACCCCTATGGCTGCACCGAACAGATCGTCAGCCGTGCCCTGCCGCTCCTCTATGTGAACAGACTTGCCAAGAGCGCCGCGCTTGGGATCGACCCGAATGTCGATCAGCGCATCCGCGAGGCCATCGAACGGGTGCTGGCACGCCAGGATTCGAACGGCGCCTTCGGTGTTTGGTCGTCGGCGGATTCCGAAGACATGTGGCTGCATGCCTTCGTCACGGATTTCCTGACCCGCGCGAGGGAAAATCATTTCGAGGTTTCGCAGAAAAAATTCGATGCCGCGCTGGAGCGGCTGCGCAATCTGCTCGCCAATTCGAATGATATTGCCGCGGGTCAAGGCGCCCCGATCGCTTATGCCGCTTATGTTCTCGCGCGGAATGGGCGGCAAGTCATGGGCGATTTGAGGTATCTCGCCGACGCTAAGATCGACTCATTCGAGTCGCCCCTCGCCCGCGCCCAGCTCGCCGCGGCCTTGGCCCTTCTAGGGGACCGCACGCACGCGCTGGCTGTGTTCACCAAAGCAACGGACCGTCTGAGCACGATCGGAAATCCCCTCTATTCGAGCCCCGACTATGGTTCCCGTCTGCGCGATGGCGCCGGGGTGCTGGCGCTTGGCGTCGAAACCCAAATGCCTGCCGCTGAAATTCAGCGCATATCGAAAGTCGTTGAAGACGCAAGAACGAAAACCTCTTTGACCAGTACGCAGGAAGATGCCTTCATGGTGCTCGCCGCCGAGGCACTCTCCGACAAGGCGGAAAACATCGCTCTTTCGATCGATGGCGCGCCGCATGAAGGCATCCTCTATCGGCATTGGGCCGGCGCCACGCTCGACAAGAAACCCGTCACGATTGCCAATAACGGGCAAGCGCCAGTGAGCGTCGTGTTGACCACCTCCGGCAATCCGCTGACTCCGGAGCCCGCCGCGCAACAAGGCTACCGGATCGAACGCGCCTATTATTCGCTGGAGGGAACTCTGATCCCGCCAAACGCGGCGATCAAGCAGAACGACCGCTTTGTCGTCGCTTTGACGGTCACTGAAAGCGAAGCGGCGTTCGCCCGGCTGCTGTTGGTCGATCATTTGCCGGCTGGGCTCGAAATCGACAATCCGGACCTGTTTGAGGGCGGCTCGGTTGAGGCCCTGTCCTGGCTTAAGAAAACCGTCGAGCCGGTGCACACCGAATATCGCGATGATCGTTTTGTCGCCGCCTTCGATCGGAATGGACAGGACAAGGCGACCTTCTCCATTGCCTATATCGTACGCGCGGTCACTCCCGGGCATTACGTTCTTCCGCCCGCAACCATCGAGGACATGTACCGCCCGGAACGATTTGGTCGTACAGCTTTTGGAACCACCAACATCACCGCACCAAAATGAAAATGTTTCACGGGAAACATTTTGGTAAGATTGCCGCGCTCGTCCCTGTATTGGCGCTGCTTGGCGTCGTCACATCTCTTGCCCTTATCCACCGATCCCTTGGGCCCCTCGACCTCGATATGGCGCGGAAAGCTTCACCCGTCGTGGTCGACCGCAATGGTCAGCTGTTGCGCGCCTTCACGACCCAAGATGGGCGTTGGCGGCTTTCTGTCCAAACCACTGATGTCGATCCCCGCTTTATAGCGATGCTGATCGCGTATGAGGACCAGCGCTTCGGCACCCATCACGGCGTCGATTTCTTGAGCCTCGGCCGCGCGGCTCTGCAGTGGGCAAAACAAGGCCATATCGTTTCCGGCGGCTCGACGCTGACCATGCAAGTCGCCAAGCTCTTGGAACCACGCGGAGAAAAATCCGTTTCCGCGAAGCTCGCGCAAATGCTGCGCGCCATCGAGATCGAACACACGACAAGCAAGACAGAAGTGTTAAATCTCTACCTCGTCCTCGCGCCTTATGGCGGCAATATTGAAGGTCTGAGAGCGGCGAGTCTCGCCTATTTCGGCCATGAGCCCAAGCGGCTGTCGGTCGCCGAGGCGGCACTTCTGGTGGCTTTGCCGCAATCGCCGGAAACCCGGCGGCCGGATCGTTATCGGGATGCCGCGCGTCATGCCCGCGACACCGTGCTCGAACGGGCTTTCGCGCGCGGCGTGATCAATGCCGCCGAACGTGACGATGGCAAGCGGGAAACGGTCCCAGCCAGTCGGCGGGCGTTTCCGATGCTTGCCGCCCATGCCAGCGAGGCGGCCATCCGGCGCGCCCCGCAGCAGCCTGTCCACCGCCTGACCTTCGATGCCAAACTCCAAGCCTCGCTTGAGGATTTGGCGCATACGGCGGCGGCGGCGCTGGGGCCGACCCTGTCTTGCGCGATCCTGGTCGTTGACAATGCAAACGGTGAGATTCGGGCTCATGTCGGCACCGCGGATTATTTTTCGCAAGACCGTGCCGGGTCGATCGATATGACAGAGGCCATCCGCTCTCCCGGCTCCGCATTGAAACCTTTGATTTATGCCTTCGCCTTTGAAAATGGGATCGCCCACCCCGAAACCATTTTGGACGATCGGCCGACCCGCTATGGAATCTATGCGCCGGAAAATTTCGATCACAATTTTCAGGGCACGGTGACCGCCCGGCACGCACTCCAATTGTCCTTGAATCTGCCTGCGGTCGAATTGCTCGCCGAGATCGGCCCGGCCCATTTCATCGCGCGTCTCCGCAACGCCGGCGCGCAAATCAGGCTGCCCGATGACTCCGCCCCAGGGCTTGCGACCGCTCTAGGCGGTCTTGGAATCACCCTTCGCGATCTCGCAGCGCTTTATACAGGTCTGGCACGCGGTGGAAATGTTCCCACCCTGACTGAAATCGCGCGGGACAAGGCGACCGCGGATGCCGAAACACGCCACCTGACCGGGCCAGTCGCGAGCTGGTATGTCGCCGATATTCTGCGCGGCGCGCCGCCGCCGCTCAACGCACCTTATGGGCGCATCGCCTTCAAAACCGGGACCTCCTATGGATATCGCGACGCTTTCGCCATCGGTTTCGACAAGGCGCATACGATTGCCGTCTGGCTAGGGCGGCCGGATAACGGCGCGGTCTTCGGGCTGGTCGGGCGGCAGGCCGCCGCCCCGGTCCTGTTCGATGCGTTCACGAGGCTTGGCGCCGAGCACGAATTTCCCGCCCCGCCGCCCGATACCCTGTCCGGCCGCACCTCTACGCTTCCCCCACCCCTGCGGCGTCTGCGCAAGGATGCGCCCAGGGCTCTTGCCGCCGCGTCAGCCGCGCGCGTGAAGATCGCCTTCCCGCCAGATGGAGCGCGAGTCGATCTCGGCTTGCATGATCATGCCGCGCAACCGCCCGAGCCTAACGCACGACTCGCCTTGAAAGCGGAAGGAGGCGTTCTGCCGCTGACATGGATCATCAACGGTGCGCCGGTGGGAAACCCGGACCTTCGCCGTCAAACGAGCTGGACTCCAGATGGGGCGGGCTTCGTGCGCGTTTCGGTCATGGATGCCCAAGGTGCAACGGATAGCGTGATGGTCCGCCTCGAATAGACTTACCCACGCGTTGATCTAATCACCGCCAACGACTGTCCCCACGGACGCTTCCTTGGCCGTATTCGCTATCTTCTTGTCGAGAAGAAATTGACGCGGCGCGCTTGCGGCATCGCCGGCGATGGCACCCCAGATGATCGTGCCGCTATCGCCCGTGCTAAGTGTGTAGGCGACCGGGCACTTGTTGCAATTGTTGCCCTGGAAGACCATGCCCGCGATCGCAGGGGCCGCGCTATCTGGCGAAAACCCAGCCCCACCTGCTTGGTATTGAACCACGCTCATATAGCCTTCCGGAAAGAGATAGGTCGGCGTTCCCGGGCGGGCGAAGAGCGTATTATTGCGCACCACGACGCTGTCGATATTGGTCCCCCAAATCGCATTGGGGGCAATCAAGGCAAACTCGGCAACGATATAGGAAGGGAATTGGCCTTTCGTATTTTTTAGAGTGTTCCCAATGATTTCAATATTTCTCATGGCCCCGATCGAGCCTTTTCTTTGATCTCCCCGCAGAAAAATACCACCATTGTCCATCAAGGTATTGGCGATGATGGAAACATTTAGGAAGGCGGCGTGGTATAATAAGATTCCGGCGGGATTATCCTGCATCAGATTGTTGCGGATCAAAACATTCTCATACGACGGCTCGAAAATCGAGAAATGGTCGCCCGCCTCCGGAACGACGTCCCAGGACCTATCGACCGTAAAACTATTGCCGCTTTGCGCAACGATCCGGCGCCATTGGCCCCAGCCCTTGCCGCTCACAATCGCAATCATTGAGTTAGCGGAATAGCCCCACGTGCATGCACCCGCGCATTTGGAATCGTCGGTAATGGTCAAATCGCCGGCTGCCGTTGCCGTGCCTACATCGTGCTTGTGCGAGGCTCCTCCGCCTTCACTCAAAAGCGTCTCGCCGTCATACCAATTATGCTTCAAGACCCCGTCCGAGACATCGAAAACATTGTTTTGAACGGCAACATTCTTGGCGAAATTCAAAGAGAGCTGGCGCCCCTCGCTGCGTTGAATGACGTCTCCCACGGCAATTTTTTGATCGCCCTGCGCCCAGGAAAGATTCTCAGAGCCAGCCACGATCTGGTCGGATGCATTGCGCGTGAAATGATTGCCTTCGATTACGGCACTGTCGACGTCCTTGAATGAATTTTGGCCCGAGGCCCAGGAAATCTTGTTATTTCGAAAAATCGCATTGCTTACATTCCACAGATAGATCGGCCCGACACCGCTGTTGCCGCGAAAATCAATATTTGGAAATTGGCTGTTGGCGGATTGGCGGAACGTCGAGTCGGTTACGACGAGCTTGTCGACCCCTTGCATGAGAATAAAAATTCCGCTGCCGAGATCCCAATTCACCCGCGCGATGAATAGATTCTGGGACGGGCTTTTGGCTACCGCATTGCTCACTTTCTGGCTTGTGTTGTCGATGTTCTGGAGCGAAAGATCCGCAATCCCGGAGTTTTTCGTGTTCGCGGGCCATTCAATCCCTTTGAATGAATATCCTGCAGCTTGCGGTTCGGATGGACCATAAAGAATGGTCGTGTCGCTGGCGCTATGTCCCTGAAGAACCACATTCGATTTCAGGGTGAGCCCATTGGTATTGGTCAGCGACGCGAGCCGATAGCGCCCCGCCGGCAAATAGACGACGCCGCCATGGGCAGCAGCGAGGTCGATGGCGGCTTGAATGGCTGGCCGGTCGTCCGCAATGCCATCGCCCAGCGCATGGCGCTTTAAAGCGGGATCACTGGTGACGTCGAACAGGTGATGGTCGGCCTGGCTGTTTCTCGTCGCTCCGGCCTGGTAGGCTGGACCATCCCAGTAAATAAAATCCGCCCCCCAGGGCACGCCGAGCTTAAAATGATCCTCTCCTGCCGGCGGACGTCCCAAGAGCGTTTTTTCGACCGGCGATGATGCGAGTCCGTTCGAAACCACAAGCCGATAAGAAGCGCCAGGCACAATATTTTCTGGCGCCACAACGGCCAGACTGTAGGCATCGCTCGCGGCGACATCGACAATTGCCGACAGGCTCGCATTTGTTTTTGGATCTATGAACGCCACTGTCGGCGCGGCTGCCGGCACATGCAAATTATGCCCAAAAATGCGGAAACGGTTTTTGCTTCCAATTTCAGGCGTATCAAAATGCGTCGCGCAAGGTGTGTTGATGGAAACTGGGACACTTGTCGTCTTACCGTCGGAGACCGAAATCGCATATATGTCGAACGGTTGGCTTTTCGGCACTTCAAAGGCGATGAGATTCTCGTCCGCCCGGATAATTCTTACCGGGATTGCAGCGGGACGATGCGCAGGCTTGAAAATGATTTTGGGCGCAGTCCCAAATCCGCTTCCCAGCAAATTCACGATGTCTCCCGCTTTCGCAGAGAAGGGCTGGTTGTAAATGACCGGGGCCGCCCAAGCGATGTTCACAGGAAACAAGCAAAGCAAAGGCAGGCATATCGGAAGACGGTGCAAGCTCCCCCGCCCTTTACAAATCCGGCTTTGAAAAAACCCCATGACTGAAGACCGCAACGCCTCATGCCTCATTTGTGTTACATTCGACGGCGGCTCATGCAACATAGACTGAGCCGTCCAAACTTTGCCACTTGATGCAGGCGGTTTCGCCAGCGGGGGTTGAATGTTTTCTGAGGCGCTCCTCAGCCGCACAGCGGCACTCCTCGCGCAATGCCACGCAAAGGAGCAGACCCTGGCTACGGCGGAATCCTGCACGGGCGGACTCGTCGCGGCTCTGATAACTGCCATCCCCGGCTCGTCCCTGGTTTTTGAGCGAGGCTTCGTCACTTACTCGAATGCCGCGAAAGTAGAATGTCTGGGTGTGCCACCGGCACTGATAGAACAATTTGGCGCCGTCAGTCCGGAGGTCGCAAAAGCCATGGCCGAAGGCACTCTTTCCCATGCGCGGGCCGACATAGCGTTGTCGATCACGGGAGTCGCGGGACCCGGCGGCGGCTCAGCTGAAAAACCGATCGGCCTCGTTCATTTCGGTCTCGCACGCAAAAGCGGCGTCATTATCACCGCGGAGAGGCGCTTCGGCAACCTTGGCCGAGATGGAGTGCGCTCCGCCGCGCTTGCCGCCGCGATCGAACTGTTATTCGACGCCTCCGGCTGAGCGAACCTATCGGGACTTTCCATACACGCGATCGGCGCGCCGCTCGAAAGCTTCGGCGAATTTGTGAAATGCCGCATCGAACATTCCGCCCATGAGGAGCCCGAGCGCGCGGTTCCTGAATTCGTAATTGATCCTGAATTCGATGAGGCACGCGCGACCTTCGCCTTGATCCCGAAAGGTCCAGTTGTTTTCCAAATGTTTAAAGGGCCCGTCGATATATTCGACCAGAATCGCCAGCTTGGAACGCTCGCAGGTGACCCGGCTTGTGAAGGTCTCGTGAATGGCTTTGTAGCCAACCTCCATATCGGCGACCAAGGTGAGGATCCCCTCCTCTTCCTTCCGCCGGCGTACCCGCAAGGCGACACATAGGGGTACGAACTCCGGATAGGATTCGATGTCGGCGACCAGATCGAACATTTCGGACGCGCTATGGCGGACCCGATGGGTGGTTTGAAAGGATGGCATCCGCCGTCACAACATCGGTTTACAGGACATGCCAAGGCTCCGGGGCGATCGGCCCAAGGGGCATGCTAGGAAAACGAGACTGCTCTAGCGGCTCGGAGCCACTCCCGCAAGGCCCAAGCGCTGCGCTTTCAATTTGATGAAGTCCTCCCCCGCGTGATGCGAGGAGCGGGTCAAGGGCGATGCGGACACTAACAGAAAGCCCTTCGCACGCGCGACCTCGGCATAGGCGTCAAATTCTGCCGGCGTCACAAACCGCGCGACGGCATGATGTTTCCGGGTGGGCTGCAAATATTGGCCCATAGTGAGGAAATCCACATCAGCGGTGCGCAGATCGTCCATCAGCTGAAGGACTTCATGGCGTTCCTCGCCAAGCCCAAGCATCATTCCGGATTTGGTGAAGATTTCGGGATCGATCTCCTTGACCCGCTGGAGGAGCCGGATCGAGTGAAAATACCGCGCTCCGGGGCGCACTTCGAGATATTTCGAGGCGACTGTTTCAAGGTTATGGTTGAAGACGTCCGGTTTCGCCGCAACAACGATTTCGAGTGCTTCGGTTTTGCGCAAAAAATCCGGGGTCAAGACCTCGATCGTGGTCTTGCCGCTGGTCGCGTGGATCGCCTTGATGACCTCGGCGAAATGTTGCGCCCCCCCGTCGGCGAGATCGTCCCGATCGACCGAGGTGATCACGACATGGGCGAGCCCGAGTTTTGCGACCGCATCGGCGATACGGGCGGGCTCGTTTCGGTCAAGGGCGCCGGGAAGGCCCGTTTTGACATTGCAGAACGCGCAAGCGCGGGTGCAGGTGTCCCCCATGATCATGAAGGTTGCGTGTTTTTTCTCCCAGCATTCGCCGATGTTTGGACAGCTCGCCTCCTCGCAAACGGTGACAAGCCGATGCTCCTTGACGATCTTTTGGGTTTCCGACCATCGGACCGAGCCCGGCGCCTTGACCCTGATCCAATCTGGCTTGCGCGCCACGGGCTGGTCGGGACGATGCGCCTTTTCAGGATGACGCGGCCCCGCCTCAGGCGCGCCATGCGTGTCCAGCAGATCGGCTGTATCGGACATTTGACGACCTAACTTTTTAGCTCCAGGCAGCTAGAGCAAGCTTAGATATGGATGGCCCGCCCATAAGCATCAAGGACGCTTTCATGCATCGTTTCCGATAGTGTCGGATGCGGGAAAATCGAATTGATGAGTTCGGCCTCGGTCGTCTCGCAATTCATGGCGACGACAAAGCCCTGGATCAGCTCCGTAACCTCGGCCCCAACCATATGGGCACCGAGAAGCTTTCCGCTTTTCGCATCGAAAATAGTTTTGACGAGCCCGTCGGGTTCGCCAAGCGCGATCGCCTTGCCACTTCCGATAAAGGGAAACCGGCCGATCCGAACGTCGTACCCCGCCTCTTTAGCCTTCGATTCACTGAGGCCCACCGAAGCGATCTGCGGCGTGCAATAGGTGCAGCCCGGGATCATGTTCTTGTCAATGGCGTGCGGCGCCAGGCCTTTGATCGCCTCGACGCAGATCACGCCTTCGTGCTCGGCCTTGTGCGCCAGCATGGGCGGCCCGGCGACATCTCCTATGGCGTAAAGCCTCGCCACATTGCTGCGCCCCATGTCGTCCACCGCGATGGTTCCGCGCTCCATTTTCACCCCGAGCTTTTCGAGCCGGAGATTCTCGACATTTCCCGTGACGCCCACCGCGGAAATCAAGCGTTCGGCTTCCAATGTCCGCGTCCCGCCCTTTGCGTCCTCGATGGTGGCGGTCACACTGTCCGTCTTTTTGTCGATCTTCGTCGCTTTGGTCGATGTCAGGATTTTGATGCCCTGTTTTTCAAAACGCTTGCGGGCGTGTGCCGCGATCTCCACATCCTCGGCGGGAAGAATCTGAGGCAGAATTTCGACGACGGTCACTTCCGTGCCCATGCTGCGGTAGAAGGACGCAAATTCGATCCCGATCGCGCCGGACCCCATCACGATCAGGGTTTTTGGAAACTTCTCCGGCACCATGGCCTCGAAATAGGTCCAGATGAGTTTTCCGTCCGGCTCTATGCCAGGGATGACGCGCGGCCTCGCGCCGGTCGCAACAATGATGTGCTTGGCGGAATAGGTGCCGGGCCCCAGAACGCCCTTGGGAACCGGATTCGGCGGTTGCATCGCGGGCTTTTTGGAGACTTCGACCAGGACCTCGCCGGGCTTCGTAATCACCGCTTCGCCCCAAATCACATCGACCTTGTTCTTCTTAAGGAGATAACCGACGCCGCTGTTCAATTGCGCCGAGACGGCTCTCGATCGCTTCACGACCGCGGCAGGGTCGAAGCCGATCTTGCCCTCGATTGTGAGGCCAAAGTCTTTCGCATGATTAAGATATTGAAAAATCTCTGCAGAGCGCAACAAGGCCTTGGTCGGAATACAGCCCCAGTTCAGGCAGATGCCTCCCAAATGTTCACGTTCGACGACGGCAGTCCTGAAGCCGAGCTGGCCCGCACGGATCGCCGCGACATAGCCGCCCGGACCGCCGCCAATGATCAGGACGTCATAGGGGTCAGCCATGGGGATTGCCCCGCTGATTTCCTGCCGATGGCGTCAAAGGGCTTGGAAGGGTCATCACACCAGCATCCCCGCCGGATTTTCGATCATGTGTTTGAATGCGGCCAGAAGCCGCGCACCAAGTGCGCCATCTACCGCCCGATGATCGCAGGACAGCGTCACGCTCATGAGCGTGACAACCGCCGGGGCGCCATCCTTCACGATCACCCGCTGCTCGGCGGCGCCGACAGCAAGGATCGTCGCTTGCGGCGGATTGATGATGGCGGAAAAATTCTTGATGCCGAACATGCCGAGATTGGAGACTGCGGAGGCGCCCCCCTGATATTCCTCTGGCTTCAATTTGCGCGCATGCGCACGGGCCGAATAATCCTTCATTTCACTTGAAATCGCCGACAGACTTTTGGTCTCGGCCGCGCGGACAATCGGCGTGATGAGCCCGCCGGGGATGGCCACCGCGACACCGACATCGGCGTGCTTGTGCTTCAGCATCGCCGTCTCGGTCCAAGTCACATTGGCGTCGGGAATGCGGATCAGCGCCAACGCCAGGGCCTTGACGATGAAATCATTGACCGAGATTTTGTAAGCGGGCGTGCCATCCTTGTCCTTGAGCGCCGCCGCGTTGATGGCTGCGCGTAGACTCATCAAAGCATCGAGTTCGCAATCGGCGGAAAGATAGAAATGCGGGATCGTGCGGCTGGCTTCAATCAGCCTCTGCGCAATGATCTTGCGCATCTGATCATGCGGCACTTCCTCAAAAGAGCCGGCGATGAAATTCTTTCTGATGAGGTCGTCCGAGAGAGCCGGCACTTGCTGCGGAACAATTGCCGGTTCTGGAGCTCGGAGGGCGGCCGGCGCTTGAGCAAGGGCTGCTTTCACGTCGCGCTCGATGATCCGACCATGCGGCCCCGAACCCTTGACCAAGGCAAGGTCGAGGCCAGAGTCTTTGGCGATCCGGCGCGCAAGCGGCGTAGCGAACATGCGGGGTCCGGGCTGACCATTGACCATGGTCGGAATAGCCGATGGCGCTGATGGGAGAGGCGCCGGCAACGACGGCTCTTGGCGAGCAACGGCTTGCCCTGCGGATTCAATTTGTTGCGGACTCGGCGTGGTCGTGGTCGTTGGCGCGGACTGCCGCTCTCTTTTTGTTGATGCGACGGTCTTGGCGTCTTCTCCCTCGCCCGCGATCAAGCCGATCACATCGTTGACCGGCACATCGGCGGTTCCTTCCGGGACTACGATTTTGGCGAGCACGCCTTCATCGATCGCTTCGACTTCCATCGTCGCCTTGTCAGTCTCGATCTCGGCGATCACGTCGCCGGGACTGATCTTATCGCCCTCTTTTTTGAGCCAGCGGCTGAGGTTGCCTTTTTCCATCGTCGGCGAAAGGGCTGGCATCAGAATGTCGATCGGCATGAAAAGGGATCACCTCTATTTGGGCGTCAGCGGTAACAAACCGCTTTCGCCGCCGCGACAACCTCACCGACATTCGGCAGAGCCAGTTTTTCCAAATTCGCCGCGTAGGGCATCGGAACATCCTTGCCGCAAATCCGAACCACCGGAGCATCGAGATAATCGAAGGCTTGTTCCATGATCTTGGCGATGATCTCGGCGCCCACACCGCTTTGCGGCCAGCCCTCCTCAACGCTCACGCAACGCCCGGTTTTTTTCACGGATTCGATAATCGCCGCGCTGTCCATAGGCCGGAGGGTGCGAAGGTCAATGACTTCCGCGTCGATCCCTTGCTGTTCAAGCTCGGCTGCAGCTTTCATGGCGTAAACCATGCCCATGCCGAAGGAGACGATGGTGACGTCCTTGCCCGCGCGCGCGATGCGTGCCTTGCCGATGGGCACCAGGAAATCGTCGAGCTTGGGCACCTCGAACGTATGCCCATATAGAATTTCGTTCTCGAGGAAAATCACCGGGTTCGGATCCCGGATGGCGCTTTTCAAAAGCCCCTTGGCGTCCGCCGCCGTGTAGGGCATGACGACCTTCAACCCTGGAATATGAGAGAACCAGGCGGCATAATCCTGGCTGTGTTGCGCGGCCACCCGCGCGGCTGCCCCATTCGGACCACGAAACACAATCGGAATTTCCATCTGGCCGCCCGACATATAATGGGTCTTGGCGGCGGAATTGATGATCTGATCCATCGCCTGCATGGCGAAATTAAAGGTCATGAACTCGACGATCGGGCGCAAGCCGGCCAAGGCCGCGCCGATGCCAAGGCCAGTAAAACCATGCTCGGTAATCGGCGTATCGACCACGCGTCTTTCGCCAAATTCCTGTAACAATCCTTGCGTGACCTTGTAGGCACCCTGGTACTCCGCAACCTCTTCGCCGATAATGAAAACGCGGTCATCGCGGCGCATTTCCTCCGCCATGGCATCGCGCAAGGCCTCGCGCACGGTAAGCATTACCATCTCGGTGCCGGCAGGAATTTCCTCAGCCGATACGTCGAGTGAAGGTTTCGGCGCAACGGGCGCATTGGCTAACGGCTTTGCTGAAACCTTCGGCGTTTCCCCCGCTTCGCCATCACTCTTGCTGGCGCGATCTGGCCCGTTGCCGCGAACGGCAGGCTTTTGGTCGTCACCGGATTCATGCGGCTGGGTTTTGGGCGAGGCCGCTGCGGGCGGGGCTGTCGCGGCGTCCTCCCCCTCCCCCGTAATGACGGCGATCGGGGTGTTGACCGCGACATTGTCGGTTCCGCCCGGAACCAGAATCTTGGAAAGCGTGCCATCGTCGATGGCTTCCACCTCCATCGTCGCCTTGTCCGTTTCAATCTCGGCGAGGACATCGCCCGAGCGGACCGAGTCACCCTCTTTTTTCAGCCATTTCGAGAGCTTACCTTGCTCCATCGTCGGCGAAAGCGCGGGCATGAGAATGTTGGTCGCCATTGATTGTCCTCAGTCGAACTGACTTGCCGTTTAGTTCTGCCCGCTCATTTCGAGACGTCGGTCCACAGCTCGGCCGGATCCGGCTCCGGTTCATGCGAGGCGAAATCCGCAGCCTCGGCAACGATCGCGCGGACCTCCGCATCGATCTTTTTCAGATCGTCTTCGCTCGCCTGCTGATTGGCCAGCAAGCGCGCGCGGACCTGCTCGATCGGATCATGCTCCGTGCGCATCTTCTGTACCTCGTCCTTCGACCGATATTTCGCCGGATCCGACATGGAATGCCCGCGATAGCGATAGGTTTGCATATCGAGGATGATCGGACCGTTGCCGGCTCGACACCATTCGGCGGCGCGGGTGGCGGCGGCTTTAACCGCGCGTACATCCATGCCGTCCACCTGTTCGCCGGGAATATTGAAGGACTGGCCGCGCTTGGAGAAATTGGGCTGGGCGGAAGACCGCGCAACCGAGGTGCCCATGGCATAAAGATTATTCTCGATAATATAGACGACCGGCAGTTTCCAGAGTTCGGCCATGTTGAAGCTCTCATAGACTTGGCCCTGATTCGCCGCGCCGTCCCCGAAATAAGTGAAGCAAATGTTCTTGTTGCCGCGATAGCGATTGGCGAAGGCAAGACCGCTCCCCAAAGGCACCTGCGCACCGACGATGCCGTGGCCGCCATAAAAATTCTCGGCCTTGGAAAACATGTGCATGGAACCGCCTTTGCCCTTCGAGGCGCCACTCGCCCGCCCGGTCAATTCCGCCATGACGGCCTTGGGGTCCATGCCGCAGGCGAGCATATGGCCGTGATCACGATAGCTGGTGATCGTCTGATCGCCATTGGCCGCCGCCATCTTCACTCCGGTGACCACGGCTTCCTGGCCTATATAGAGATGGCAGAAACCGCCAATCAGCCCCATGCCATACATCTGCCCGGCCTTTTCCTCGAAGCGGCGGATGAGCAGCATATTGCGATAGGCGCTCAGTTCCTCTTCCTTGCTGAAAGAGGCACCGTTCGCGGGCGCGTTTTGCGATTTGCGCGGCGCGGGTTTCCCGCGGGCGCTCGTAGATCCGGTGGCCATGAAAAGCCCCTTTGCGACGCCGGAGCCGGCTGAAATCCAAAAATAGCGCAGCGGCGGACGGAAAGCGAGCCCTCCGGCCAGGGTTCAACCGCCAACGCCACCAGAAATTAAGGGCTAAAGCTGATCTTTGGGCCGGTTCCACTTATGCGAGAAGCGGCCGGGGCTCGGAAACAATCATTTCGTCGTGATCTCGTCACGCGAGCCACCAGGTTCCAAACCCGAGGCTCGCCAAGGTTAATGGTAGGCCGATCCGCCCATACGCAAGAAAGGAAAGCGTTATTCCAGCTTGCTTGGCCCGCTCGGCGACAATCAGATTTGCGACCGAGCCGATCAAGGTGAGGTTGCCGGCAAATGTCGAACTCATCGCGACAATCTGCCAGGCTTTGTCCGGATCCGGGAGGTCCACGACGAATGGCTTGAGAATCAAAACCGCTGGCACATTGCTGACGAGGTTCGACAGAAGAGCCGTCGACCCCGACAAAATCCAGGGATTTGCCAAATGAAGCTGCTGCACAGCGGCGGTGAGCTGCGGTGTCAAAAGCATTTTTTCGGCACCCGCGACGATAACAAAAAGCCCGGCGAACATCAGCAGAAGTCCGCCATCGATTCCGGAATAGATTCTGCGCGGTTTGACAGAGCGCGACAAAAGCAGCAGCGAACCGCCGATCAGCGCCGCCTCGGCGATGGGAACGCCTGCAAAAAAACTGACGATCACCGCCAGAGTCACGAGCAGACCCTTGGCGAGCTGCCAGGACCGCCGGCGCGGTTTCAGTTCTTGCGCGGCTGAGGCAAAAGAGGTTGAAAATTCCTGCCGATGAAGGACGCCAACCAAGCCGATGGTCAGCAGGAGTGCAACCGCCGCGGCCGGAGCAAGGTGGAGGAAGAATTCGGCGTAGGGCAGATGCGACGTGACGCCGATGATCATGTTCTGGGGATTGCCGGTGAAGGTCGCGGCACTGCCCGCGTTCGACGCCATCGCCACGGCGAGCAGATAGGGAACCGGATTTCGCCGCAAGGCGCGCGTGACGTCGATGACAAGGGGCGCCATGACTAGGCAAATCGCGTCATTGACCAGAAAAGCAGAAAAAAACCCTGTCACCATGACGACCGCGGTGAGCAGCACAATCGGTCCCGGCGCGCGGCGGATGGAAAATCTGGTCACGAGATCGAAAAAGCCCGAGACTCGCAATTGCGCGACAATGATCATCATGCCCAACAGAAGAACGATGGCGTTGAGGTCGACGGCTTTGAATGCCTCCTCAAGGCTTAAGGTGCCGAGCGCGATCATCAAGCTGGCGCCGACCAGCGCAATACCCGCACGATCGATCCGAAATCCAGGGATACGGCCAAGAGCGACCCCTGTATAGGTCGCAATGAAGATCGCGACCGTGGCAAGCGTCCGCAAGTCGAGCGATGCCAAGTTCATCGGGTTTGAGCCGCAGTAGCGATTTGGTCCGGTTCCCCTTCGGCAAGGTCACGTGTTTCCGGCATGCCGAAAAAATACAAAAGAAATCCTGCGGCTGCTATACCGGCCAAAACGAGAAATGCGGCGGAATAGCCCGCGTGTACCACGACGAGTCCGGCCAAAGCTGTGCTAAGCGCAGCGCCAATGCCTTGCGCGGTAATCACGGCTCCTTGGGCCAGATTGAAATGGCCGGTTCCGCGCGTCAGATCCGCGACGATGAGAGGAAAAAGTGCACCATAAAGTCCTGCCCCAACTCCATCGAGAGATTGGACCGCAAACAGCCAATAGCGATCATCCGACAGAGGGTAGAGAAAGCCGCGCAAGGACAGAATGGCGAATCCAGCGAGAAATAAAGGCTTGCGGCCCCAAATATCCGCCCTTCGCCCGACCAGCACTGCCATAGGCACCATGACGATCTGAGCTGCGACGATACAAGCCGACATAAGGGCGGTGCCTTGGTTCCTGTCCTGCAAAGCCAATTTTTGACCGACCAGCGGCAGCATGGCAGCATTGGCAAGATGAAAAATCACGCAGCAAAAGCAAAAGATCATGAGGCTTCGGCTGCTCATGAGCACGCTGAGACCAGAAGGCTTATCATGCGATGCGGAAGGGCCGTCGCGAAGGCCACGGGCGCGATCATAGTCGATCGCATTGGCGTCAATGGTGAGGACGCTCACGATCGAAAGCAAAGCCATGGCGGCCAAAAGATAGAAGACCACGATCGGCCCCCACATCCAGGCACAAACCCCCGCAAGCGTCGCGGCAAACGCATTGCCGGCATGATTGAACGACTCATTGCGGCCTATACGGCGCGTAAACGCCCGGGATCCCAGGAGTCCCATGGTGATTGCGGCAACCGTCGGCGCGAAGAAAGCTTCCGCCGCACCGGCCGCCGCTTGCGATCCAGCGACGAGCACAAAGGAAGACATGAAAGGAAGGATGATCGAGGCGCCAGTCACAACCAGGGCGGAGGCGACAATCATCGCTCTTTTGGCATGGCTCACGTCAATCAAGGCGCCCGCAGGAGCCTGGACGATCAGGCCGGAGACTGCGGCAATCGACATCACGAGGCCGATTTGATCTTCCGCCCAGTGCCGCTCAGTTAGGAGGTAGATCGCCAGATAGGGTCCAAGCCCCTGGCGAACATCCGCCAGGAAAAAATTCAGGGCATCAAGCGAATATTCATGGCGCATAATCTGATCCGGACCGGCAAGCGCGGCGTCCGCTTAAATCTTGCGATGCGGTGTAAGTTCCCGATCAACATCAACCTCAGAACCCTTGAAGACTGAGGCAAAGCTTTGAGGGCTCGGTGAAGGCGATCCGTTTATGCGTTCAATTCATCTCGGCGGCTTCGGCAGAAACACGACAAGATCGTTGCGGCTGACGCGCCCGAGCAGCGCGCGGGCCTCCTCGTCCAAAAGATCCCGATCGATCGCCCGGCCGGACAATAATTCATTTCTATGAGTCCATAATTCATGCTCGGACTTCAAAACCTGCAATTCTTCGCGCAGCGTTGCGATTTTATGTTCGTATTCATCCTTGGTTTTGAGTCCACGCTCGCCGTTCACGGCATGCCAAACAAAATAACCGCCGACGGAGCCGGATATGAAATAAAGGAGCAAAGGGTAAAGCGTTGCGCGAACGCGCCTGTAAATGACCATGGGGAGAGAATGCCGGATCGAGGTAAGCGATCGGTTAATTTTAATTTCCCGCTTCGCTTTGCGTTTTGGGGTGCGGCCCAACGCCCAGCCGGTTTTTTCGGGTTCTAAGAGTATCTCGCGGCGATAAAGGTCACGGAAGGTTTAGCATAATATAAAATAATTTGTGATAAATATATTTACTTATCATTTATCCCAGAATAGCCATCGAAGATTGAGGCCTTTCCATGGCAACTGAAGCGCGACCAAAAGGTCCGCAGGGGGATAAATAAATGGGCGAAGTCACTCCGATTAAAAAAGCAAGGAGACAGATTTCTCCCGGAAATTCTGAACCTTATATTGAGAAATTGCTGGCCGATGCACGGACCAAGCTGATCGAAACCGGAAATCGCAGCCGTCTCATTCACACGCCTCGCAACGCCAAGCGCTCCCGCGCCCTCGCAATTCACGGCATTAGCAGCGATCAGCTTTTCACGAGCCTGGTCCAGGGAAAAAAGCCGCTCCGGTTTTTTGCAAGTGAAGTCCTTACCGACCTCCAGCGCGAACCCGGAAAACAAAAAGCGCCGGCGCCGGTCACGTCAAAGCAGGCCTGTTGGACCGGGTTGCAGACATCGCTTTCCGCCGAACATTTGCAGCGACGCCTTCATAGCATTTACCGCGACGCCAAGACCGCGGAGGAAGAGCGTGGCATCAATATCCTGTTTATCGCCCTTGGCTTTCTGCGCTGGTATGAAGACGAAAAATCGGAGGTCCCGCGCGAAGCTCCGCTCGTATTGGTTCCCGCTTCACTCGTGCGCGATACGAAGCGCTCCACATATGACGTGAAGCTTCGCGACGATGAAATCGGGACCAATCAGGCGTTGCAAGAGCGCCTGCGTGCCGACTTCGGGATTATGCTGCCTGACATTCCCGAAACCGAGGATTGGCTGCCGTCCGGCTACTTTAACGCGGTTGCCAATGCCGTTGCCGTGAAGCGGCGCTGGTCGGTCGATCCCAATGCGATCGAGCTCGGGTTTTTTTCTTTCTCGAAGCTTTTGATGGTGCGCGATCTCGAACCCGCCAACTGGCCGAACAATATACTTGTATCGCATCCGCTGGTCCGCGGACTCCTATGCGACGGGTTCGCGGCCGAGCCGCCGATTATCCCGGAAGCCGCCAAGCTGGACGAAATTCTGAGTCCCCTCGATCTTGTTCATGTTGTCGATGCGGACTCATCACAGACAAGGGTCATCGAGTCCGTTCGCGCCGGCCGCAACCTCGTCGTTCAAGGCCCGCCGGGCACAGGCAAATCGCAAACGATCACGAACATCATCGCGGCCTCGGTGCATGCCGGACAATCGGTCTTGTTTGTCGCCGAGAAAATGGCCGCGCTCAATGTCGTCCATAAAAGGCTGCGGGAAGCGGGACTCGAGGATATCTGCCTCGAACTCCACAGCCATTCCACAAGCAAGCGCCTGGTTGCCGAACGGCTGGACCGGACGCTGCGCGCAAATTTAAACCTATCGGCCGCCAATGAAGAAGCAAAACAGCTCACCCTCGTGCGCGACCGCCTGAACCTCGTTGCCAACCGGCTGCATACGCCGATCGAAGACACCGGCATGACGCCCTATAGGGCGCTTTCGATTCAGATCGCGGCGGCGCGACTTGGATTCGCGCCTGATCGGCATCTGGTGGAGGAAGCAGTTTTGTGGACTGGCGAAAGCTTCGCGAAGAAATCTCTGTCTATGGGCCGGCTTGCCGATCTCACCGAGAACGCGGGCCCCCTCAATAGCCACGTCTATTTTGGCGTCAGGCGAATCGACCTGCAACCCGCAGACTTCCAGCGCGAAATTCGCCAGATCCAAACTTTGGCCGACAAGGCGGCGGCGCTCGCTGCCTATGCCAGTATGCTTACAAATTATTTTGGCTACGCCCGAGATTCGACCGTGGCGGGCGTCAAGACGCTAAGCGCGATCTTTCACGCCCTCTCCAATATGCCGCTCGCAAGCGAAACCATCGCCACGACCATCGCCAATTCCTATTCGCCCCGACGGGTGGCCGAAGCAGCGGCCCTGGGAACGCTTTGGCGGCAACAGCAAGCCCCCTATCTTGGCAAATTCCATCCGGCAGCTTGGTCTGCCCCGGTCAGCGGGCTTCGGGCACCCTTGGCCAAAGGCGCGGCGTTCTGGCTTGCCCGGTTCGGTAAAGATTATCGGGAGGCCAGTCGGTCGCTCGCAACCCTCCTCTCGGTGCCTTTACCGAAGCAGGCTGTGGACCGTCTCGAGCTTGTCGACGCGCTGATCGTTAGCCAAAGGCTGCGGTCAAAACTGGCCGCCGAGGCAAAATGTTTGGCAAGCCTGCTCGGCGACCCCTCGCACGGTCAAAAAGACCCCTTCCTTCGGATCCACACGGTTGCAACCCTTAT
The DNA here is from genome assembly GCA_004564215.1 of Beijerinckiaceae bacterium. NCBI lineage: Bacteria > Pseudomonadati > Pseudomonadota > Alphaproteobacteria > Hyphomicrobiales > Beijerinckiaceae > Beijerinckiaceae bacterium. Next base: position 44,258 of record CP024846.1, on the reverse strand, counting down.
TCAGGAATTGTCCGCCTTCGATCCGCATCTCAACCTCGAACGCGTCATTGGTTTTGCCCGCGACGGTGCTGCCAGGGTGCACAGAGATCATCTCGAACTCGCACTCAACGACGTTCTCGACGCCTTTGTGCAGGTCGTGTCATTTCTCGAAATCGACATCGCCGCAGTTTTTCAGACAGACACGCTGAAGAGCATAGATCTGAACCATCTTAGCGAGCGGGCCGCGAAATGGGCGGCAAATTCCGCCCGCTTCGAGGAATGGGCGAGACTCGCCAAGGCCGACAATGAAGCCCGCGCGGTTGGACCTGCCCGAATCTCAGATGCATTGGCCGCGGGGCGGCTCGACCCCGGTCATGTCCAATTCGAATTGGAAACCGCCTTCGCCGAGGCCTGCTGGAAACGGGCGATCGTAGCCGATCCGGACCTCGCACACTTCGACGGAAATATTCAGAACACGCTGATTGCGCAATTCGTCGAGCTTGAGGAAACCTCGCGCGAGGCTGCCGTCCAAAGCGTCCGCGCGCGCCATCAAGCTGCAATTCCACATGGCGCGCAGGGTGGGATGGGCGTGATCCGCAGCGAGATTGCCCGCAAACGCGCGCATATACCTCTCCGCAAGCTGATGAACCTGGCCGGCCCCACCATCCAGAAGATCAAGCCGGTCTTTCTGATGAGCCCGATTTCAGCCGCGCAATTCTTGCCGCCGGGATCTGTCGAGTTCGACATCCTGATTATCGATGAAGCAAGTCAGGTCCGTCCGGAGGACGCCTTGGGACTTGTTGCGCGGTGCAAGCAGATTGTTGTCGTGGGCGATAAGAAACAATTGCCGCCCACAAGCTTTTTCGATCGCATGATCGTCGATGAAAACGAACTGGCAGACAGCGATGTGGTGGAGAGACGGCCTCAGCAAGTTGCTCCCATCACCGATCTGGAAAGCATTCTTTCCTTGTGTGAGGCCCGAGGTCTCGAAAGCCGGATGCTCCGATGGCACTACCGGTCTCGGCATCCCTCTTTGATCGAAGTTTCCAACGCCGAATTCTATCGTCACCTCATAATGCCGCCAGCGCCAGTGACGAAACGCGACGGAATCGGCCTTAACCTTCGACGCGTGCAGGGCGCTTATGATCGCGGCGGACGGCGTACCAACACAATCGAAGCCGAAGCGATCGTCGACGCCGTGGAAGACCACGCGGGCAGATGTGCACAGCTATCGCTTGGGATCGTCACTTTTTCGACGGTTCAGCGCGACCTCATCGGCGACATTCTGGAGGCAAGGCGGCGGGTCAATCCGGTGCTCGACCGCTACCTCGACGATCGCGGTCCTGAAGATGTTTTCGTCAAAAATTTAGAAAATGTGCAGGGCGACGAGCGGGATGTGATCCTGATCTCGATCGGCTACGGTCCTCGCCACGCCAGTCAACCTCTCGACAGCATGGCGTTCGGACCGATCTCCGCGGAAGGCGGCGAGCGGCGCTTGAACGTCCTCTTCACGCGAGCTCGCGTCCGTTGCGAAGTCTTCCTTTCGTTCAGACCCGGCGAAATCAATCTGGAACGGGTGACCGGCGAAGGGCCACGTGTGCTCAAGCGTTTTCTACAATTCGCAGAAAGCGGTGTGCTTGACGAAAGCCGCCCGACCGGCGCGGATTTTGATTCCGTCTTCGAGGCCGACGTCGCCGCAGCCATCGAAAGCCTCGGCTACACGGTCGACCCTCAAATTGGTTCGGCGGGGTTTAGGATCGACCTTGCGGTGCGCGATCCCGCCGGATCCGGCCGCTATATGCTCGCGGTCGAGTGCGACGGGGCAACGTATCATTCGGCCCTCTGGGCGCGGGAACGCGACCGGCTGCGCCAGCAAGTTCTCGAAGGACTCGGCTGGCGGTTTTATCGCATCTGGAGCACGGATTGGTTCTATAGGCGCGCCGAACAACTAACGAAGCTGAAGCTGGTACTCGAAGAAGCACGTGAACTCGAAGCCTGGAATTTGGCATTGGCGCAGCAACCCTCCGCGCCCGGCAGCGAGTCGAAGCCGGCCTCCGTAGATGACTTGCACCCAACTGCCTATGCCCTGGCAAAATGCGAGGTTCCAGTTGGCCTCGACCTCCATGAAATCGCCGCCGCGACGCTCGCCGCCATCGTTCAATCGATTGTCGAACAGGAAGGCCCTATTCATGGCGACGAGATTGCCCGGCGGGCCGCTTCGCTGTTCGGTAAGCGCCGGACCAGCGCGCGCATTGCCGAAGCCGTCAAGCGGGCCCTGGATTATGCGCCGTGCCTGCGCAGTGAAGCGGGGTTTTGGTTCACGCCTGCACAGGCCAATGCGCCCGTCGTACGCGATCGATCCAAGGCACCACCGAGACTGCAAAGGCCCGAAATGATCGCGATGTGCGAGATCAAATCGGCGATAGCTATTGCAAGGCGCCAAAACGACCGCTTGAGCGCAGGCGACCTGATCGAGGCGGTGGCACAGCTCTTCGGTCTAAGCAAGGCTAAAGTCGGATTTCGGGAACGCGTGCTTACGCTGGCCATGTGAACGCTTGAGCAAATGAGCGGGCCGAGAAGCCATGGGGTTTCCCGGACAAAAAAAACCCGGCCGGAGGGCCGAGTTTAAGTTTAACTGGCAGGAGAGTATGCCAGACGCAACCCATCAATATTTCGCGACCACCGGAGGCGGAGCGAACCAGTTGAATCGGTAGTTCAGGCCGACACGACCGGTGTAGTTCTGCACCCGCGCCGAAGTTGCGAGCGTGTTGGTAAAGGCGGGGGCGGCGAGATTGATGATCTGCCCGGTCGCCGAAACCCTGGAGAACTGCGAGTAGAGGAACTCGCCTTTTACGCTCCAATTATTGTTGAGCGCATATTCGACGCCGCCGCCGACAACATAGCCAACCTTGTTGCCGGCCGACGCGGTACCGAATGCGGGCGAGACGCCATCGGAATAGTCGAGCAAATATTTTCCGCTTGTATAGGCAAGACCGCCTGTCGCGTAGACGAGGAGGCGATCCAAGGCAATGCCGGCCCGCCCCCGTACGGTTCCGAACAGGCCATTCGCCACGCTCTGGGTCATTCCGAAGGGAACGCCGCCAAAGACGGCCCCGGTGCTGAAGCGTCGCGTTGAGCCGGTGACGCCGCCGATATCGGTTTCGAAGCCGAGCACCACCATTCCAATTTGCCAATTATATCCGAGCTGGCCGCCGGCGGTGAAGCCGCCTTTGTTTTGCGTTTGGCTGCCCGCGACGCTCACCACCGCTGCGTCCGCAGCCGTAAAGTGCGAAGGCCCCGCAAGTGGCGGCCCAACGACGGTGTTGTAAGACGAATGGGTGATCTCGCCACCACCGTATCCGCCGACATAAAGGCCAGTCCAAGTAAAGACCGGCGGGGGTGGCGGCGGCGCGACCGGAAGATCGGCGGCGAGGGCGGTTCCGGCAAGCACCGCGACGCTGGCTGATACCAAAAGGAATGGACGCCACATTGGCCTTCTCCTGACGAAACTGAATTTCGATCAGGTTACGCCGTCGCAACAAACCCACAACAAAATTAGTAAGTTTCAGTGAAGTATCCGGATCGCCGTGGCAGATGCGCAACGCAAAAAAAAGAGGCAACGTGATGCGCAAACCTACAGGGGACAGGCTCTCCCAAGTGGATCAAGCGTCAAAATCTTGCGGATCGAACGCCCGATACGTCGAGCAAAATTCACAGGTCACGCCGATCATCCCGTCGTCGCCGGTCATGTCGCGGCGCTCGCCCTGCGTGAAGCCACGCAGCATCGCCCGGATTCGGTCCTCCGAGCACCGGCAGCCATCCTGTACGCTTTGCGGCTCGAACACCTTGACGCCGGGTTGGTGAAACAATCGATAGAGCAACCGCTCGCTCGACAAGCCCGGATCGACGAGTTCATGATCCTCAACCGTCGTGGCCAGCGCCTTGGCCTCCATCCAGGCATCGTCTTCCGGGGGCATTGCAAACCGAAGCCCAGCCGGCGCATCGCCAGGATCGAGATCGGCACGCACGCGTCTTTCTGCCGAGCGCGGTAGAAATTGCGCCAGTAGGCCCCCAGCGCGCCAGCTCGTGCCGGACCCCGTCACGCTCTCGGCAACGGCAAGACGGACACGCGTCGGAATTTGCTCGGATTGGCTGAAATATTGATGCGCTGCTTCCTCCAGCCCCTGCCCTTGCAGCGCGACGATTCCTTGGTAGCGCGAGGTCTCATTGCCTTGATCTATAGTCAAGGCGAGGTGGCCTTTCCCGATCAGCTCGCCGGCTCTAACCGCAGCATCGAGCTTTTGCGCATCGAAACGCGCCAAGGCGCGCAACCGGCCAGGCGTGTCGAAATCCACGATCAGCATTTCGATCGCGCCGTCACTCCGGGTTTGCAGCTGAAACCGGCCTTCGATTTTGAGCGAGGAGGCCAGCAGCACCGTCAATACAACGGCTTCGCCAAGGAGCCGTGCGACCGGCTTGGGGTAATCGTGCTTGGCCAGGATATGGTCGATTGAAGCGCCGAGGCGCACCACGCGGCCCCGCACGTCGAACGATTCGACCGCGAAAGGCAGCACCAAATCGTCGCGGCCTTCATCCGAAACGAGACGCGCAATCGAATCAGAAGGCCCTCGGCCAATCATGGCTTGGCGGCTCCAAGGCACCAAGCGAGGATTCCCTTCTGCGCGTGTAGCCGATTCTCAGCTTCGTCGAACACAACGGATTGCGGACCGTCGATCACCTCGTCGGTGACCTCTTCACCGCGATGCGCCGGCAGGCAATGCATGAAGATTGCGTCCCGGCCAGCCGCAGCCAGCAATTTGGCATTGACCTGAAAGGGAGCCAGAAGCTTTTGCCGAAAAGCTTCGTCCTCGTCGCCCATAGAAACCCAGCAATCGGAGATCACCGCATCGGCATCCCGCACCGCCTCGAAGGGGTCATGCGTGAGTTTCACGGCTGCGTGCGACCCGCGCGCCCAATCGAGGATTTCGCCTTGTAGATCGAGCCCGGCCGGCGAGGCAACATGCAGGGTAAACTCAAACCGCTGCGCGGCATGGACCCAGCTCGCGAGCACATTATTAGCGTCGCCGCTCCAGGCAATCTTGCGGCCTTTGATTGGACCCTTCTTTTCTTCGAATGTAAGAATATCCGCCATCACCTGACAGGGGTGCGAACGTTTGGTCAGGCCGTTTATGACCGGCACGTCCGAGTAGCGGGCGAGTTCGTTCATGGCGGAATGGTCGAGAATGCGAATCACAATGGCATCGACGAAGCGAGACAGGACCCGTGCCGTATCTGCAATGGTCTCCCCCCTGCCGAGCTGCATTTCCTGACCGGTCAGCATGATGGTTTCGCCACCAAGTTCGCGCATCGCAAGATCAAACGAGACCCTGGTGCGTGTCGAGGGTTTGTCGAAGATCATTGCCAGGACCTTCCCGGCCAACGGCCGGTCAACAGGACTTTGCCCCTTGCGCCGGGTCGCCTTGATACGAGAGGCGACGTCCAATATGAGGCGAAGCTCACCCGCCGGCACTTCCGAAAGGTCGAGAAAATGCCGTGCCCGCGCCAAAGAGCCTTGGCTTATGAGCGCGCTCATACTTTGGTCTCGCTGAGCATCGCGGCTTGGGGCTTGTTCTGCCCGATTCGGCGACAGGCCGCGTCGAATCTGGTGAAAGCCTCTTCGATCTCGGTCTCGCCAATGATCAGTGGCGGGAGAAGACGCGCAACATTTTCGGCAGCGGGGATGACCAGAATCCCTTCAGCGCGCCCGGCCGCCGCGAAATCATTGACCGGGACCCGCAACGCAATGCCTTGCATGAGCCCGACGCCGCGAATCTCGGCAATCACGGCGCTGTGCCGATCCTTCAACTCGGCGAGGCGTTGCTTCAGTTTCAAGCCCATCGCAGCGACATGGTCGATAAAGCCCGGCTCCAGCACGATGTCGAGGACGGCATTTCCGATGCTCGTCGCCAGCGGATTGCCGCCAAATGTCGTGCCATGTGTGCCAATTGTCATGCCCTTGGCGGCTTCCCGCGTGGACAGAAAAGCGCCAAGCGGAAATCCGCCGCCGAGTCCCTTGGCAATCGCCATGATGTCAGGCTTGACGTCGCAAAGTTCGTAAGCAAACAACTTGCCAGTGCGGCCCACGCCTGTTTGCACTTCATCAAACATCAACAGCAGGCCGTGCCGGTCGCATAGATCGCGCAGTGCACGCAGGAACGGCGGCTCCGCCATTCGGATTCCGCCCTCGCCCTGGATCGGTTCGATCAGAATCGCGCCGGTTTGCGGACCAATAGCTGCCTTGACGGCCGCGATATCACCAAAGGGAACCGTCTCGAAACCTTCCATCTTTGGGCCGAAACCCTCCAAATATTTTGGATTGCCGGCAGCCGCAATGGTCGCAAGCGTCCGGCCGTGGAAGGCGCCGGCAAATGTGATGATATGGAATTTTTCCGGATGTCCGTTGACCGCATGATACTTGCGTGCGGTCTTGATGGCACCCTCGACCGCTTCGGCTCCCGAATTTGTAAAGAAAACGTAATCCGCGAAGCTCACCGCGACGAGCCGCGTGGCTAGGCGCTCGGCTTGCGGGATTTCGAACAGATTGGACGTGTGCCAGAGTTTTGCGCCCTGTTCATTCAGGGCCGCAATGAGATGGGGGTGGCTGTAGCCGAGCGAAGCCACCGCGATGCCACCGCCAAAATCGAGAAATCGCTCGCCGGTTGTTGAGGTCAGCCAAGCTCCGTCGCCACGTTCAAACGCAAGCTTGTAGCGGGCATAGGTCGGAAGCAGCGACGACGTCACTCTTTTTACTCCAGGCGGTTGGCCATTTTCCAATTCTCGTGAAAGCCTACCGATTCTTATTGTCGCATTTTCGAATGACGAACCGAAGGTTCATCGACGCGGAAGATGCTCGGGAAGCCCAGCTTCGAGGAGTCCGCTGGCGAACCATTAAAATTAAAGTGCCGCCCAAGGGGGCGGCAGCTCTGCTTCAATTTAAGCATTGTCCCGCTTGGGGGTCAATCGCGGCGCAAACCCCAACGCTCAAGCAATTTGAATTTCCGGAATACCAGCTTAGCTCAAGGGTTCGACTGAGCCGCCGCGCGTGGGCGGCTCAACCTTCAGCAGGCTGCTATTTGCCCGCGGGTGCTGGCGCGGCCGGCGCCGCTGGTGCGGCAGCTCCGCCATCGGCGGGTTTCGCCGCTTCGAGGCGCTTGCGCTCGTCTTCGGCCCGTTTCTGCAGTTCCTCCTGCAGTTTCTTCTGCTGCTCTTCGAGCACCTTTGGATCAATCGGGGGACCGTCGAACGCACGACCGAAGCCCGCGACCGGAATCGCAAATGTAATCTCGTTGTTGACCTGATTCTTGACCGCGACGCTGAGGACGGAGCCCTTCTTGAGCTGGTCGATGGTCGGGCCTTTGACCTTGGCTTCGGCAAAACATCCGTTCGGGAAGCAGATTTCAAAGGCACCTTCCGCCAAGGGACCCTTATCGATGGCGAAACGGAAGCCCGGACGCAACATCAGACCGACTGGAACCAACAGACGGATGACCCGCGTGTCGTCACCTTTGATGTCATAGACCGCCAATGCCAGGACCGGCGGCTGCCCAGCCTGCGAACTGAAATCGCGCGTTGTATAACAAATTTCCTTGTTCGCGTTCGGATCCTTGCCGCAAACCTTGGTCCAATCATTTTGGGTCGGAACCAGATCGACCTTGATCGGACCTTGCGGGGCTTGCTGCTGCGGCTGCTGTTGCGCCGGTGCGGCCTCACCTTGCGCGGGCGCGGGAGCAGCAGGTTGGGCCGGTGCCGGCGCCGCCTGGCCCGGTTGGGCGGGTTTCTTTGCCTGTGCGAAAGCATCGGTGCCCGCCATCAAGGCGAAGCCAGCCAAGCCGGCCGCGACGAAGCATTTCAACGAGAAGGGCATCCAAATTCCTTTCCAGTGATCGGACTTTCGAGACCGCCGTCGCGCCGACCACCCGGCGACGGTCCATGATGCGGCGACGGCAGCGCCCGGGGCAAATATTGCTGGCCCTGTCACGCGAAGCCACGCGCGCTTCGCTGGGGCTGCAAATTATGTTTGATACGCACCAAGCGATGGCTCGCACATTTTAACCCCTGGCAGCATCGGTTTTGTGTGAGGAAGACCCCGGTTCACATGTGACGCAGCCTCAGCTTTTGAACTGCAAAGCGTGGCTACAATGGATTGTTCCCCGCTGCAAGTGTCAGAAAAAGACCCTTTACCGCAGCAGCCTCGACCGGAATGATATCGAATGTTTCTGTTAATCCGACCCCGCGCTGTGTTCGCCCACCCTCGAGCGGACCAGCCGATCCCATACACACGCCAGTGCCTGAGGTCTAGGGGTGCTGATTTTGCGCAGAGAGGTTTCTCGCGCTGGTCTTGAAAATGAAACGGCGGTCAAGGTGCAGTGCGCGGCGACAATAAACCCAATTCGAGGTTCATGCTCCTCCGCTCATCACGCACAAGTGCAACGCTTGACCAGCCGGATCCTGCCATAAATAGCGCAGGCGAATTGGCGCGGCCACGTTTATCGCAGCCGCGCGCAGGGTTCGTTACGCCCAAATCTTGGCAAGTATAACCATGATAATGACAGTGGCAATGAGAATGCCGTTGACGGTGGCGACAGCGTGATCGTTCATGGTCCTCTCCCGGTAGGTACCTAATTTTGGCGCCGCTTTTTCGCGGTCGCGTTCGTTACGTCGAGCTTTTCGTCACAAAAGTCAAGACAGGGGACCGCGAAAACAGGCGTAAACAATGTTGCGCCGCGGCAGAAACAGAGCCGCCTCCCCGTGTGAGGTATTAAGTATTTGTCCCTATTCCTCCAAAAGCTTCATATTTCCAGGCTTCCTGAAGCAAATAAGGAAAAGCTTAGGCGTTTTTCCCAGAGTAGCCGATCAAAGGTCTCATGGTAGCGATGATAGATTATTTGCTTCGTCGTTCGGCGGTGGCCCTTGCCCTTATCGCTTTCGGCTTGCGAACCGCATGCTGCCCAACGCTCGCCGACGCTGCGGCGCCGGTCTCGGCGCCGGCGATCGCCATGCACGGCGAACCCGCCCTCGCGGCGCCTTTCGATCATCTGCCCTATGCCGATCCAGCCGCCGCAAAGGGTGGTCGATTTTCGATCGGTTTTCTTGGCACTTTCGACAGTCTCAACCCCTTCAACTTGAAAGCCGGATCAACGGCACAAGGCCTGAACGGCAATGTGTTCGAAACCCTGATGACGCGCTCGCTCGACGAGCCTTTTACGCTTTACGGCTTGATTGCGAAGACCATCGAGACAGACCACAATCGCAGCGTGGTGATCTTCCGGCTTGATCCCGGCGCCCATTTTTCGGACGGCGAGCCGATCACCTCGGCCGATGTCCGTTTTACCTTCGAACTTTTGAAGTCCAGAGGCCGGCCGCAGCAGCGCGCGGCTTATGCGCTCGTCAAATCGATCGACACTCCAGACGAACGGACCATCCGCTTCGATCTGACCGGCATTGGCGATCGGGAAATGCCGCTGACACTCGCGCTGATGCCGGTGCTGCCGCGCCATAAGATCGATCTTGCAAAATTCGACGACGCGAGTCTGGCGATTCCGACCGGTTCCGGTCCTTATGTGATCACCGACGTTAAGCCGGGCGAACATATCTTTTTGCGCCGAGATCCGAACTACTGGGGCAAAGACCTCCCGGTCCGGCGCGGCCTGTTCAACTTCGATGAGATCGATATCGAATATTTCCGTGACGCCAACAGTTTGTTTGAAGCCTTCGCCGCCGGGCTGCTCGATTTTCGCGAGGAGACCAACCCCGCGCGCTGGGCCAATGCCTATAATTTTCCGGCCATCCGCGATCGCCGGGTCATCCGCGAAGCCTTGCCTTCCGGCGGACCCAAGGGAATAGAAGGCTTTGTCTTCAATCTGCGCCGGCCGCTGTTTGCCGACAGCAGGGTTCGCGAGGCGCTGGGACTGGTGTTCGATTTCGAATGGATCAACACCAATCTTTATAATGGGCTCTACAAGAGAACGCAGAGCTTCTTCGCCGAGTCCGAACTCGCTTCGACCGGACGAGCAGCGAGCGCCGCCGAACTTGCCTTGCTTGCGCCTTTTCCCGGCGCGGTGCGCAAGGATATTCTGGACGGCAGCTGGCGGCCGCCCTCGACCGATGGTTCGGGCGGCGACAGGACCCAGCCCAAGCAAGCGCTCGCGCTTTTGAAGGAGGCCGGCTACGAAATCGAAAATGGCCGTCTGAGCAAAGGCGGCGAGCCCTTGTCTTTCGAGATCATGGTGAAGGACAGATATCAGGAGCGCCTCGCCCTCAACTACGCGGACTCGCTGGCGCGAATCGGCGTTCTGGCGAAAGTCCGCGCCGTCGACGAAGTCCAATATCAACGGCGGCGACAGAAATTTGATTTCGACATGATGATCGGAAGCTGGCTCGCCTCCGCCTCGCCCGGCAATGAGCAGCGTTCGCGCTGGGGCTCGGCAAGTGCCAATCAGGAAGCTTCGTTCAACCTCGCAGGGGTTAAGTCGCCCGCCGTCGATGCGCTGATCAGTGCTATGCTCGCCGCCAAGACGCATGAGGAATTTGTCGCCGCCGTCCGTGCCTACGATCGCGTGCTGCTTTCCGGATTTTATATCGTGCCCTTATTCCATTCGCCGGATCAATGGATTGCAGCCTCCGCAAAACTCGCGCGGCCGCAACGCTCGCCCAAACATGGCCCCGCGTCAGGTGGCGCAACGCTCGACACCTGGTGGAGAAAACAGCCCTGAACCATCATGGCGCATCGCCAGCTGGCGCCACGCAAGCATAGGAGCACCGCACGATGATCGGCTTTTTCGCTGGGATCCTTTTGCTCCTGTTTCTGCTCACCGGCGTGCGGGTCGCCAATCAATATGAAAGGGCGGTGGTTTTCCGGCTCGGCAAATATGCGCGCACTTCCGGCCCCGGTCTTTATCTGCTGATCCCCGGCATCGAGTGGCAATGGAAGATCGACATGCGCACCATGACGACGTCGGTCGAGCAGCAGGAGGCGATCACGCGGGACAATGTGCCGATCAAGATCAACGCGGTGATCTGGCGCAGAACCGTCGATCCCAAACGTTCGGTGATCGAGGTCGTTGATGTCGGCAATTCTGTCATCCAGGTGGCGATCACATCGCTGCGCAATGTGATCGGTCAGCACTCGCTCGACGAAGTCCTCAAGGAACAGGAAACCATAACCAGGGCACTGCAAATTTCGATCGATCAGGTGACCGAACCTTGGGGTGTGAAGGTCGAGCGCGTGCAAATGAAAAACGTCGAAATCCCTGAATCCATGCAACGCGCTATCGCTCAGGAGGCCGAAGCGCTGCGCGAAAAACGCGCCCGCAGAATCAAGGCGGAAGCCGAGGTCGACGCCGCGACGCTTCTGCGCGAGGCGGCGGAAACGATCATGCATAGTCCGGCCGCGCTCGAATTGCGGCGCATGCAAATGATCACGGAAGTTGGCGCCGAGCAAAACACCATGACAATTATCATGATGCCGAGCGAATTTGTGGAAGTCGCGCGGGCTTTTTCGCAACCGGCGGGGAGCGCGACGTAGGACACTGACTTCCGATGAAACCGGAAGGGAGTGGTCCTACTCGGTCAAGCTCAAAGGATAGATTTTGTATTTCGCCTGTGTCCGCGCCTCGATGGCCCGATAAAATACTTCGATCAAAGCGGCGACGATGATGATGCCGCCGACCGCAATGCCCGAGGTGACCGTCGCCGGGTTGCTTAAAAACTCCAGCACCATGATTGCCAGCGCAGTTAAACAGAGAAGCGCGGCAACGAGGGGGACGAGGCGGCTGCAGCCTGTATGCGGAGCAAGCTTGACGGCCGCAACGTTGACCGCCGCGTAAACGATCAGGAACCCACCGCTTGTGGCAGCAGAAAGTGCGTGAAGGTTGAGGACATTGACAGCCAGAATGGCGAGGATACCGATGACCAGGAGGCTCAAGACCGCTTTGCCATGCAGGCTGCGGTGAAACGCCGAAGGCAATTCATCATACGCCGACAAGTCGACCGGCAGCTTCGAAGCCCCGAAATAATCGGCATTGATGGCAGAGGCCGACGCAAGGACTGCACCGGCTGCCATAATCGAAAAGCCGATCGGTCCGAGGAAGTTGTTTGCGGCGGCTGAGACAGCGAAGCTTTTGGCCTCCACGATCGCGGTGAACGGGAGATGACCAATGGCGACAAAGAATGCCAGCACATAGATCACGATCGTCACAATTACACTTCCCAAAAAGGCAATGGGCAGCGTTCGCTTCGGATTGATGACATTGTCGGATGCATTGGCAATCAGTTCGAAACCTTCAAAGGCGAGGAACCCCAGCATACCGCTGGCCACGATCGTCGAAGCCGGTGCCCACTCCGCGGGTCCGAGTCGGCTCCATTCGAGATGCCCCACAAGCAATCCCGCGACGACGAATAGTCCGAGAACGCCGAGTTTCCCGACGTTGAAAAACGTCTCCAACCGTCGCATCAGCGTGGCGCCCGCGAAGTTGACAAGCCCGAATAGGAGAACGGCAAACGATGCGATCATTTGCGCCGCAAACGCACGGCTATCCGGCGGCAAATATGGCACCGAATAGGATGCAAGCGCGGCCGCGTACACGGCCATGATGGCGACATAGCTGAGGATTAGGAGTATATTGACGCTGGCGGCCAATAGGCCTTGCCCGAATGCAATCCGAATAAACGCCACCGTTCCACCTGGTCCAGGATAACGGAGGGTCAGACCGATGTAGGAATGGGCCGTCAACAGGGCGATCACCCCTCCCAAGAGGAAAGCGATCGGCGTGCCGCCCTTGGCACCTTCTACGGTGAGGCCGAACGTCGCGAAAAAGCCGCCGCCTACGATTCCGCCAATTCCAATCGAAAGCGCCCCAATTGCGCCTATAGAGGGTTTTACGTTTTTCACTTCCGGCCTTAATCGACAGTCTGCGCAAACTCGGCGCTGCAGCGCGCCGAAGTTTCTCTTCCAAGTCGACGATCACGGCTTTTTTGGTATCCGGCGGAAATTTCGGGTCTTAAACCCGCTGACCGGTCCCCGAATGAAAGGGCGCCGCGTGAGGTCGGGTTCAAAGACAACCCGACGCAATGCACACAAACATGGCGTGCTTTTTCACAGCTAAATCAACGCAAAGCCTTGCCTTTGCCGTAGCCTTCGCGCGCTAATTGGCATTTGCGAATCATGCGGCAATTGGTCCAAAGCATCACTTGGCGCGATTGGTTAACCAAAAGCTAAGAAGCTTCGTTGAAGAATAGGCAATGATCCAACAACCGTTCCGCGGCCCTGCATCATGAAACTCACCAAGCTTCGCATCGCGGGTTTCAAGACCTTTGTCGAGCCGACTGAGTTCCATATTGAGCCGGGCTTGACCGGCATTGTCGGGCCAAACGGCTGCGGCAAATCGAATCTGGTTGAAGCTTTGCGCTGGGTCATGGGCGAGAACTCGTCGAAAAACATGCGTGCGTCGGGCATGGACGATGTGATTTTTTCCGGCGGCGGCGACCGGCCGGCCCGCAATGTCGCGGAGGTCGGCCTCGTTCTCGACAATAAGGAGCGCACGGCCCCGGCGGCCTTCAACGATGGCGAGATTATTGAAGTCTCCCGCCGCATCGAGCGCGAGTCGGGCTCGACCTATCGCGTCAACGGACGCGAGGTGCGCGCCCGCGATGTGCAATTGCTGTTCGCCGATGCCTCGACCGGTGCGCGCTCGCCGGCCATGGTGCGCCAGGGCCAGATCGGCGAACTTATTTCCGCAAAGCCGCAGGAGCGCCGCCGCATTCTCGAAGAGGCCGCCGGCATCGCCGGGCTCCATTCCCGCCGGCATGAAGCGGAGCTGCGCCTGAAGGCCGCCGAAGACAATCTTGTCCGGCTCGACGACATTCTGCAGCAGATCGACACCCAGGCCGAGGGACTCAAACGGCAAGCCCGGCAGGCGACCCGTTACCGCGGCCTTGCCGGCGACATCAGGAAAAATGAAGCGCTGCTGGCGCTGATCAGCCATACCGAGGCGGCAAGCGCGCTTCAATCCGCCGAAGCAAGGCTCGAAGCCGATCTCCGCGATGTTGCGGAAAAAGCCAAGGCGCAAGTCGAAGCCGCGAAATCGCAGGCCATCGCCGCGCATGAATTGCCGGGGTTGCGCGACATCGAGGCCGAAACGAACAGCGCGTTGCAAAGGCTGGTTCTCGCCCGCGAGACGCTGGACGGGGAAGAACGGCGCGCCAAAAACCGGATCGCGGAGCTGGAAAGCAGACTCGCGCAAATGAAAAGCGATCTCGCCCGGGAAACGGCGCTGATTGAAGACGCGGCAGGCGTGCTCGCGCGCCTCGATTCGGAGGCGGAGGATCTGACAAGCGTCGATTCGGCCGAGGCCGAAATCGAGGCTCTGCGCGAATGTCTCGTAGAGGCCCAGACGCTGCTCGCGGTTTCCGAAAAAGCGCTCGCCGAGACGCAGGATACGCGATCCGCAGCAGAGGCGCGGCGTGGCACGCTGGAGGCCGCCCTGCGTGAGGAGCGCGCACGGCTCACACGGCTCGAAGCCGAAGTCGAGAAAGTTGGCGCCGAACGTGCCGCGCTTGTTGCGCAATCGGCGGGCGGCGCCGACCTCGCCGCTTTGGCCATGGCGCATGAACAGGCCTTGGCGGGAGCCAAAACGCGGGAAGATGAACTTGCTGCTGCCGAAGCCCGTCATGCGGAGGCGCGAGCAGCCGAGTTGAATACGCGCGCGCCCCTCACCGACGCCGAGCGCAAGGCGCAAAACCTCGAAACCCAAATCAATACTTTATCGAAACTGTTGAACGCTGGAACCGGGGGCTTCTGGCCGGCGGTCACCGAGGAAATCAGCGTCGCCAAAGGCTATGAGGCCGCCCTTGGCGCGGCGCTGGGCGATGATCTCGACGCCTCGACCAATCCGGCCTCGCCCGCGCATTGGGCGGCAACCGATGGGTCACATGATCCTTCCCTCCCGCCCGGGGTTGAAGCGCTCTCGGAACTGGTCGACGCGCCGGCCCCCCTTGCCCGCCGGCTCAACCAGATCGGGGTCATCCTGCGGGCTGAAGGCCCCGCTCTGCGGACGCTTCTGAAACCCGGCCAACGACTGGTTTCCAAGGAAGGCGATCTTTGGCGTTGGGACGGATTTACGCAGGCCGCTGAAGCCCCCACCCCAGCGGCGCGGCGCCTCGTCGAAAAGAATCGCCTCGGCGATTTGACGATCGAAGCCCAAGCCGCGCGGAACGCGGCAACCGCCCTGAAAGCAGATGCGGATTTGGCGCAAGCCGCTCTCGCGGCGGCGGCCGTCGCCGAAAGCGAAGCGAGGCAAGCGCATAAGAATGCTTTGCGCGAGGTGGAAGCCGCACGCGAAGCAAAGATCGCTGCCGAAAAACGTCAGGCCGAGACAGCGGCGCGGCTTTCGGCCCTCGAAGAAGCGCTTCTTCGCCTTGCTGCCTCAAAGGACGAAGCCCGCGAAAAACAAGTGCTGGCCGAGAAAGCGCTTGGGGAACTGGACGCTTCGACAGAACTCACTGCCCGGCTCGAAACGGCGCGCGCGGACACGGCGCAAAAGCGCGCCATAGTGGCCGAGGCCAGCGCCGAACTGCAAACCCATGTGCGCGAGGCCGAATTGCGGGCCAAGCGGCTGCAGGCGATCGAGGCTGAGCGGCAATCCTGGCAGGTCAGAAGCGAACGCGCGGGCGGACAGATCACCACGCTCGAAACGCGCATCGAAGAGGCAGCCCAGGAACTGCAAAAATTCGCGGACGCGCCGAATAATTTCCTCGTGACGCGCCAGACCTTGCTCCGCCAAATCGAAAGCGCTGAGGATGCCCGCAAACAATCCACCGACAATCGAATCGCGGCCGAGACGCGGCTTGCCGAAGCGGATCGTGCCGCTCGGGCAGCCCTTGAAGCGATGAGCGCGGCCCGTGAAGAAAAGGCGCGCGGCGAAGCGAAGCTCGAGGCGGCGCGCACGCGGTGCGGCGAAATTGCGCATATGATTGCGACCGATCTCGATTGCACGCCGGCCGAGCTTTTCGGCCTCGCCCATGTCAAGCCGGACGCCGAACTTCCACGGCCTGAGGATGTGGAAAGGCGGCTGGAAGGATTGAAGCAGGACCGTGAGCGGCTCGGCGGAGTGAATCTGCGGGCCGAGGAAGAACTGAACGAGATTCTCGCCTCCAAGACCAATCTTGAGACCGAACATGCCGATCTTAGCGAAGCGATCCGGCGGCTCCGCCAGGCGATTCAAAGCCTCAACAAGGAGGGACGTGAACGCCTCCTTGCGGCGTTTGACGTCGTTCATGCCCATTTCAAAGACCTTTTTTCGAGTCTCTTCGGCGGCGGTTCGGCGGAGCTTCAACTGATCGAATCGGAAGATCCGCTTGAAGCTGGACTGGAAATTATCGCCCGGCCGCCAGGCAAAAAGCCGCAGGTCATGACCTTGCTGTCCGGGGGCGAACAGGCCCTTACGGCGATGGCCTTGATCTTCGCGATCTTCCTCACCAATCCGGCGCCCATTTGCGTCCTCGATGAGGTCGATGCGCCACTTGACGACGCCAATGTCGAACGATTCTGCGATCTTCTCGACAATATGCGCAGCAAGACCGAAACCCGGTTCATCACGGTTACCCATAATCCGATCACCATGGCGCGGATGAATCGACTTTTCGGTGTCACAATGGCCGAACGCGGGGTGAGCCAGCTGGTCAGCGTCGATCTCGAAGAGGCCGAACGTTTCCGCGATGCCGGATGACTGCGGCAAACCATTCCAGCTCTTCGAGAAAACCTAATTGATCATGACATTTCAGTGGCTTATCTGTTCAAGCCTGTGCCTTGACAGAAGCTTCTAGCGCCCATAAGGTGCGCCCCGCTCGGACGCGCCTACCGCGTCAAGCAATCCGTTTCGCCCCACCTTCAAACAGCCATCTTTCTCGCTTTTTGCGCAGGAGCGTCTTATAGAGTGCGCTCAGCTCGCCTTGCGAGGCGGATCAAAGTCAAACGGCGGAGCAGGACCGGTGGCGAAGCACGACGGGGATCGGGGAAATAATCGACCGGAAGAGGACGAACCCCAAGATCCGCGGAGTGAGGAAGAACGACGCGAAGATGCACGGCGGGCGCGCGAAGGCGAGGTTTTGAAGGCGAGACTGGACAAATTGTCCGATGCGCTCGACGCCCAACGCAAGGCTCAAAACGTGCAGCGGGAGGAAGAGGCGGGGCAAGGCGGTCCATCGATTGCTTCTGTCGGTGGCGCGATGAGCCTTGGTTTTCGTGTCTTGAGCGAATTCGTGGCGGCGGTCGTGGTCGGGGCGCTGATCGGCTGGTGGATCGACGGAGCGGCGGGGACCTCTCCGGCCTTTCTTCTGATCTTCCTTCTGATCGGGACGGGAGCGGGGTTTTGGAACGTGTATCGGATTGCCACCAAGTCTACGGGCTCGCAAGGCGGCTAGGAATGGCCAACGGCGCCAAGCGCGCCGCGGGGGCTTTGAGCCGGTTTCAACGGGATTATTGATCGCTATCACGCATTGAGGCAGGGAACAGAAAATTGGCTGAAGAACACACCATGGACCCGATCCACCAGTTCAATCTCGAACGGATCGTAAGCCTCCATCCCTTCGGTATCGACGCCTCTTTTACCAATGCAGCGTTGTTCATGCTTGTCGTCGTCCTGGCGGTTTCCGCGCTGATGCTGCTCGGTACGCGCTCGCGCTCCATGATCCCGGGCCGAATGCAGTCGCTCGCCGAAATGTCCTACGAATTCGTGGCCTCGACGGTGCAGATGTCCGGCGGTCATGATGGCATGCGCTTCTTTCCATTCGTCTTCACACTGTTTCTGTTCGTGTTGTTTTCCAACCTGATCGGGCTCATTCCTTACACCTTCTCGATCACGAGCCAGATCGCTGTGACCTTTGCGCTCGCCGCGCTCGTGATCGGCATCGTCATCATCTATGGCACCATCCGCCATGGCACCCATTTCCTGAGGCTTTTTGTACCGTCGGGCGTTCCGATCGCGCTGCTCCCCTTTCTGGTGCCGATCGAAATCATTTCGTTCCTCTCCCGCCCGATCAGCCTCTCGGTTCGTCTCTTCGCCAATATGCTGGCCGGCCACATCACGCTCAAGGTCATGGGCGGGTTCGTTGTCAGCCTGCTTGGCGCCGGCGCCTTTGCCGTGCTCGCACCGTTGCCGCTTGCCGCGGCGGTGGTCCTGACCGCTTTCGAATTGCTGGTCGCGGTCCTGCAGGCTTATGTGTTCGCCATCCTAACTTGCGTCTATCTGAACGACGCAGTTCATCCGGGCCACTGAATAAATATTTAACAACAGATCGGTCGCCCACCTATCGGAAGCTTTAAGGAGTGAATAATGGATCCCGTTGCAGCCAAATACATTGGTGCTGGTCTTGCCGCCATCGGCATGGGCGCCGCAGCTATCGGCGTCGGTTTGATTTTCGGTAACTTTCTATCCGGCGCCCTGCGCAATCCAACGGCTTCCGACGCACAATTCGGACGCGCCTTCATCGGTGCCGCTCTTGCCGAAGGCTTGGGTATCTTTGCCTTCCTCGTCGCAATTCTTCTGCTCTTCGTTCTCAAGTAAGATTAAAGAACTCCGATGCGCCCCGGCACGATGCTGGGCGCATCGGTCCCGTCCAGGAGAGTCCGTCCGTGAACGACGTGAAAGCCCGATTGGAATCTATCGTGCAATCGCGAGCCAAATATCTTCGCGACGCGCGCAGCGTTGCCATTGCGCTTGCAACGGGCACAGCGGCTACGGTCGCGTTCGGAATTCGCATTTTCAACGCGGCGGTCGTCCAATTTGAGCAGCTGAACCTCTCACCCTCTGCTCGCTCGCTCCTTGCGGCCAGCGGTGCCGGTGCGCTCACGGCGTTCGGCGTCGCCTTGGCGCTGCATTTTCTCGGGGGTGCCAATGCGGACATCGCCCGGCTCGACAAAGATCTCGCCACCGTGAGCCAGCAGCTCAGCTCGATCGAACGGTCGAACATGCAGGCCCTGGCAACATCGCACACAGCCCTGGCAACCTTCGCCGACCGCATTGCCGCGGCGGAAAGTGCTATAGGCAAGGCCACGAATTTGAAGAATTCCACCGCCCCCGAAATCCACGCGCCCGCGGCTGGCGAGTCCGTCATGCTTCCCGAGATCGGGCGCCTCGAAAAGCGAATTGCCGAGCTAGAGGAAAAAATGAATATGCATGGAACGCCGGTTTCGGAAACCAGCGCCGCGCTTCCCGCTGATATGGATCACGGACCGAGCGCATTTCCGCCCTTTGAAACGGCCAATTTCATGCCGATGCTGATCTGGCTCGCGCTGAGTTTCGGGCTGCTCTACCTTTTGATGTCGAAAATCGCCCTGCCCCGGGTCGAAAATATTTTGCGCACGCGCGCCGATAAGATCTCAAACGACATCAGCGAGGCGAATGCTTTCCGTCTCGAGTCGGAGAAAGCAGCAGCTCAGCATGACAAGACGATTGCTGACGCCCGCGCCAAGGCGCTCGCTTTGGCCCAGGAGACGCATGAGCGACTCAATGCCGAAACCGAGACGAAACGCGCGGCACAGGAACGCGAGCTCAACGTCAAACTCGGGGCCGCGGAAGCGCAGATCGCACAAATGAAGACCAAGGCCATGGGCAATGTCGAAGCGATCGCCAATGAAACCGCGGCGGCGATCGTCGAGCACATTACCGGCAAACCCGCCGACCTCAAGGCTATCAAGGCCGCGATCGCCTCGGCCTGACGCTGGAGAGTTTAGATGTTTAATGAGGAGTTTTTCGTAGCCCTCGGGTTTGCAATCTTCGTCGGCATATTGGGCTATTTGGGAGTGCATAAAAAAATCAATTCCGCGCTCGATAGCCGCACGGCCCGAATCAAAGCGGAACTCGATGAGGCGGCGAAGCTGCGTGCCGAAGCGCAGGCTGTCCTTGCCTCCTATGAGAAGCGGCGAGCCGAAGCGCAGGCCGAGGCCGAAGCCGTAGTTGCGCAAGCTCATGCCGAGGCGGAAAGAGTCGCCAGCGAGGCCCATGCGCGCATGGCTGAATTTCTGCAGCGCCGGACTAAGCAGGCCGAAGAGAAAATTGCCCTGGCGGAGACGCAGGCGACAGCTGATGTGCGCGCAGCCGCCGCCGATGCGGCAACCAAGGCCGCCGAAAAAGTGCTGACCAATGAGGCACGGGGACCCTTTGGCGAGGAACTCATCGGCAAAAGCATCGCCGACTTGAGGACAATGGCTCGTTAGAGCGTTGCCTGTTCGGCAACCGCTCAGCCCGATGTCTTGAGCGCGGCCAAACCAGCCAAAACAATGCCATTTCAGCAATAAAAAAGGGCAGGAGGATATAGATCCTCCTGCCCCAAAACTTTCGGCCAGCGTTTAGCGCGAGTAGAACTCGATCACCAGATTGGGTTCCATCATCACCGGATATGGCACCTCCGCCGGACGTGGGATCCGGGTGATTTTCGCGGTCATTTTAGTCGGGTCGGTGTCATAATAATCCGGAACATCACGTTCGGCGAGTTGCTGCGCCTCCATAACCAGAATCATCTGGCGCGAACTTTCCTTGACCTCGACAACGTCGCCGATCTTCACCTGATGCGACGCGATATCGACCCGCCGCCCGTTGATCTTCACATGGCCATGGTTGACGAACTGGCGCGCGGCGAAAACGGTCGGAACGAATTTGGCGCGGTAGACCACGGCATCGAGCCGGCGTTCCAACAGCCCGATCAGATTGTCGCCGGAGTCGCCTTTCATGCGGATCGCTTCGGCGTAATATTTGCGAAACTGCTTTTCCGAAATATTGCCGTAGTAGCCCTTCAGCTTTTGCTTGGCCTTAAGCTGGGTGCCGAAATCGGAAAGCTTGCCTTTGCGGCGCTGCCCGTGTTGGCCCGGCCCATATTCGCGCCGATTGACGGGGCTCTTGGGACGGCCCCAGATATTCTGGCCCATCCGGCGGTCGATTTTATACTTGGCTTCCGCGCGCTTGGTCATCGCGTGTCCTCTTAAAAAAATGCGCCGACAAAAGGACACGGGCACGCGCTCACGCAGCAAAGCGTGGCGTCAACCGCGTCCTCCCAGCGACTGGGGGAGGAACGCGCCCTCCTCTGCGTGGCCGTAAATCAGCCCCGCCGACAGGCTCAACACTTCAACGCAAGAGATTGAAGGTGTCGCCACGGGTGCGTCTTCGGCAGGCCTATTCGCCCACCGCAAATGTAAAAGCGCCCGAAGGCGCCCGAAACGAGATAGCTAGAGGGTTAAGGCGCGCGGGTCAAGGGGCGTCTATCCATCCCGGGCACCGCGTCACATGGTCTCGCCTGCTTAGATCGCAGCCCCAGATTTGAGGCAAATCAATTTTGCCGGCCGCGAGCGTCATAAAATTTTCAAGCTTTGTGAGGGTCGGGGCAAGCAAATCCCGCCTGCAGATCGCACCTCGGCCCTTATTGGCAAAGATAATAAATTAAAGGGAGATCGACGATGGCTATTGTAAACCCGACCGGAAGCTCAATCGACGTAAGTGAAGGATCTGGCGCCAGCCTAGTCATATTGATTGCCATGATCATTGTTTTCAGTGCAGCGGCATTTTTTACCGGCCGTCTGTATGGAAGAAATGGAATGATTGCCGTTATTGCAGGATTTGTCGTCGTGCTCGTCGGGCTATTGGCGCTCGGCGGTCTGCATTTCGGCTAACCGACAAGCAATTGCTGGCGTGGCGCAAAGGAGCGCCACGCTGTCCCCGGCCCCCTTACCCTTTACGCATGTAAAAATGGTCTGACATGCGGAGCCTGCCGCCCGGAAATCAGATTGCGCTGAGTCCGGCGCGCGCGGCGAGCTTTTCCGCCGCTTCCTTCCGTTCCGAGTATCGGTCTGTCAGGTGGTGCGAGACGCCACGCGTCAGATAGGTGAATTTCATCAGCTCCTCCATCACATCGACCAGCCGATCGTAGTAAGGGGACGGCCGCATCCGACCTTCCTCATCGAATTGTTCATAGGCCTTGGCGATGGACGACTGATTTGGAATGGTAATCATCCGCATCCAACGCCCAAGGATGCGCAATTGATTGACCGCGTTGAAGGATTGCGAGCCGCCGCTGACCTGCATCACGGCGAGGGTCTTTCCTTGGGTCGGTCGGAGCGCCCCGATTGAGAGGGGAATCCAATCTATCTGCGCCTTCATGATCGCTGTCATCGCCCCATGACGCTCCGGCGAGCACCAGACTTGTGCTTCCGACCAGGCTGAAAGGCTCCGCAGTTCGACAACCTTGGCATGTTCTTCCGGCGCATCGTCCGGCAATGGCAAGCCGCTCGGATCGAAAATTCGGGTCTCGGCTCCAAAGGTTTCCAGGAGACGGGCTGCTTCCAAGGTCAAAAACTGGCTGTAAGAGCGCCGCCGCAGCGATCCATAAAGCAGCAGGATACGTGGCCGAGGACCAAGTTGAGTGAGTTGCAACAAGCCCGCAGTTGGCATCTCAAAAGCCGCCGGCGCGATGTTGGGCAGAGCCAGCGAGTCAACCACGGCGTTGGCTCTCCACCGGACGAGCGCGCCGCCGCCGGGGCCCCCGCTCGTACCAAGGCCTGCTCTTGTTGAGCATTGGCACGATCATCAGCCAGATCAGCACCGCGACCGGCAGACTGACATTCGCGATCTCGGCCGCGCCGATGGCATGAAAGGCGCCAGGCAGGAGGCGACCGAGGCCGATGCCTATAACGAGGCAAAGCCCGGCCCAAAGACTAAGTGTGCGTTCGAAAAAGGACATGCGGCCTCATCTTAATGACTTCAAAACGCTCACGCACTGGCGACTCTGCGGCCAAGGGCGTCGATAGACAACCCTCCAAGCTATGCCGATGCGCGTTTTTGACGCGCTCCCTGGCGCTGTATTAGTGAATAAAATTGTATGATAATTATTTTCATTCGTTTTTATACAGAATGGGGAGAGCGTCGTCCGCAAATCGGGCACGCCCCTCCGCTTGAGAAAATGCGCAATGAACCAAAACGCCCTGACGCCAGGCTTATCGCTTTACCTCGATTTTTTCCGGCTCACTCTGGCGCTCGTCGTTGTCGTTTTCCATGCCAGCGCCCCGCAAATGGGCGGAAGCTGGTTCACCTTTCCCTTGGGTCCCAGTGCAGTTCTGGGGTTTTTTGTGCTTTCCGGTTTCGTTATTTCTTTCGTCGCGGAAACCAAAGAGAATGACCCCGCCTCTTATGCCGCCGCGAGACTGGCCCGGCTGTGGTCGGTCCTTATTCCCGCGCTGGCGCTGACGCCGGTTTTCGATGCGATCGGACGCCTGTTTTCGCCGGCTGTGTATGAGGGCTGGGGGATCTATCTCGGTTTTGATCACCCATTATTTCGGCTCGCCACGTCAGCCGTCTTCTTGAACGAAATCTGGTTCTGGTCGATCGCTCCGCTTTCCAATGTGCCGGTGTGGTCGCTTGGATTCGAGGCATGGTACTACGCGCTTTTTGGCGCCTTTATTTTCTCGCATGGTTGGAAAAGGGTCGGCCTTGTCTGCCTTGTGGGTTTGATCGCAGGCCCCAAGATACTTCTCCTGTTTCCGGCTTGGCTTCTTGGAGCCTGGCTCTACGCGGCGCGCAAAAAAATCGCTCTCGGCCGCTCGGCCGGCTTCATTTTATTCGCGGCATGTCCTCTCATCATTATTATCCTCAAGGCGCTTCACACCGAGCTCTTCCTGCTCAACACGGCGCAAAATTTCTTTGACCCGCATTTTTTCGAATTTTCGTTGAAGTTCTCAAAATCCTTCCTTTGGGAGAATCTCGTCGGAATTCTGATCGCGGCCCACCTTGCCGGGGCCATGGCACTCGCAGATGAGTTGCAACTACTGCTCGCTCCGATCGCTCGATTCATTCGTGTCGGAGCGGCCTATACTTTGTCGATTTACCTTCTTCACCAGCCGATCGAAATGATGGTAGCGGCCATTCTTCATAACCAGCCGGACGGTCTCATCAAAACGGCGGGCGTCATCGCCATCGCAATCGCACTCTCTGTCGCTGTCGGCGTTTTCATCGAGCCCCAACGCTACTGGCTGAAATCCTTCCTCTGGCATTGGCTGCAACGTTTTTCTCACCGCAAGACCAGACTTCTGCGCTTGAGCGAAGGTTGACTGCAATGGTCCGGCGGCCTTCAGATCCCGAAATGCGCCTGAAGGCTTTGATGAGTGGGGTAGACTTGCCAAGGACGACGGGGCGAGGTCGAAATAACCGCCTCATCAACACTCCTATTTGCCGGTCACCAGGAGTATTTTTCCTAGATGCGAGGAGGACTCCATCATCGCATGCGCGGCGCGAGCCTGCTCCAGCGGGAAGGTTGCATGGATCGCAGGTTTGACCACACCCTTTTCAAGCAGCGGCCAGACTTTTTCGAGCAACGCGGCAGCGATCTCCGCTTTTTGTTGCACTGTCCGCGCGCGCAAGGTCGAGCCGGTAATGGTCAGGCGCCGCAGCATGACTGGAAGCAAACTGAAATCCGCGACCGTCGACGATTGGAGAAATCCAATCTGAACGAGGCGCGCTTCCAGCGCCATCACGGAAATGTTCTTTTTCACATAACTCCCGCCCACCATGTCGAGCACGACATCGACGCCGCGTTTTTCGGTGATCCTCTTTACCTCCTCGACAAAATCCTCGATCTTGTAATTGATCGCGTGATCGGCCCCAAGCGTCTTGCAGAAAGCGCATTTGTCGCTCGAACCCGCGGTGGCGATGACGATTGCGCCCATTTGCTTCGCCAGCTGGATGGCAGTCGAGCCGATACCGCTCGATCCGCCGTGGACGAGCAAGGTCTCGCCGACCGCAAGCCGGCCGCGCGTAAAGACATTGTCAAAAACCGTGAAGTAATTTTCGGGGAGACCGGCCGCCTCCGCGACCCCCAACGCCTTCGGCACCGGCAAGCAGAGCGGCGCATAAGCAAGCACGTAGTCGGCATAGCCGCCAGAGCCAACGAGTGCGCAAACCTCTTCGCCCACCGCCGGCACGGTCACGCCTTCGCCCAAGGCAACCACCCGCCCCGCCACTTCGAGGCCCGGGATGTTGCTTTCTCCGGGCGGCGGCGGATAGGAGCCCCCGCGCTGAAGGCAATCGGGCCGATTGACGCCAGCGGCCGCCACCTCGATCAAGACCTGGCCGGGACCAGGCGTCGGCACGGGCGCTTCGCCGATCCGGATCACATCGGGGCCGCCAGCTCCGTCAAAGTGAACTTGCCGCATTGAACGCATGAAGGGCATCCTTTCTTGACGGAAACGTGGTTTGCTCAAGCGGGTTTCAGGAAGAAATAGACCGTGAGCACCAGGCCCACCACCACGACGAATGTTTTGACGACGGTCGGCGGAACGACCCGCGCCGCGTGCAGCCCCGCATAGCCCCCGGCTATGGCGCCAATGGCCACAATGATTGTCCATTGCCAGTGAATAAGACCGGCGACGACGAAAGTAACAACCGCTGCTGAATTCATAAGCACGGCGAGCAAAATCTTCAGGCTGTTCATCAGCCAAATGTCACGCAGCCCATAGAGCGTCAGAGCCGCGAGCATTAGGATTCCGATGCCGCCCCCGAAATAACCCCCGTAGACGGCGACGAACCCCTGGGCGATCAAAACGCCGGAGCGGCTCAATTTGAATTTCCGTTCGTCGATGCGCAGAAAGTTGCCGCCCGCGAAGATCGCGGTCGCCATCAGAATCAGCCAGGGAACGATTCGGCTGAAGACGGACTGCGGCGTAATGAGGAGCAGGAGTCCGCCGACGAACCCGCCGACTAAACTGATCGCCGCCAGTCCTCGTACATTGACGCGGCTATCTTCGGCGGCAGCCACGAGGCCGTCGCGTGCGACGTAAGCCGTCGCGATCTGGCCTGGGAAGAGCGCAACGGTGCTCGAGGCATTGGCGTCGATCGGCGGCAGCCCCACGGCAATCAGCGCCGGAAAGGTAAGAAACGATCCTCCCCCCGCAACGGCGTTGATGAAGCCCGCCGCGAAGGCCGCGAGCGCCACGACTGCAAAATACATTCTCTCCTCGATTCGAATTTTTGGGTGGACGGCCAGCGGTGGTTTATTCGCATCAGACAATGAATCGTGAAGCTTTATAGTAGCGCGCAGATACCGGAACGAGCTATAAAAGAAGTGATCCCCATGCACGAGGCCAGCATGGCCTTTGCATCGTGTTGGACCAGCGCCGACCCATCGGCGAACACCATCGCTCCGCTTATTCCACTCCCTCCTTCTCCACTCCACTTCAGGCGATCCTGCCGGGGCTCCCATGACTTCCATCGTAGCGAACGAGGTAAAATCCCAAAGAGACCTAGATGCCTATTGGATGCCTTTTACCGCCAACCGGGCGTTCAAACGGCGGCCGCGTCTTCTCGCCTATGCCAAGGACATGCATTACTTCACGCCAGACGGGCGCGCCATTCTCGATGGCACCGCGGGTCTTTGGTGCGCCAACGCCGGACATTGCCGCGCCACGATTGTCGAAGCCATAAGAGGGCAAGCGGGCGAACTCGATTTCGCGCCTCCGTTTCAATTCGGGCATCCGAAAGCTTTCGTTCTGGCGAGCCGGATTGCGGCGCTCGCACCTGGCGATCTTACCCAGGTCTTCTTCACCAACTCCGGGTCGGAGGCGGTCGATACCGCGCTGAAAATCGCACTCGCCTATCATAACATCCGCGGCGAAGGTGCCCGCCAAAGGCTGATCGGACGCGAACGCGGCTATCACGGCACCGGCTTTGGCGGCATGGCGGTCGGCGGCATTGCCGCGAATCGGAAAATCTTCGGCAGCGTTTTCGCCGGCGTCGATCATCTTCCTTCGACCTATAATCGCGACAAGCAGGCCTTCACCAAGGGCGAGCCGGAATGGGGAGCGCATCTCGCCGACGAACTCGAAAGAATCGTCAGCCTGCATGACGCCTCGACGATCGCCGCCGTTATTGTCGAGCCCATGGCGGGATCGACCGGGGTTCTTCCACCGCCCAAATTCTATTTGGAGCGGCTCAGATTTATCTGTGACAAATATGACATTCTGCTGATTTTCGACGAAGTCATCTCCGGCTTCGGCCGTCTCGGCCATGCCTTTGCGGCCGAGCGCTATGGCGTGCTTCCGGACATGATCACCTTTGCGAAAGGCATTACATCCGGCACGGTTCCGATGGGCGGCGTGATTGTCCGCAGGGAGATCTACGAGACCTTCATGAAGGGTCCCGATCATGCGATCGAACTTTGCCACGGCTATACTTGTTCCGCGCATCCGCTGGCCTGCGCCGCCGCTCTCGCCACTCTCGATCTCTATCTTGAGGAAGATCTCTTCGCGCGGGCTCTGCGGCTGGAACCACTATGGACCGAGGCGGTGCATAGTTTACGGGGCTATCCCAACGTGCTCGACATTCGCAATGCGGGACTAACGGCCGCGATCGACCTTGCCGGAAGGCCGGGCGCGCCGGGCAAACGCGGCTTCGAAATCATGGATTACGCCTTCCATGATTTCAATCTTCTGGTCCGCATCGCCGGCGATACGCTGATCCTGACACCGCCCCTGATCGTCAGCGAGGCACAGATCGACGAGATCATCGCAAAAACGGCTCAGGCGATCAAAGCCGCCGCCTGAGGTTCCCTTTCCACCAGGGAATAGCCCGTCGGTGCTGGCAACACCGCTGCAATAGTTTTAAGTTATTCGCCGATTCGCGGGCATCGCGCTTGGGGGGTCGATCTGCGGGTTCTTGGGGTTGGGAGCTTGGGCTCGGGAACTTGCGTCAATAATGCGGGTCAGGAGGTTGCTATGGCTGGGATCCTAGAAAGTCTTTCCGAAATCGTTGAAAAACTCTCCAAGATGATCGAGACCTCAGAAAGATTCTCCAAAATCGTCGAAAAACTCAAGTTTCTCGAAAAACTAAATTATGCGCTGGGCCTTGGCGCCGGCCTCGTGTTTCTGGTTCTACTTTTCTATCATTATGCAGACATTGGCGGCGGCGGTTATTTCGGACCGTTCTTTACCTTCCTGCATGTCGTATCCGGCATCACCTGGATCGGACTTCTCTATTACTTCAACCTCGTGCAAATCCCCACCATGCCGAAGATTCCCGCCGAACTGAAACCCGGCATCGGCAAATATATCGCGCCGGAGGCGCTGTTCTGGTTCCGCTGGTCGGCGCTTGCGACCGTGGTGACAGGGCTCATCGTCTTTTCGAGCGGATCGGCGGTCATGAATTTGACCATTCTCACCGGCGCGATCCTCGGCCTTATCATGGCTTTCAATGTCTGGTTCATCATCTGGCCGAACCAAAAGAAAGCTTTGGGCCTCGTGCCGGTGGACGACCTCGAAAAGGCGAAGGCCGCGCGGATCGCGATGCTCACCTCGCGCACCAATTTCGTCCTGTCGCTGCCAATGCTCTATTGCATGGTCACGGCGCGGCTCGTGGGGTGATCTTTTCCACAACCGCCGCGAAACGGTGCATCGTCGCGGCGGGCTGCCATCCGCTCATGTGACGGCGGAAGGATTCTTATTCCACGGTGACGCTTTTTGCGAGATTGCGCGGCTGGTCGGCATCCTTCCCCATGACGACGGCAGTATGATAGGCGATCAACTGGATCGGCACGGCATAGACCATCGCCGCAAAATCCGGTCTGACATTTTGCATGACAATGGTGGCGGCCGCCTCGCTCGCAAAATCACGCGCTAATTCGCTGTCACCAATCAAAATCAGCCTGCCGCCGCGAGCGGCGACTTCCTGCATGTTCGAGATGGTTTTTTCCTGCACGGCATCTTTTGGGGCAATGACGATGACCGGCATGTCCTCGTCGATCAGCGCGATCGGTCCGTGTTTCAGTTCGCCCGCCGCATAGCCCTCAGCGTGAATATAGGAAATTTCCTTAAGTTTCAGCGCACCTTCCAGCGCCAGCGGATAGGATGTGCCGCGTCCGAGATAAAGGACGTCCCGGACCTTGGCGATTTCGCGCGACAGACTTTCCACGCCGCTTTCGCATTTGAGAGCCTGCGAAACCGAGCCGGGGATTTCCATAAGTTCGCTCACCAATCTTGCTTCGTCCTTTTCGTCGAGCGTATTGCGCGCTCTGCCCAACGCCAGGGCCAGACAGGCGAGAACCGCGAGCTGACAGGTGAATGCTTTCGTTGAAGCGACCCCAATTTCCGGCCCGGCGAGGGTTGCCGCAACAACGTCGCTTTCGCGCGCCATCGTGGATGTGGATTCATTGACGACCGACAGGATCTTTTGACCTTTTGCCTTGGCCATCCGCAGGCAAGCCAGGGTGTCGGCGGTTTCGCCCGACTGAGAGACGAGAAGAGTAAGTCCGCCCGGCACCAGCGGCGCGTCGCGATAGCGCAACTCGGATGCGATCTCGACATCGACGGAAAGCCGCGCGAAGCGTTCGAACCAATATTTGGCGATCAGCCCCGCGATAAAGGCCGTGCCGCAGCCGCAAATTGTAAGACGGGAAAGGCTCGCCACATCGACCGGCGGCACGAAAGGCAAAGCCACACGGCCATTCGACATGTCGAGATAATGGGCGAGCGTGCGGGCGATCACTTCCGGCTGCTCGTGAATCTCCTTTGCCATGAAGTGGCGATAATTGCCTTTGTCGATGAGAAGGGCCGAGGCTGGGGATTTGATTTTGCGCCGTTCCGCGGGTCTGCCTTCGGCATCGAAAAACCGGGCGTCTTCATGGGTCAGCACGACAAAATCGCCATCTTCAAGATAGGCGATCGACCCAGCCAAGGGTGCAAGCGCGAGCGCGTCCGACCCCAGAAACAACTCGCCGCTTCTGTCGCCTTCACCGAAACCAACCGCCAACGGCGCGCCGCGGCTGGCACCGATCACAAGGTCCTCTTCCCCCTCGAAGATCAGCGCGAGTGCAAAAGCGCCCTTGAGGCGCGGGAGGCTCGCCGCCACGGCTTCGACCGGCCCAGCGCCAGCCTGCATGTGGTCGGTCACGAGATGGGCGATGACCTCCGAATCGGTCTCCGTTGAAAATTCATGCCCTTTGTCCCGCAATTCGTCGCGTAACGGCCGGAAGTTCTCGATGATACCGTTGTGGACGACGCCGACATGAGCGGTGAGGTGAGGATGTGCATTATTTACGCTGGGTTTCCCATGGGTGGCCCAGCGCGTATGTCCAATGCCGATCATGCCGCCAAGAGGCTCGGTTGCGAGAAGCAGCTCCAGATTCTTCAGCTTGCCGCTGACCCGCCGGCGAGTCAGTCTGCCGGACTCCAAGGTCGCGATGCCGGCCGAATCATAGCCGCGATATTCAAGCCGCTTCAGCGCCTCGAGAATGGAGTCGGCGACCGGTCTCCGGCCTAGCATGGCAACAATTCCGCACATTAGAAGCCATCTTTCGTCTTAGGGTGGGTCGGCAAGATCGGACGTCGGGCTATTCGGAGGCCATCTATTTCTGATGCTTGCCCCGAAAAACCTTGGCCCAACCGGGCTTTTCGATCTGCCTTTCGCGGGCCAAGGCGAGCGCGTCCTTGGCGACGTCCTTGGTGACCACGGAGCCCGATCCGACATAGGCGCCTTCGCCAATTCGAACTGGCGCCACCAAGGCAGTGTTGGAGCCGATGAATGCGTTATCGCCGATCTCGGTGCGAGATTTGGTGAAGCCATCATAATTACAGGTGATCGTCCCGGCGCCGATATTGGTCTTGGAGCCGATGCTGGCATCTCCGATATAGCTCAAATGATTGATTTTCGTACCGGCGCCAACATCGGACGCCTTCACCTCGACGAAATTGCCGATGTGGACGTCGTGCGCGAGCGCGGCCCCGGGGCGTAGCCGGGCAAAGGGACCGATCGTTGCATTCGGGCCGATCGTCGCGCCCTCCAAATGCGAAAACGAACGAATGAGGCTTCCTTCGCCGACGCTGACCCCTGGACCGAAGACCACATGCGGCTCGACGACGGTGTCGCGCCCGAGCTGCGTGTCGAAAGATAGGGTCACACTGGAAGGATCGAGCAAGGTCGCGCCCTCCTGCATCGCCGCAACCCGAAGCCGCTCCTGCAATTGTGATTCAGCGGCGGCGAGTTGCATCCGATCGTTCACACCCAATACCTCGTCTTCGGGGGCGATTACGGCGGCGACATCAAAACCGCGCGACCGCGCAACCGAGACAATGTCCGTCAGATAATATTCGCTTTGACTGTTGTCACTGCCGATGGCTTCGAGAAGAGCCAAGGCACGGCTTCCGTCAAGGGCCATCAGACCGGCGTTGCACATTGATATTTTGCGTTCTGCCGTATTTGCATCGCGATCCTCGCGGATCGCGGTCAGCGCGCCATTCTCGATGATCAATCGTCCATAGCCCGCCGGCTGTCTCGCCTCGAACCCCAATACGGCAACGGCGTTGCGTCCCCCCGCCAGCGCCTTGCGCATGGCGGCGAAAGTTTCCGGGCGAACCAAGGGTGTATCCGCGAAGACTACCAGAATATCGTCATAGCCGCGGACGATGGCAGTGCGGGCCGCGAGCACCGCATGCGCGGTTCCAAGCCTCTCCGTCTGGATCGCGAATTCAACCTCGCGGCCCCTAGTCTTGGCCTCCGCAATAATCGCATCGTGGTTCGGCCCCACGACCACCACGGTCCGGTCGGCGCCTGCTTCCGTCAGGGCGTTCAGGACATGGCTCAACATCGAGCGACCGGCCAGCTTGTGCAGCACCTTGGGAGTTGCCGACCGCATCCGTGTGCTTTCGCCAGCGGCGAGCACGATGGCCAGGCATGTTCGGCCTTCGGGATTTAGGGTGGCCATGAAACGACTTCTCCGAACGCTTGATCCGCTTTGGGTGACGCAAATCAGGAAACGTTATAAGCGCAAAATAGTAAACGCCGACCAGCCAAGCGGAACCGCCGCGAATGGGGATGCGCATGGCAGCCAGGGCGGACTCGAACCCCGGCAGGGTTATTGGCGCAAAAACACCAAAAAGGGAACTTACGTTTGCCCGATTATGAGCTATATAGGGTAAAATAAAGGGTTTTCTGGAGTTGCGGCGCGCCAGCGCGCTGCCGAAGTCGGGTTCATGGTCAAGCGCCGGGAGGTTTTGAAATTCGTCCTGGGCGGGATGGCCGGCGGTATCGCGACCGCGCTGGATGCCCACGCGCAGGGACTGGCCACTACCTCTGGTGCCCCACAGGAGGCTCCCCGCGGATTTGTTCTGGGCGAGCCCGTGAACTTCAATCCCAGCATGGTCACCGAAGCAGCGGGAGCCCTATCGAAACAACCTTTTCGAGCCCTGCCGAACGACTTGCCCGAGGTTTTCCGCGATCTCCCCTATGAGCAATATGCGGCGATCGGGCAGCGGCCGGGAACCGCGATTTGGGCATTTGAAAACGTGGGCTTCGCACTTGAGCCCTTGCATCGGGGGTTCATTTTTTCGGCTCCCATGCAGATTAATCTCGTCGCCGATGGCAAAGCCCGTCGCATTATATATGACCCGTCGAAATTCGACTTCGGCAAGCTCGCCGTCCCGGGCAATGTTGGCGACATCGGATTTTCCGGTTTTCGGGTGCTTGTGCAAAATGGCGACGTATTTTCGGAAGTGGCCATATTTCAAGGAGCGAGTTTTTTCCGTGCCGTGGCACGCGGTCAGAATCTGGGCACCATGGCGCGCGCGATGTCGATCAAAGTTGCGGATCCGCGTGGCGAGGAGTTTCCGGCGATCCGCTCCGTCTGGATCGAACGTCCCACCTTGGCCGCCAACGCCCTGGTCATTCACGCGCTCATCAGTTCGGAAAGCGTGGCAGGTGCCTATCGCTTCACATTACGGCCCGGCGAGGCGACCCTCATCGATACAGAATGCACCTGGTTTGCGCGCGCCGCGGTAGATAATTTCGGACTTGCGACCATGAGCGCGACCCATCTTTTTGGTTCGATCGACGAGCGCCGGTTCGACGACTTGCGCCCGAGCGTGAGCGAAGTGAGCGGCTTGCAAATATTGACTGGCAAGGGAGAGTGGATCTGGCGGCCGGTCGCGAACCGCGACACTTTACAGATTTCGACATTCGTCGACGACAATCCGCGCGGCTTCGGCTTCCTGCAGCGAGATCGCAATTTCGATCACTACCAGGACGATGATCAACATTATGAACGGCGCCCGTCGTTGTGGATCGAGCCGATTGGCGATTGGTCCGGCGGAGGCGTCGAGCTTGTCGAGATTCCTTCAGACTCTGAGAGCAACGACAACATCATCGGATTTTGGAAAGCAAAACAACCGCTTGCCGCGGGAAGTGAAACAAGTTTCGCTTATCGGCAGTTCTGGTGCTGGGACCCCCCTGAGCAGCCGCCGCTGGCGATTACCAAGCAATCGCGTGCCGGGCGCGGTTCGTCACCGAAACGCCGTCGTTTCATTGTGGAATTCGAAGGCGACATTCTGAGCCTTCCGCAAAATGCGGCGGCCCTGAAGCCGAAATTGGACGTCGCGCCGGGATCTATTACGGCCATAAGAACATTTACCTCCGAGGATAAGAAGATTTACCGGGTCCTTTTTGAACTCGATCCGGGCAATGAAACCTCCTCCGAACTACGGCTTGTGATTGAGGCGGCGGGCATCCCCATTAGTGAGACTTGGCTCTATCGATGGACTCTATGACCGACTTCCAGCCAAACGACCCCGTGGTAACTCAGCTGCGCCCCGGCGACGGCTCGCTGCTCGCTTCCGACGCCTTGGCTTGCGTTCCACCCGAAGCGCCACTCGAAATGCCGGCGCAGAGCCTCGCTCAATTCAATCCTGCGAGACGCCACAAAAGCCTTATGTCCCACTCTTTTCTGGTTTGCTGGCTCGCCAGGCTCTTTGTGTTCGGCGGCGGCCTTTGCTTGACGGTCTATGGCGCCTACGAAATGTACAAGGTGATCGACGTTGGCGGGGTGACGCTGCTCGAATGGGCGCTCCTCTTCCTGTTCGTCGCCAATTTTTCCTGGATCGCGCTCGCCTGCACGAGCGCATTCGCCGGCTTCGTCTGGCTCCTGTTTTTCAGACCGAAGACGTCCCTGCCGCCGATTTCGCTGCATGAGCGCACCGCGATCGTCATGCCCATTTACAATGAGGCGCCGGCGCGCGTGTTTGGCGCGCTGGAGGCGATGTTCAAGGAGGTCGAGGACCAAGGGTA
This sequence comes from Beijerinckiaceae bacterium, assembly GCA_004564215.1. Lineage (NCBI taxonomy): Bacteria > Pseudomonadati > Pseudomonadota > Alphaproteobacteria > Hyphomicrobiales > Beijerinckiaceae > Beijerinckiaceae bacterium. The sequence continues at coordinate 10,140 of CP024846.1, read as the reverse complement.
TGGCCGGCCCTTTGAATGGTTCTTTCTATCGGACACGACAGACCCGGAAACTTTCGTTGCCGAAGAGCAGGCTTTCCTGGCGGTGCGGCAGAGGCTTGGGCAAGGCTGCCGTGTCTTCTATCGGCATCGGCCGAAAAACCTCAATCGGAAATCGGGAAACATCGAGGATTTCGTCACCCGCTGGGGCGGCCGCTATGCGCATATGGTCGTCCTTGACGCCGACAGCTTGATGACCGGCGACACGATCATAGCGCTCGCCACCGCCATGGAGGCGGATCCCGATGCGGGGATCATTCAAACGCTCCCGCTGATCGTCAACCGCAACACGCTGTTCGCCCGCGTCCAGCAATTCGCGGCTCGGATCTATGGACCGGTGATCGCGGCGGGCGTTTCCGTTTGGATGGGACGCGATGGCAATTATTGGGGCCACAACGCGATCATCCGAACCAAGGCCTTCGCGGCACATTGCGGCCTGCCCGTCCTGCGCGGACGGCCTCCATTCGGGGGCCATATTCTCAGTCATGATTTTGTCGAGGCGGCCTTGATGCGGCGGGCCGGCTATGCCGTCTACATGTTGCCGAACCTGGGCGGCAGCTATGAGGAAAGTCCGCCTTCGCTGATCGATCTCTCGGCGCGGGACCGCCGCTGGTGCCAGGGCAATCTCCAGCATTTGCGCGTGCTTTTTGCGAAGAGCCTGCATCCCATGTCGCGCCAGCATTTCGTGACTGGCATTATGGCCTATGTGGCCTCTCCGCTTTGGATGGGGCAGCTCCTCGTCGGTATACTTCTCGTCCTGCAAGCGAGCTACATCAGGCCCGAGTATTTTCCGAATGATTTCACCTTGTTTCCAAGCTGGCCAAGGTTCGATCCGCAAAGATCGCTTGAACTGTTCATGATCACCATGACCATTCTGCTCCTGCCGAAGTTTTTTGGCCTCGCGCTCTCCTTGATCCAAAGCGCCACCCGGCGCGGTGCCGGCGGCGCAATCCGGCTCGTCCTGTCGACCCTGTTCGAAATCATCATGTCGGCCTTGCTGGCACCCATCATGATGCTTATCCAGACGGGCCATGTGATGCATTTCGTTTTCGGCTTCGACACCGGCTGGGATCCGCAGCGGCGCGACGACGGCTCGATTCCCTTCAAAGCCATCGTGCTTCGCCACCGGTCCCACGTCGTGATGGGCGTGCTGACGCTTGTTGCCGGCCTTATGATTTCTCCCTCATTGGTGGCCTGGATGTCGCCAACGATCCTTGGGTTGATCCTGGCTATCTTTCTGTCTTGGTCGACGGGACTTTTGCGCGTCGGACTTGCCTTTCGGCGCGCCGGCCTTTTGATGACCCCCGAGGAACAAACAAGACCGGCCGTTGTTGCGGAGGCCAATCTGCTCGCCGACGAGCTCGCCAATTTGGAAATCGGAGCACCAAAAGGCCTTTACGCACTCCATTCCGATCCGCAATTCCGGGCCTTTCACATCGCTTGTCTGCCGCGCTGTCCAAGACGCCGGAATGGGGATATTTCCCCCGAATGGGCGCTGGCCGATGCCAAGCTCGCCGACGCCGAGACCATCGGCGAAGCGCTCTCCTGGCTGAAGCCGAAGGAGCGCATGGCGATATTGCAGGATCAAATGCTGATCGCGCGCTTGGCCCTGTTGCCAAGCGAACCACCCGGCGCAAAGGTTGTCGCCTCGACCGGATGATTCGGAGCCTTCCAAGCGCGTGCGCCTGGACCTCTCAGTTTTGGCAGAGCTTGAAGTATGAGAGCATTTCGCGTCCGCGCAGAACAAGCATGTGACTGGTCAAGCCACCCTTTCGCTTGATCCATTCGGATATCCGGGCCGGATAGAATGTCATCATGGAGGCTGTAACTTCATCGTCCCTGCCTACAAGATGATCCCTGTCCATGCCATCGGCGGCCTGATGAAAATAGAAGGCCGCGCGCCGCGTGACGCAAAGGTCAGGGGAGCGCGTGTAAAGGGTGCATGCCGAAGCGCAGTTCCCGTCAATCACGATCTTTTTCCCCTGAAGCTCAAAAGAACGTTCCCTTGCCATGTAGTCTTCCACCACTCCACCTGGATCATAGTGGATTATCGCTGGCTTATCGATCGCCATGTTATATGTAACGAAGTAGCATTTACTTTCCTCTGATTATCGAATTGCTGACTCTGCATCCACCTGCAACACGAGACCGATCGTCTAGAGTTGCCGTCATTCACAATCCCCTCTTCACGCGAGCAAGAAGCGTGCCCATGGTCTTGAACGAAATGGGAAGCCAGAGACATCGATAGGTCCAAAAGTCGAGGGTGAAGTCAAATCACCTCGACACTCAGCTAAAACGGCAAAGCTTAAAAGCGCCGAACCCAGCGTTGCTGTAAAAATGTCGGGCAGCAAAGTGCCAATAGCTAAACAGCTTGACAGCAGAAAGCGCAACCGCCGCTTTAGACTGTGGAGCCGCCTCTCACGCCTGCCGGGCGGCTTTTCTTCGCAAGGCGGCCTGCGCCGCGGCAAGCCGCGCGATCGGCACCCGGAAGGGCGAGCAGGACACATAATCCAGACCGACAATCTCAAAAAAATCTATCGAGGAAGGATCGCCGGCATGTTCCCCGCAAAGTCCGATCTTGAGGCTTGGCCGCGACTGGCGCCCGCGTCTGCAGGCGATTTCAATCAATTCGCCGGCCCCTTCCCGGTCGATTGTGGAGAAAGGGTTGCCGGGCAAAATCCCCTTGGCCGCATATTCCGCCAAGAAGCTCCCGGCATCGTCACGCGAAAGGGCGAGACAGGTCTGCGTAAGATCATTGGTGCCGAATGAAAAGAATTCGGCGGACTGGGCGAGATCGCCGGCCCGCAAACTGGCCCGCGGCGTCTCGATCATCGTGCCGACAGAATAGGCAATCGTCTGCTTCATCTCGGCGGCAACGGCCTGTGCGATGGCGTCGACGCGCGATTTGATGAGGTCGAACTCGGCCTTGGCGACAATGAGCGGCGTCATGATTTCCGGCCGCACGTCCATCCCCGTCTTGGCTCGGGCCATGATCGCGCCTTCGAAAATGGCGCGGGCCTGCATTTCCGCGATTTCGGGATAGGCGATCGCGAGCCTTGCGCCGCGAAACCCGAGCATCGGGTTCACCTCGCTCAACTCCGCGGTCCGCTGGGTCAGCCTTTCCAGTGAAACGCCCATGGCTTTCGCGACATCCGAGATCTCTGCCTGGGTTCGCGGCAAAAACTCGTGCAAGGGCGGATCGAGCAGCCGGATGGTGACCGGAAGCCCTGCCATGATCTCGAACAGCTCCGCGAAATCGGCGCGCTGCATGGGCAGAAGCTTGGCGAGGGCCGCACGCCGGCCCTCTTCATCGACCGCGAGAATCATCTCCCGCATCGGAACGATGCGGCCGTCTTCAAAAAACATATGTTCGGTGCGACAAAGGCCGATCCCATGCGCGCCGAACCGGCGCGCGACGCGGGCATCGCGCGGCGTATCGGCGTTGGCCCTCACGTCCATGCGGCGCGCTGCGTCCGCCCACTCCATGAGGATGGTGAACTCGTTGGAAAGCTCGGGCTGGTGCATCTCGATGATGCCCTTCATGACCTGTCCGGTCGTGCCGTCAATGGTCAGCAAATCGCCCTTGTTGAAGGTCATGCCGGACGCCGTCAGCGTGGCATTCGTATAATTTATTCGGACCGTCGCGGCGCCGGACACGCAGGGCTTGCCCATGCCACGCGCGACGACCGCCGCATGGGAGGTCATGCCGCCGCGCGTCGTCAAAATGCCTTCCGCCGCATGCATACCCTGGATGTCCTCGGGGCTGGTCTCGACCCGAACCAAGATGGCTTTGCGGCCGGCACTTCGGACCTGCTCCGCTTCGCTGGAATTGAACACGATTTCGCCGCTGGCCGCACCCGGCGACGCTGGCAGGCCGGTGGCGATCACCTGGCGCGGCGCATTCGGATCGAGCGCCGGATGAAGAACTTGTTCGAGCGAAGCCGGAACGACGCGGTTAAGCGCCTCCTCCTTGCTGATCAAACCTTCATTCGTCATGTCAACGGCGATGCGGAGCGCCGCCGCGGTGGTGCGCTTGCCGGTCCGTGTCTGCAGCATCCACAGCTTGCCGCGCTCCACGGTGAATTCGACGTCCTGCATCTCGCGATAGTGTTTTTCGAGGAGTTCGGTGGCGCGGACGAATTCCGCGAAGACTTCCGGCAGCGCGGATTCCATCGACGGCTGTTCGGAGCCTGCCGCTACACGCGCGGCTTCGGTTATATTTTGCGGCGTTCGGAGTCCGGCGACGACATCTTCGCCTTGCGCATTGAGCAGGAATTCGCCGAACAGCTCCTTGACCCCGGTCGACGGACTGCGCGTGAAGGCAACCCCCGTGGCCGATGTCTCACCCATATTGCCAAAGACCATGGCTTGAATATTGACCGCCGTACCAGACCGCGGCGAAATATTGTGCATTCGCCGATAGGCTTCGGCACGCGGATTCATCCAGGAGCCGAAGACGGCGCTGATCGCCCCCCAGAGCTGTTCATGCGGATCCTGCGGGAACGGCTGGCCCAGAGATTTTTCGACCTTTGCCTTGAACTCGGCAACCAGTCTTTTCAAATCCTCGGAGGAGAGCTCGGTATCGAGGCTGACTCCCTTTTTTTCCTTATAGAACTCGAGGATTTCCTCGAACTCATGATGTTCGATCCCGAGCGTCACATTGGCGTACATTTGAATGAAACGGCGATAGGAATCATAAGCGAAGCGCTCATCATCGAATTGCCTCGCCAATGCTTCGACGGTGACGTCGTTGAGACCGAGGTTCAACACCGTATCCATCATGCCCGGCATGGAAGCCTTGGCGCCGGACCGAGTCGAGACGAGCAGCGGATTTCGCGGGTCGCCAAAACGGCGTCCCGTGAGTTCGCCGATGAAGCCGAGCGCGGCTTCCACCTGGTTCTTGAGGTCCGGCGGAAATTGCTTTCCACTTTCGTAAAAATAGCGGCAGACTTCCGTTGTGATCGTAAAGCCTGGCGGCACGGGAAGCCCAAGCCTCGCCATCTCCGCGAGATGCGCCCCCTTGCCACCGAGAAGGTCGCCGAGGCTGCCGTCGCCTTCGGCCTTGCCCTGACCGAAAGTATAAACCCATTTGACCATGGCTAACCTTTGACGACGGAATTGAGCTCCGCCGTTCTTTGTTTTGCTAAGTTACATCGGCGGCCTCGCCAAAGCGATCCAAGCAATCCTAAATGTCCCGCACGGACCGATCGGTGGAGTTCACAGCTTGCGTAAGCGCAACCCGAACCCAATCCAGGCGGCGCCCCAAAAGGCGAGATCGAGGCCAAGGAGAATGCCGAGGATAAAAAAGCTATTCTGCGGCCAACCTGCAACGATCAAGACACCAAGCACCGCCGTCAGCAGGCCCGCGAGCAGAACCGGACCACGCAGAGGCCCCCCTAGATGAGCCCCGAGATAGATCCGCACCAACCCCGTCGCGATCATTCCGATGCCGAGCACCAAAGTAAAGAAAGATGCTGCAATCAAGGGCTGAGCCAGCGCAAAGGCTGCGACGACGATATAGGCCAGCCCGGCAATAATCCACAGCAAGAAGCGGCCCCAGGTCTTGGCACCAACACCGGTCGCTATCTCGGCCGCCCCGGAAACAATCATGAAGACGGCGATCGTATAAACCGAGGCTATGGTCGCCGAAACGACCAGAATAAGCGCGGCAAGACCCATTCCGGCGATCAAAGCCCCCAAGGCGACGATCCACCGCCACCGAGGCCTCAGGCTTTCAATGGCCGCCCTCAGATTGTCCGGCTCATTCGAAACCGGATCGGTTTTCAACGAATATGCCATCAAGTTGCCCTTCCCCGCGAAATTAAAGTTCCGAGCTAAGCTTTAACTTCCTGTCAATTTGCAGCCCCCACCTCCGGCACGGCTTTGCAGGCTTTACATCCGGCCTGCTGGCTGCTTACGTCAATCATTCTCTCTTCCCCGTAAATCTTTACTTATCCTTGCGCCGACCGGCACGAGAAAGTTAACGCCGGGCGAAAGCCGAAACCAACCAACAATGTAGAGTCGGTGCGGAAAAACACGGTGAGCTTGGCTAAACCCTGCTGAATTGCTAATCAACTGTGACGCAAAAGTCGCGACCGTGCATGAAAATCTGTCGTCTGCTTCTCCTTGACGCAGTTCGCGTTGCGACTTTTGGCTTTGTTCGTTATTCACCCTAAGGTTGACTAGGCGAGAACTAACCTGGTTTTCGATCCGGAGGTTTCCTGATCGCGCGAACCCTGTTTCCGATCTTGCTTTTAAAGAGGCGCTCGTGACGACAAATTCCAAAACCCCCTTGCTCGACACGATCGGCTCACCCGAGGATCTGCGGCGCCTTAACGAATCCGACCTCGTCCAGGTGGCCGAGGAGTTGCGCACGGAGACGATCGATGCGGTCTCCGTGACCGGCGGCCATCTTGGAGCTGGCCTCGGTGTGGTCGAGCTCACGGTTGCCCTGCATTATGTTTTCGATACGCCCCGCGATCGCTTGATTTGGGACGTCGGGCATCAGGCCTATCCGCACAAAATTCTCACCGGACGGCGCGACCGGATCAGGACTTTGCGCCGGGGCGGCGGTCTTTCTGGCTTTACCAGACGGACCGAAAGCGAATACGACCCTTTCGGCGCGGCACATTCTTCGACGTCCATTTCTGCCGGACTCGGAATGGCGGTCGCAAATACGCTTGCGGGCAAAAAATCTCATGTCGTGTCGGTCATCGGCGATGGCGCTATGTCCGCCGGCATGGCCTATGAGGCAATGAACAATGCCGGCGCCATGCATTCGCGCCTGATCATCATCCTCAACGACAATGAAATGTCGATTGCGCCTCCCGCCGGCGCGCTCTCCGCTTATCTTGCACGCCTCGTTTCGGGCGGCACTTACCGGACAGTCCGCGAATCCGCCAAACAGCTTGGCCGGCACTTGCCCAAATTCATCTATGACCGGGCCCGCAAGACCGAGGAATTCGCCCGCAATTTCTGGGCCGGCGGTACCATGTTCGAGGAGCTCGGCATCTATTATGTCGGGCCGATCGACGGTCACAATCTCGATCACTTGCTTCCGGTCCTGAAAAACGTCCGCGATGCCGAGGCTGGGCCGATCCTCGTCCATGTGGTGACGCAAAAGGGCAAGGGCTACGCGCCCGCCGAGGCGTCGACCGACAAATATCATGGCGTCAACATGTTTGATGTCGTCACCGGCGTCCAGGTGAAGCCAAAGGCCAACGCGCCTTCCTATACGCGGGTGTTCGCCGAAGCCCTGATCGCCGAAGCGCAGCAGGATGAAAAAATCGTCGCGATCACCGCCGCGATGCCGAGCGGCACCGGCCTCGACATGTTTCAAAAAGTCTTCCCCCAACGCATTTTCGATGTCGGGATCGCCGAGCAGCACGCCATCACCTTCGCGGCAGGTTTGGCGACCGAAGGCTATAAACCGTTTTGCGCGATCTATTCGACCTTCCTGCAACGCGGCTATGACCAGATTGTCCATGACGTGGCCATTCAGAAATTGCCGGTGCGTTTTGCGATCGACCGGGCCGGTCTCGTTGGCGCCGACGGGGCAACCCATGCGGGTTCGTTCGATGTCTCTTTCCTCGGGATTTTGCCCGGCATGGTCGTGATGGCAGCGGCCGACGAAGCCGAGCTCGTGCATATGGTGGCAACCGCGGCGGCCTATGACGAAGGCCCGATCGCGCTTCGCTACCCACGCGGCGAGGGTGTCGGTGTCGACATGCCTGCGATGGGAAAAATCCTGGAGATCGGGCGCGGCAGAGTTTTGCGCGAAGGCAATAAGGTCGCGATCCTTTCGCTCGGCACCCGTTTGACCGAGGCTTTGAAGGCAGCCGAAGACCTTGCCACCTACGGCGTTTCGACGACCGTCGCCGATGCGCGTTTCGCCAAGCCGCTCGATCTCGACCTCCTGTTCCGCCTTGCGGCCAATCATGAAGTTCTCATTACGATCGAGGAAGGCTCGGTCGGAGGCTTTGGTGCGTTCGTCATGCAGACCCTTTCCGAAGAGGGGGCGCTCGACGGCATCGGCGCGCGGAGTCTCAAATTCCGCTCCATGGTGCTCCCGGACGTTTTCCTCGATCATGACAAGCCGGAGAAACTCTACGCCGCCGCGGGTCTGGACTCGAAGGGGATTGTAGCCAAAGTCCTGTCGGCGCTCGGCCGCGAAAGTGACGCGGTCAAGTGCATGATCGCTTGAGGCTCAGGTCGGTGGGCTGGCGCGAGCGAGCTTAACATAAGTTTTCTCCCGCCGGCATTTCGCAAGCAGCGAAGCCTACCTATCGTGCGCGTCCCACGACGGTCTCCGTCGGAGATTGCGGGCTAAAAGCCCTATCTCCGAGGTGAAAATTTCTCCGGCAGCTGCTAAGAGATCACCCGTGCGATCCGCGATGACGGCTGGTTCTTGTTTCAGCCGGCGTAGGCAGCACCGGAGTTGCTAAATTGGCGGTCAAAATTACAGGCCAACGCGCCGATCTCGCACTTGTGGAGCGTAAATTCTTCGCAAGCCGCGCCAAGGCGCAAGAAGCGATCGCGGCCGGTCTCGTCCGCGTCGATGGCAGGGTCCTTCGCAAAGCCTCCGAGCCTGTCGATGCCGAAACCAAAATCGAGGCGGAAGCACCCTACCCTTGGGTGTCGCGTGGCGGCGTCAAGCTTGTCGCCGCGCTCGATGCGTTCGGCTTCGATCCCGCCGGTCGATATTGCCTCGACATCGGGTCTTCGACCGGCGGCTTTGCCCATGTGCTTCTCTCGCGCGGTGCAGCGGAAGTCGTCTGCGTCGACGTCGGGCACGGACAATTGCATCCCAATCTCGCACGCGACTCACGCATAAAATTGCGGGAGGGAACCGATGCACGTCGGCTGACGTCGGAGTCCCTTGCGCCCGCGCCTTCGTTTTTGAGCTGCGACGTCAGCTTTATTTCGCTCACGCTGGTGCTGCCGGTTGTCCTGCCGCTGACGGCCCCGGACACAACATTGGTGGTTCTGATCAAACCGCAGTTCGAGGCAGGTCCGGAGCGAGTCTGCAAGGGCATCGTCAAGGACGAGGCGGTGAGGCGTGAGGTCTGTATGAAAATAGAAGCGCTGATCGAAAGCCTCGGATGGCGCGTCGTCGGCACGATACGCTCGCCGATCGAAGGCGGCGATGGAAACTGCGAATTTCTGCTCGGCGCCCGACGAGGATGATCAGCCTCAACGCAAAGCTCCGCATCGACCGCCTTGGCCAGCGCGGCGAGGGAATTGCACAAAGCCCGGACGGATTGGTCTTTGTCCCCTATGCCTTGGCCGATGAAACAATCATCGCCGAAGTTGATGGGTCACGCGGCACCCTGGTCGAAGTTTCGATCCCAAGTCCCCATCGGATCGCCCCCTTCTGCCGCTATTTTTCGATTTGCGGCGGCTGCGCCGTGCAAACGCTGGATGCGCCCTCTTACGCTCGCTGGAAGCACGACCTCGTCAGCGATACGCTGCGGCACGCCGGGTTGGGCATCGATGTGTCGGACCTTGTCGATGCGCATGGGACGGGCCGGCGACGCGCAACATTTCACGCAAGATATAATCAGGGTCAAGCGACCGTCGGTTTCATGCGCGCGCGAGCGCATGACATCGTCGCGATCGACTCATGTCCGGTCCTGGCGCCTTCGATGGACAAAGCGCTGCCGGCCGCCCGCGCGCTTGCGCAGGCCCTGCGTCTCTCCGGTCAGCCGCTCGACATTCTGATCACGGCGACGGACTCCGGCCTCGATGTCGACCTCAAGGGACATGGCCCCCTGGGTAAAGCCGAAACGCGGGCGCTCGTCGCGGTTACCCTGGAGCATGACCTCGCCCGGCTTTCCAACCATGGTGCGATTGTGATCTCCCGGCGTCCGCCGATGCTTGCCATGGGAAAAGCCACGGTCGAGCCCCCGCCCGGCGCCTTTCTGCAAGCAACCCAGAAAGGCGAGGATATGCTCGCCGAAAAAGTTTGCGCAGCCGTGACCAATGCGAAACGGATCGCCGATCTTTTCTCCGGCGTCGGAACATTCACGCTGCGGATGGCCGCTTTCGCGCAAGTCCATGCCTATGATCAAGAAGACGCCGCGCTTGCCGCATTGGCCAAAGCCG